>NZ_JBIWCN010000019.1:0-181821 GCF_044761525.1 Streptomyces sp. NPDC097595 | reverse complement strand
CAGGCTCGAAAGAGGACTCAGCAGGAACGACGACCTCACTCACGCCTACCGTGAATGGCTCCAAGCCGCTTGACAGCAATAGGAGCATCAACGGCACGGAGCCCGCCGGAGCGGCCGGTCAGACGACCGGCTTCCGTGCCGTGCACAGGGCCCAGATGACGAAGGTGTCGATGGCCAGGGAGACCACCGCCCAGACCGGCTGGTAGGGGAGCCACATGAAGTTGGCGATCATGTTGAGCGCCGCGAGCCCCACACCGGCGCCGCGTGCCCAGGCTGAGCCCTTGAGGATGCCCCAGCCGACGATCGCGATGACGATGCCGAGGACGAGGTGGATCCAGCCCCAGGCCGTCACGTTGAACTTGAAGACGTAGTCGTTGATCCGTGCGTACACGTCGTCCGACGCGATGCCGGCGATGCCCTTGATCGCGTCGAGCACCCCGTCGACCATCAGCAGCACACCGGCGAACATGACCCCGCCGGACGCCCAGGGGTTCTCGTCGCCCGGGCGCGGGGCGGTGGGCGACGAGGACGAGGAGGGGGTGCCCGGCGGGGGCGCGGTCTGTGCCATGAGGACTCCAAGGGCGTGGAACGTACAGGTCAGACCGACCTTGCGCCGCCCTTCCCGGCACGGCTACGTGGAAACACCCGTACGGGTGACGCTTCCGGCCTCCGCCCCGTCCTCGCTCCCCGCCTCCTCCGCCGCACCGCGCGGCCGCCCCGACGTCCCCAGGACCACGAACACCGTGGCGACCAGGAGCACCGCCGCCGCGACCCGCAGCCCGTCGGACATCGCCGGGGCGAAGGCGGCGGCGTGGGCAGCCCCGGTGCCGCCGGCCCGGGAGGCCAGCACGGTGCCGACGACGGCGACACCGAGGGCCGCCCCGATCTCGCGCGCCGCCGTGTTGAGCCCGGAGCCGAGGCCGCTGCGGTGCGCGGGCAGCCCGGCGACGACGGCCGAGGTCAGCGCGGGCGCGCAGAGCCCCGTACCGGCGGAGATGACGAGGAGGTACACGGCGTACAGGGCGTACGGGGTACTGCCGTCGGCGGTCGAGACGAGGAGCAGCCCGAGGCCGATGAGCACGAGCCCGCCGCCCGCCACCGGGCGGATGCCGTACCGGTCCTGCCAGCGCGCCCCGAACTTCGGCATGACGGCCATCCCGACGGTGAGCGGCACAATCGCCACCCCGGCGAGGCCGACCGGGAAGCCCTTCACGTACTGGAGGTACTGGGAGTTGACGTAGAACAGCGCGAACAGCCCGAAGAAGGCGGTGGCGATGCCCAGCGTCCCGGCGCGCACCACCGGAGAGGCGAAGATCCGGGGGTCGAGCAGCGGTCGTGCGGCGCGCAGCCCGTGCACGGTGAACACAGTGAGCAGTACGGCTCCGAGGCCGAAGGCCGTCAGCACCCGCGCCGAGCCCCAGCCCTGCGGCGGGCCCTCGATGATCCCGTACACCAGGGCGGTGAGGGCGGCCACGAGCAGCAGCGAACCGAGCGGGTCGGGGGCGGAGTCGCTCCGTTCGGGGCTGCGGGGCGTGAGGCGGGCGACGACGAGGGCGAGCAGCGCGGCCAGCGGCACCATCGCCCAGAACAGGGCGCGCCAGGTGGCGAACTGTCCGGCGAGGCCGCCGCCGACGTTGCCCGCGAGGCCGCCGAGTCCGGCCGCGAGCGTCCAGGTGGCCAGCGCCTGGGACCTGCGGGCGGGCGGGGTGAGGGTGATCATGAGCGACATGGTCGCGGGCATGATCAGCGCGGCCCCGGCCCCGCACACCCCGCGTCCGGCGATGAGCACGGCGGGGACGGTGGCGAGCGCACTGGTGGCGGCGCCCGCCGCGAAGAGGGCGAGTCCGGTGAGGAGGGCACCCTTGCGGCCGAAGCGGTCGCCGAGCGCGCCGGCCGGGATCAGCAGCCCGGCGAAGACGATGACGTACGCGTCGACCGACCACAGCAGTTCGCTGGAGGAAGGGTGCAGGACGGAGGCGGCGAGCTGGGGGATCAGCAGGTTGACGGCGGCGACCATGCCCTGTGCGACGAGCACACAGGCGCAGAGCGCGTACCGGGCGGCCGGGGTAAGGCGCGGAGGCATCTGGGCATACGGGGACAACGCTCCTCCTGGGAGCCGTGGTGGATGGGATGTGCTTCCACCGTAGAGTTGGCGCGACTTGCTTTCCAATGCATCTTCGACAAGGGATGTATGCGTGTGACGCAATCCGGCCTTGACCTCAATCTTCTGGTCGCCCTGGACGTTCTCCTGGACGAATGCAGCGTCTCCGGGGCCGCCGCCCGGCTGCATCTGTCCGAGCCCGCGATGAGCCGCACCCTCGGCCGCATTCGCAAGGCGCTCGGCGATCCGGTGCTGGTGCGCGCCGGGCGCACGATGGTGCCCACCCCGCACGCCTTGGCCATCCACGGCGAGGTGCGCGCGGTCGTGGAGCGGGCGCGCGGGCTGTTCCTGTCGGGCGGCAAGGTGGATCTGCGCGCCCTGTCGCGGACCTTCACGGTGCTGGCCCAGGACACCCTGGCGGCGATCTCCGGCCCCGCGCTGTTCGCCCGGATCGCCCGCGAGGCGCCGGGCGTCCGGCTCCGCTTCCTGATGGAGAGCCATGTGGACGGCCCGTTCCTGCGCGAGGGCGCCGCCGACCTGGAGGTGGGGGTGCTCGACACGCGTTCCCCGGAGGTGCACCGCGAACACCTCTACACCGACCGGATGATGGGCGTGGTGCGCCCGGGCCACCCGCTCCTGGACGGGGAGATCACCCCGGACCGGTTCGCCGCCGCCGACCATGTGACGGTGTCCCGTCGCGGCCGGACAGCGGGCCCGGTGGACACCGCCCTCGCGGAACTCGGCCTGAGCAGGCGGGTGGTGGCCAGTGTGGGCACCCTGCCGTCGTCCCTGTTCATCCTGCTCAGCAGCGACCTGGTCGGTCTCACGTCCTCGCGGGCGCGTCCGCTGACGGAAACCCTGGGGCTGCGGACGTTCGAGATCCCCTTCCCGCTGCCGCCGCTCCCCTTCGGCATGGCCTGGCACCCGCGCCACGACGCCGATCCGGCCCACGCCTGGCTACGGGAGTGCTTCCGGCAGCTGGCCCGCGAGGAGGCGCCGGACGACGGCGACGGCGGCGGCGGCGGCGGCGGAAATCCGCTGTTCCCCGTCCCGCCGGGCGGCTAACCTCCCACCGACCGACGACCTGAGGATCGCCCGACGACCCGAGGGTTGACCGACGACCCGAGGAGGGGAAGTTGCCCGGTAGCCCTCGCACGCGCTGACGCCGTAGAACGACCCGTCATCGCGTGCTGCCTCCGAGCGCGGCACAGCGAGCCCTTCCCGCCGGACCGCCGACGCACACCTCTGGGTGCCCGGTGGCGGCGGAGCCTTGCCGTCCGCAGCCCGAAGGGGCCTCCGTGCATCCCGTTTCCCGTATCCCCTCCCCCGCCCTCCGGCGGGACTCCGACTTCCTGCGCCTGTGGGCCGGGCAGACCGCCTCCCAGTTCGGCGAGCAGGCGCTCCTGGTCGTCCTGCCGCTCGTCGCCGTCGTCACGCTGCACGCCGACGCGGGCGCGCTCGGCCTGCTGCGCGCGGTGGAGCAGGCGCCGATCCTGCTGCTGTCGCTGTTCGCCGGCGCGTGGGCGGACCGCCGCCGCACCCGTACGGTGATGGTCGCGGCGGACCTCGGCCGGGCGCTGGCCCTGGCGGCGGTGCCCCTGGCGTTGCTGTTCGGTGTGCTCGGGCTGCCGGTCCTGCTCGTGGTGGCCGCCCTGCTCGGGGTGGGGAGCGTGTTCTTCGACGTGGCGTACCAGGCGTCGTTGGTGCGGCTGGTGGACCGCGAGCTGCTGATGCGGGGCAACAGCGCGCTGGAGGGCAGCAGGTCGGCGGCGCGGATCGGCGGCCCGGCGCTGGGCGGGGCGCTGATGTCGGTGTTCTCGCCGCTGCTCGCGGTCGTCACCGGTGCGGGCTTCTTCGTGCTGTCGGCCCTGTCGATCGGCCGCATCCGCCGCCCGGAACGCGTGCCCGCGCCCGCCGGGGCCCCCGCGCCGGTCCTGCGGCGCATCCACGAAGGGCTCCGCTTCGTGGCCCGGCACCCGGCGCTGCGTGCGGTGGGGCTGGCGTCGGCCCTGTTCCAGTTCTCGCTGGCCGCGCTGATGACGGTCTATCTGCTGTTCCTGCCGCGCGAACTGGGCCTGTCCGGCGCCGAGGTGGGCCTGGCGCTCGCGGCGACCGGCCCGGGGGCGGTGCTGGGGTCGGTGCTCGCGGCGAGGCTGCCGGAGCGGCTGGGGTACGGCGTGGTGCTGGTGGGGTCGGCGGTGCTGGCGGACGGCGTGATGCTCGGCGTACCGGCGCTGCACGGCTCCGGGCCCCTGGTCCTGCCCGCGCTGATGGCCGTCAACTTGGTCTTCGGTACGTTCGGCCAGCTGGTCAACGTCACGGTGATGTCCGTACGGCAGGCGGTCACGCCGGTCCGCATCCAGGCGCGGGTGGTGGCGACGATCAACTTCGCGGGGATGGGCCTCACCCCCTTCGGCTCCCTGCTCGGCGGCTTCCTGGCGGGTACGTGGGGGCTGCGCCCGAGCCTCCTCGTCACGGCGGTCGCGCTCGCCCTCTCCCCGCTGTTCATGGCGCTCTCCCCCTTGGCCCGCCTGGGGAAGGCCCTTCCCGTCGCAGCTCAGGGCGGCCGCCCGTCGTAGCTCGCCCCGCTCGCGGCCGTCGCACCCTTCACGCCGGCCGCGACGGCCACCGACGCCCCGGGGTCCGGCCGGAGGGATTCAGGCGTCACCTCACCGCCGTCTGAGCAACCGCACATCGCGTACGCAGGCGTTGGCCACCCCGGCGGCGAGGATGACGGCCGAGCACACCAGGAGGATGTGCCCGCTGGACCAGTACGCGGACGCGGCCGCGACCAGGAGGTAGCCGACCGGGATGGCGATCTGCTCCCCCAACGAGTTGAAGGCGTTGAGGCGCCCCAACTCCTCGTCGGGGACCTGCTGTTGCATGACGGTGGACCAGGCGACGATGGCCACGTCCATCCCCGCCCCGGCGACGAAGGCCGCCCCCAGCACCCAGACCAGCGGCAGCCCGAGCCCCATCGCGGCCAACGGCAGGAAGAGTCCGGAACTCGTCACCACGGCGACCAGCACGAGCCGCTGCGGCTTCCACAGCAGACAGACGAACGTCCCCGCGAGCAGCCCCGCCGCGAAGGCCCCCTGCACCAGCCCCCAGGAGCCGGCGCCCGCATAGCTGCGGTCCGCCACGAGCGGCCCGAGCAGCTGATACCCGGCCAGCCAGGCGGCCACGACCGCCGTACCGGACAGCGTGAAACTCCAGAGCCAGACCCGGGACCTGAACCCGGCCCACCCGACCCGCAGATCGGCCACGATCCCAGCGCCCCGACCACTGGCGGACACCGCCCCCGGCCCCCCGGCGGACACCGCCCCCGCGAGCCGCAGCCCCGCCAGCAGCAGCGCGGCCACGACGAAGGTCACGGCGTCCCACCCGAGCGCCCAGGCCGGCCCGGTCAGCGCGACGACGAACCCGCCGACGACGGGACCGACGACCTTGACCGCGTTCCGGGGCACCCGGACCAGCGCGTTGGCCTGCTGAAGCCGCTCCGGCGGTACGAGCCGGGGCACGACCCCCTGGGCCGCCGGCGTGGTGAACGCGGCCGCCGCCCCCGAGGCGCACGCACACAGGCTGATCGCGGCGGTGGTCGCCGCCCCGGTCGCGACGAGCACGGCCACGACCGCCTGCGCGGCCCCCGCGACGAGGTTGCCGAGGAAGAGGATCCGGCTGCGCGAGACCCGGTCCGCCAGCACCCCGCCGACGAGCAGGAGGACCAGCGCCGGCACGGTGTTGGCGGTCAGCACGATCCCGAGCGACCGCGCTCCCCCGCCCTGCTCGATCACGGCGAACGCCAACGCCACGGGGGCCATCGCGGACCCGGTCGCGGAGACCAGATGGGCGAGCAGGAACCGCCGGAAAGCGGGCAACCGCAGCGGCGAAGCGCCCTGGTCGTCGGTGGTCGTCAGTCCAGCACGCGCGTCAGTCATCCCGGCAGGGTAGGGGCGGCACGCCGGAAAGGCATCCGGTTTCGGACGCGCCCTACCGCCGCCCGTGATCGGGGTCCGCGTCCAGGCCGGGCAGCTCCTCGTGCCCCTCCGAGTAGTGGTTGACCCACCCGCAGAGCGCACACGCGTACCGCCCGGCCAGACCGTGCACCTCGGTGCCACACCGCGCGCAGTCGGTGCGGGTGATCTCGGGAATCGTCGGTTCGGGCTCGCTGGTCACCTGGGGACTGTACCGAGTGGAGCGCTCTCCGCGGAGTCCGCGTACGGACTGATCATGGTGTCGAAGTACACCTCGGGCGGACCCTCCAGGAAGGTCGACAGGTTGTCGAGGAAGGCACGCAGCGCGGGCAGGGCGTTGTGCCGGTCCAGGTCCTCCCGCGAGCGCCACACCTCGTACAGGAAGAACCGCCCGTCCTCCTGCTCATGGAGGTGGTAGGCCAGGTTGCCGGGTTCGCTCCGGGTGGGCCCGACGAGGGCGGACAGCGTACGCCGGACCTCGTCGGCGCATTCCGGACGTGGCCGCAGAAAACCGTAAAGGGCAAGGGAGTTGGCGATCTGTTGTGTCATGCCCCCACGCTAGAATCTGACACCGATGTGAGGTTCAAGAGCCCGCGGGCCCCGGAGCGTGTGAGGTGCGCCACATGAGGATCGGTGATCTGGCTGCGGAGACCGACACCTCGGTCCGGCTGCTGCGGTATTACGAGGAGCAGGGCCTCCTCGCCTCGCACCGCCTCGCGGGCGGTCACCGCCGCTACGACGCCGACGCCCCCGCCGTGGTCCGCCGCATCCGCTCCCTGCTGGACGCGAGTCTGCCAACCCGGACGATCCGCGACCTGCTCCCGTGCGTACGGCAGGACGGCACGGTGGCCCTGTGCAAGCTGGACACCCTGGAACAGCACCTCCAAGGCCTGGACGACCGCATCTCCGCACTCCAGGAAACCCGCTCGTCCCTGTCCGTCCTGGTCACGGCAGCCCGGGCGGAGGAGGCGTGACGGGCACGCCCTAAGGTGTGCCCGTGATCTTCAAGAGGAAGCAGGGGGCCGCGCGCCTCACCGCCGCCGTGTCCGACCTGGAAGAGGCGGTGGGCGCCCGCGACGGCGACCGCACCGGGGGCGCCTTCGACGCCGTGATGAACAGCGCGCAGTCGGCGTCGGACGCCGAGTGCGTCGACGCGGGACCCCGCCTCGCGGCCCTGCTCCCCGCCTTCCCGCCGACCGGCCCGCGCCCGATGCTCGCGATGGCGGCCGGCTACTGCGTGGAGCGCGGCGCCGACCCACTGGCCTGCGCGGAACCGATCCTGGACGGCGTCCGCCGGGACCTGCTGGACGCGGCGGAGTTCGCGCGCCGCTGGAAGGCGACGGGTGGCGAACTCCCGGTCCCGGACGAGGAGTCGATCGACGACGTGTTCCTGGCCCGGCTGGGGGACGACACGTACGAGGCGACCCGCCTGGCCCTCGCCTGGTGCGCCCTGGAGCAGTGGCAGCCTCCCGCCCTCGCGGTGCTGTGCCGCAGCACGGAGGTACGCCGCCGGCACGCTTCGGACCTCCTCCCGCTCTGCCGCGCGGTGGAGGCCCTGGATCGGCACGACCTCAAGTGCCTGTCGTACGCCCTGGCGGTGCTCGACGACGAACCCGTGATCGCGCTCCACCGCCCGACCGGGACGGCCTTCGAGATACGTATCGCCGGCATCGGCGACAACTTCCAGCTCCACACCCTGCTCGCCCATGTCCTGGTGGGCGGCGGCCACGTCCCCGGCACGGCCCCCTCCCCGGAGAGCGTGCGCCTGGCGACGAGCCCCGAGCCCGCCGAGAGCGAATCGGACGCGGTGGCGACCGGCTGCTTCGAACTCCTCGCCCCGGACGGCACCCGCATCTGGAACGAGGGTTTGCCGGACGACATCCCGGTGGTGGACGACCGGCGCCTGCTGGTCCTGGACGACCCGTCCTACTCACGCACCTGGAACGCCGACCGCTTCTTCCCGCACCTGCCGGGCCAGGCGGAGCTCATCCGCGTACTGCCGCCGAACGAGACGGAGACGTGGTACGCCCACACGTCACCGTCGGCCTGAGGGCCTCCGGCCCACTCCCCCCAGCACCAACGGCAGCGCGAACGGCGGGACATACCCCTCCGCCGGTTCATCGGCCGCATAGCCGAATGTCGCACGTGCCCACTTGCGCGCATCGTCGCGAGACCGCACCGTTCACCTACTACTGCTCGTCGTTTCGGCGCTGATCAGGGAGGGGCGGCACTTCGTGGGCTCAGCAAGCGAGTGGGCACGTACGACATTCAGTGACGCGGCCGATGAACTGTCGGACTTGATTCCGGCCTGCCTCCTACGAGCCCACACCAGGGCGCGCAGCGGACACGAGGGCGTGCACACCCAGACCCTGGAGGCGTACGGCCACGGCCTGTATGCCGCACAGTACGAGGAACTGGCCGCTGGCCTGGCCCACTTGGCGGACGCCTCCGCCGTACGCCTCCAAGGCCGCACCGTGGTCATCGTCTCGGGCCACGTCATCTACCCGATCCGCTACGCGAAGAAGGACGTCCCGGTCACGGCGGCCCGCCTGCGCCGAGCGACGGGCTTCCGTGCGGAACTCATCCGCCGCCACGGCCCGGAGCCGAGGCAACAGATGCTCGACCTGGGCCTGGACGAACTCGAAGAGCCCGAAGCCCACCCCGACCTCGCACTCCTCCCGGAAGACATCCGGCTGGTCCTGGTCGCCTACGCCTGCTCGATGCACGAAGGCGTGATGCGTGCCGAATGGGGCTCGGCAGAGCTACGCCGCGAGGACCGCTACCTGATCTGGCACCGCCACGAACCCCTCCCACTCGCCGCCCCCGCCGCCTGAGGCGCGCGCCACACGGCAGTGCCTGCAACGGCAGTGCACCTCAACAACTGACATCAGCCCCAACGGGATTGGCTCGAAGGGCTCCCCGCAGCACTGCATCTGCCAGTCATCGACCCAGATCGTCAGCGTCATCCGGCCATTGTGCGCCCGTGCGGTCCGGGTCAGCGCAGCCCGAACCGTTCGGCCCAGGCGGCCACATCGGCGGTGGTCGCGTTGCCGCCGCAGACGACCAGGCCGAGCCTGGCGCCGTCCCCGACGCGCTCCAGCACCTGGCGTGCCGCGGGCAGCAGGCATCCGGCGGCGGGCTCGGCCCAGACCTTCGCGTGGTCGGCCAGGTCGAGGGTCCCCTGCACGGCCTCGGCATCGGTCACGGTGAGGACGTCGGTGACCATGGCCGATACGTGTTCGTACGTGAGCGGTGAGGCGCTCGGGGCGCTCAACGTCGAGACGATCGAAGACAGTTCGACCGGCACCGGCCCTCCGGCGGCCAGGGCCTCCGACATGGCCCGCGCGCCCTCGGTCTCGACGCCCCAGATCCGTACACCCGGACGGCGCGCGTGCAGCGCGGCCGCGACACCGGCGATCAACCCGCCGCCACCGATGCTGACGAGTACGTCGGTGAGCTCGCCGGCATCCTCCGCGAACTCCAGCCCGACCGTGCCCTGGCCCGCGACGACGACGGGGTCGTCGAAGGGGTGGACCAACGTAAGCCCCGACTCACGGAGTTCGCCCACGAGGGCGAAGGCGCCGCCCATGGTGTCGGCGAGGATGACACTCGCCCCGGCGGCCTCGGCGATCTCCACGGAGCGGCCGGGCGCGGACCGGGGCATGACGACGGTCGCCTTGATGTCCAGCGCACCGGCCATCTCCGCGACCGCGATGCCGTGATTGCCGCCGCTCACGGCGACGACCCCCGCGGCACGCTCGGCCGCACTGAGCGCAAGCAGCTTCGCCGTAGCGCCCCGCGCCTTGAAGGATCCGGTGCGCTGAAGCAGTTCCAGCTTCGTGGTGACCGGCGCACCAAGGAACGCGGAGAGCCCGGGGCTGGCCACGGTCGGCGTCCGCACCACATAAGCGGCAATCCGCTCAGCCTCGGCTTCCACATCCGCGACGGTGATCAGCACATTCCCCTCCACACTCAGTAGGTCGACAGGAGCAACCTACCGACTCTCGGTGAGACCACCGTGTCGAAGGTATGCGAGATGATCACATCATGAGTGAGATCGTTTTGATGTCGGACCCGAAGGTCGCCGCCATTCCCGTCTCGGAGTGCGGGGAACGCCTGGTGGACGTGCGCACCACCGGTTCGCTGCTGGTCGACGCACGCAAGCAGGACCCGGCGAACTCCTTCGCCTACCTGCGCGAAGGCGTACTGGAGCGGCTGCTCAAGGCCCAGGCGGGGCTTCCCCAAGACCTGCGGCTGCTGTTCGTCGAGGGATACCGGCCCCCTTCCCTTCAGCGGGAGTACTTCGAGGAGTACGCGAGCCAACTGCGGGCTGTCCACCCGGAATGGTCCGCCCAGCAGATCCATTCGGCAGCGAGCCGGTACGTGTCACCGCCCGACATCGCCCCGCACAGCGCCGGCGCGGCCGTCGACCTCACCCTGGCCGACGCCGCTGGTAACGAACTGGACCTGGGCACAAGGATGAACGCAGACCCGGAGGAGAGCGAGGGCGCCTGCTACACCCACGCCGCCAACATCAGCGAGGAGGCCCGTGCCAACCGGCGGCTCCTGGGCTCCGCACTGGCGGCGGCCGGGCTGGTGAACTACCCCACGGAATGGTGGCACTGGTCCTACGGCGACCGCTACTGGGCCCTGACCACGGGAAATTCCACCGCCTGCTACGGCCCGAAGGAGATCACCCGACTCGGGTAACCGACCGGCCTGGCCTGGCCTCACCCGTCCGACGGGTCACGCAGCGTGTCTCAGCCCCGGCAGATCCTCTTCCCACTACGGCGATGTCGGGTGTCGGGCGTTCCTGTTGCCTCAGCAGAGGTAGGTGTGCAGAGCCCGAATCGGTCTCAGAGCGGCCCACGTGTGCTTTCGGATGACGAGCTGTGATTCATGGTCGTGCCTCTCGTCTCTCGGATGGGTGACGCATGGGCCGCCTCGACCGCTGTCCTGGCAAGGAAGGAACGGTCGAGGCGGAGTGAATCCCAACGGGTAGATCAGCGCGTCGGGTACGTGCGCGGGTGCGTCGGGGAGCGGCGGCACAGCAACTTGCACAGGACGACTGTGCGGCCGGCAGTACTGGCTCCGTCGATCGGGTACCGCAGCGCCGACTCCTCGGTGAGCGCGCGACCGCAGTTGGCGCACCTCATGCTCGTACCTTCCGCCATGCACGCCCAAGACGTACGGCTGTGGCACATGCCGTGCCGACGCGGCAGGCAGCGCAGGTGAAGGTGTGGCCGAGCCACGTCTTGTACGCCTGGTCCGTGGTGGCACGGGCGGCGGCGGTCATGAGGCGATGCCGTTGGTGCAGCGCGGGCACTCGCAAGGCGCCATGGCCGACGACCAGATCGGCTCCGCCACCGGCACGACCTGCTCCGTCTCGCGCAACACCTTCCGGGCCCCGGTGGCGCGGTCCACCTCGTACACCTTGATCGTCATCACCGGGGGATCCTCCCGCCGCGGTCGCCGAAGAATGGGGCCCACGGGCCACTCCCTCCACTACGCTGAGTTGTCTGGGCGTTACTGCACTCCAGACGTTAGGCAGCGCAGACCGCCGCTTGAACTGACCGTGGGTACGGGTACCCGACCGCGGCCGGCCATCAAGGGGGACACGATGAAAGCTGGCCCACAGACCGCCCTGACCCACAGTCGGGGAACGGCACCGCGCAGCCGCAGCGGCGTCATCTCCGGCTACGTATTCCGCCTGATCCGCGAGCAGTTGGGGCACACCCAGGACACTCTCGCCGAACGGCTCCGCATTTCTGCCGACACGGTCGCCGGATGGGAGTCCGGGCGTCGGCCCCTGACTGCCGTACCGGTCGGACAGATGCTCGTGTACCGCCACCAGCTCCTGCATCTGGGCAGCGTGCCTGCTCTGCTGCAAGCTCTGGAAAGAGCCATGGAGGCGGACGTCCTTCTGGCGAGCACCCTCGACGAGGAGAGTCCTGCCGGTACCAGCCCCATCGGCGCATGGGTGATGCAACGAGACCTGGTCGAAGTACTGTCCTGGCCGCTGAACGGCGAGACCCCCACCCCGCTCAGGGATCTGCCCGACCCGCCCCGACCTCGCCGCGGCCCTGTGCCACGCGGACCCGAACTCCCCGCTGACGACCGTCGTCGCTTCTTTTCCCGTATGCGCCGAACCGCCGAACAGGCGCGAGGCGACGACGACTTCCTGCTCCGCCGCCAAGCCCTCTATCTGGCCGGTTACGACGACGCACCGGACACCTCCGCATGGCTGGCCCGGCAGCAACGCATGGAGCGCCCGGACGGGTGGCTCACCGGCTGGCTCAACTCCCGCTCCGTTGCCGCCGTCGCCGCCAGGCAGGGCGACCGTGATCGCATGGAGTACTTCATCCGGACGAGCCTCACAGACAACGACGCGGGTGAGGCGGCAAACCTCAACTACTGGGCGTACTGGCTCGGCGAGGCTCCACACCTCCAACTGTCCGACGACTTCATTGCCGAAACGAACCCTGGCCCATGGCCGGGCGACAAGCTCATGCGTCACCTAGTGCGAGGCATGACCCCGAGCCAGGGCTTCTTCGACCTGAACGTCCACACCCTGTGGGCCCTGCTCTCTGTCCGCGCCAACCTGCTTCGCCCAGGAAGCGCGACTATCAATGAGCTACGCGCAGCGCTCCCCGTGATGTTGGATGACCGAGAGCTCTCGGCGCAGGCACGCCGGGAGCTCGAAGGAATCCGGTACGCGATCCGCCTTGCCGAGGCGTGAGAGGAGACGGGCATGACTGACGATCTGTCCGCAGTGGGGCGCTTCCTGTTCGAGGCCGGGACGCTGAAGCACACCCGCCGAACCGGCTGGTGGATGGCAGGCGTCAAAGACCCGGAGAGCGTGGCCGAGCACTCGTGGCGCACCTCGCTGATCGCCTCGCTCATCGCCAAGCTCGAAGGCGCCGACCCGGCCAAGGCCGCGCTTCTCGCCGTATGGCATGACACCCAGGAGACCCGTACCGGCGACGTGAACTACGTAGGGAAGAAGTACGCCCCGGCCGGCGACCCACAAGCAGTCACCGCCGACCAGACGACGGGGATGCCCGAAGCCCTGGCGTCAGCGATCCAAGATGTCGTCGCCGAGTACGAAGCCAAGGAATCACCGGAGGCCATCTGCGCCCGCGATGCCGACAAGCTGGAGTGCCTGCTCCAAGGCATTGAGTACAAGGCCCAGGGCTACGAGAACGCCCAACGCTGGATCGACAACAGCCGAGCCCGCCTCGTCACCAAAACCGGCCAGCGCCTCGCCGCCGAACTCCTGGACCAGGACTCACTGGATTGGCTCCGCACAGCCCTCGGCGAACCGAAGTCTTGACCCATGGCGTAGCAGAGCACCACTCCAGTGTCCGACCAAATACTCTGCGCCAGAGGGGGCATTGAGGTGGGACGGCAGTCGAAGGGAGCGCGTCCATAGCCGAGCAAGCAGCCTGCCCCCACCACGCGAGGTCGATGGGGGCCGAGATGCGCCAGGCTGATGAAGCCGCGACAGCAGATTCCAGCCCAGGCCAATGCTGGTGCCACGCCGAACGCAGACGGCCTCGAACCGCCGACAACTGCTTTGTAAGTTCGGCCGACCAGCGGCAAGACCACAGCTCTGCGCCTTCTGCGCCGACACCGGGCGCCGCCACGACCATCCGTGGTCTGCCGTCGTGCGGCAACGTTGCCGTCAACTGTTGCCGTCACCACCGAGCCCGCTGGCTGGGTCAACCTTTGACCGGAGACGGTTCGTCAGCGGACACGGGTCCTGACGTTCTACGCAATCTAGGTTCTTGTATTAGAACCCGGCGCCCTACACAGACCCGATGCACCCTTGGAGGGCGCCTGCATCATTGTGCCCACATGGCCAATCAATTGCCCTCTCCCTCTTGACATAAACTTGGGCGATCGACTGACCGCAGGTCGCATAGTGGACGCGCTCCCAAAGATCGATAACAAATGAAGCGAAATTCTCCACTTCCATTCTCGACATTGACTCGGCCCAAGTCGAGTAGTGCGCACCGTAAATATTGCGCAGGGCGTAGATCTCATTTACCTTCCTGGCCGCCTCCTTCAAGCCCTCAGGTAGTGCGGACTTATTGATTCCCTTAAAAACTCCAGGCCAGAGGTCTTCAAGAGTGTAGCGGTCACCCGGTGCACGAGGAACTGATACGCGCATCGCCATAGACAGCCTGTTTGCCAACTCCTCCAGCGATCTCCCAGCATAAGCACAGAGTGACTCAGGGGCGGACTTAAGCAACATCTCCTTTAGCTGTGAGACTGTGGACAAAGATGTGTCAGTTAGCACCGGACCATATTCGGCGGACCAACTAGAAATCTCGACGGTCTTGATCGGGAAGTTGCGCTTTCTAGCCTTCTCTTCCACCAATCGCGCCCACAGGCGATCGTGCACCGTTATTACCAACTGCCAGTCCTTGAATCTTTTCTCAAAAATGAAGTCAAGGATGGAGTTCCGGTGGACCGCGTCAACGCTTTGCCACACATCGTCCAGAATCACAAAACGACTCTGACCTCGCTTCGCACATTCAAGAGTGACACCCAACATGATTAGCAGAGCGAGGAGATCTAGCGCACCTTCACTCAGGACCTGCACCGGGTCCACCTTCCTCCCAGAAGGGAGGATGCAGAAGATGTCGAGGCCATCCCCTTGCTTCGAAGTGGAGACTTGCACTCTCTTGATATGCGCAAGCCCAGAAATCTCAGAAAAATCATCCGAGACTTGACTCGTGATATTTCTCAGAAGTTCCGGGATGTCAGCAGAGAGGACGGGGGGCGCCAGGTCGCCAGATCCAGCTTGCCGCTTCTGAGAAGCGATGTGCTGCCTGATTTTGGCGGTCAGCTTGATTTGCGTTTCAAGCTCGTCTAGCGCAGCCTGAATTCGCTTCTGCGTCCGCATTCTGCGGCGCTCCCGCTCAGGCTGTCGGGGAAATTCCTTATTCCGCCAGCGCTGAAACCCGATAAGGGTTCGAGTGCGGATTCCCGATACAGGAATTTTCGCCGCAACTGCGAGCCCGATCTGCGCCTCCAGCAGATCCGCTCGCACGTCCCTCAACTCTTGCTGATTCCGCTCGATATCCAGGGCGATATACCCGGCATGAGATGCACTGTCCCGCAGATAGTCAAAGAAGAACCGCATTCTTTCCCCAGGCGCTAGTTTCCAAAAAACTTCGATGTCCGAACGACTGAGAACGATAGGACACAGCGCGTACCCAGGAGCGAAGTCGCCTAGCCTTTCACCGAATGCCGATTCTAGATTATCCTGCCCTCCAGAAAACTGTTTCTGCCCTCGAAAAAATTTCTTCCCATTGTCTAGCTCGACACTTACCAGAGGGGCCTTACCTGGAAGCAACAAGTTCCGCGCCTCCCGACGCTCCTTAACACCAGCGTTACCTCTCCTACTGATTCTCCCCCGCAAGCAAAACTCAAAAGCGTCAGCCAAAGAAGATTTTCCGGAGCCGTTGTCTCCGAGAATCAACACCGAGACCGGCTTTCCCTGGCTGGATGTCAGACTCAGATCCACTCTCGTCGAGATGCCCCGAAAGTTTCGCAATGTAAGATTCTTAATTTTAGACACCATGCACTCCCCCCTAGTTCACAGTTCGCCAATAGATCACATGCTAATGCCAACTGGAGCCTTGCCAACAGCCAGTAGGTGAGAGCTGGCAGCAAGCAACTCTGGGTACGGCTCTGCCATCCGCGCTGCAGCCATCGCAGAGGCGATCAGGTCATCCGTGGGCCCGTCACCCGGCTGTTGTTCAGCCGCCTTGACGAGGGACCACGCAGGTCCCTCGATACCGAAGACCTGCACATCCTGGAGACCTGCGGCGACCAGCTCCGTCACGAGCTCTTCGGCTCGGTGGAAGTACGACAGGTGAATCCCCGCACGCCGTCGTAAACAGCCGTCTCCAAGATCTCGGTGACGGACGCCTGGATTCGTTCCGTGTGCAGGTGAGCGTACGTAACATGCTCGAAGAGCGACGCATAGCGGTTGATCGCGGCGGCAGCGAACAGTCCGCCGGGCTTGGCGACACGAGAAGCTTCCGCCAGCGCCTGTTGCCTGTCAGCGGGGTCGGGCAAGTGGTAGAGCGGCCCGAGGAGCTGCACGGCGTCGAAGCTGTCGTCTGGCTCGCACAGGGCACGCGCGTCCCCTACGACCGCTGGGCAGACCGCCGACGCGGCCTCAACGTGACGGGGCACCGGGTCTACCAGAGCGACGTCGTAGCCGTCCTTCACCAGCCACTCAGCGTGAATCCCGGTCCCCCGGCGTCGAAGTCGACGTCACCCTGCCCTCGGGGGTGGCGACGAACGAGGTACACAACCGGCGTCGGAAGCTCGCCGAGAACCTTGCCCGTCACGAGCACGAGGTGTTCATCACGATCCCGCAGGCCGCCCGCACCGTCCGGCTCTGGATCGCCGACAGCGGCGCCCTGGACCAGCCCATCGGGCCGTCCCCGCTGGTCACCGACGACACCCTGACCGCCGACTACGCCAAGGGAAAAGCCCCCTGGGGTCAGGATCTGCGCGGGGACGCCGCAGCGCTGAGCCTGTATCAGCGCCACCTCCTCATCGCGGGCCTGTCCAACCAGGGCAAGACCGCCGCTCTGCGCGCCCTCGCGTTGTGGCTGGCGCTGGACAAGTCGGTGGAGTACCGGATCGCGGATCTGTAGGGGCCGGGGACTGGGCCATGTTCGACGGCCTGGCCACGGTCCTGATCCAGGGGCCGACCGATGACCATGTCGTCCAGGCCACCGAGATGGTGGAGAGCGGCGTCACGGAGATGGAGCGCCGTCTCCAGGCCCCGGCCGGCACTGTGTTCCCGCCGCTGGTCCTGCTCGTGGACGACGACCTGAACGACGACGTCATCGAAGGTGACCTACTCGCGCAAACCGTCCTCAAGCACGCCGAGGACATCACCCCCGGCAGTGAGCAGCGGATGACGTCCACCGAGTGGCTGCACCACCTCAGCCGCCTCTACAGCGGCGACGGACTCCGCCCCCTGCCCAAGGGGTGGCCGACCACCGGCAAGGTGCTCTCCGACCGGCTCAAGCGCCTTCAGCCCACCCTCGCCGCCCGGGGCGTCCTCATCGACTCCGGACGCACCCGGGAGGGCCGCTACCTCGAAATGGCCCGGCCGGCCGCTGCGCCGCCCGAGTACGAGCAGCCGGAGATGAACTGACCGCACCGCCGCTTCGCTGGACAAGCAAGAAGAGCACGCCCGCCCGGGTGCTCTTCTTGCTGTTCGGCGGAACGCCGCCCAAAGGTCGCGCCGCGAAGCGGCCCCTCATTCAAGCCCTGAGAGCCACCGCCACCACTACAGAACCCCTTCCCTTTTCCTAAGTAGGGAAGCTCTGCGTCACAGCGTCACGCGGACGGCAAAAACACCCCCTGGCCTGCGGCTAAGGGCGTGACGCAGACGGCAAAGCTCTGCGTCACCTGCATCACGCCGTGACGCACCCCGTGACGCACCGATGACGCACACCCACACCCCCGCGTCACACAAAACAGCAGGTCAGCAGCCCGCGTGACGCTCGTGACGCTGTGACGCAGAAATCCGCACCTAGGACAGATGCGCCTATGGCCGCCGCCACCCCCTTCTTGGAGCCGCAGTGAGTTCCGCCCTGCCCACCACGCATCAAGCCCTCACCGTTCCCGAGGTCATGGAGGCCCTGCGCCTCAGCCGCTTCAAGGTCTACGACCTCATCCGCTCCCGCGAACTAAAGAGCATCACGATCGGCCGCTGCCGCAGGGTGCCCGCCGAAGCTCTCCGCACCTACATGGAAACCCAGTTGGAGGAAGCCACCTAATGGCAAGCAAGAGGAACCCGAACGGCGCCGGCAGCATCTGGCAGCGCAAGGACGGGCGATACGAAGCCCGCGTCTACGTCCCCCAGCCCGACGGCACCCGAAAGCGCAAGACCGTCTACGGCGGCACCTGGGATGAGTGCGACACCAAGAGGCAGGAACTGGTCCTGCGTGACCGTCAGGGCATCCCGACTCCCACCCGATCCGCCAAGCTCTCCGAGTGGCTGCCGTACTGGCTGGAGGAGTTCGTCAAGGACGACCGCAAGAAGACGACGTACGCCAAGTACGAGACGCATGTGCGCCGATACCTGATCCCGCATATCGGCTCCAAACGGCTGGAGACCCTCGGTGCGGCCGACGTACGCCGCATGCTCACAGCCGTGACGGCACAGGCGTCAGCTGCGACAGCCAAGGAGTCCCACCGCGTTCTCCGCAGTGCTCTTACGGCCGCATGCCGCGAGGAGCTGATCAGCAGAAACGTGGTCAAGCTCGTTCCTGCACCTCGGGTTCAATCGCGGGAACTGAAGCCGTGGGACCTGAAAGAGACGACGACCTTCCTGGAGGCCGCGAGGAAGGACCCGCTGTACGCGGCGTTCGTGCTCGCCGTGGCTTTGGGGCTGCGGCGAGGAGAAATCCTCGGGCTCCGCTGGTCGGACATCGACCTGGAGCGCCGCACGCTCACCGTGCGGAACCAAATCCAGCGGGTGCAGAAGGAGCTGTACGCAGACTCCACGAAGAACCGCCGCACGCGCGCCATCCCCGTACCGCTCATGTGCGTGGCGCCGCTGCGCTGGCAGCGTCTCCGTCAAACCGCGCAGCGCCACGACGCGGGGCATGCCTGGCGCGACAGCGACTACGTGTTCACGACCAGGACCGGGCGAACGATCGAGCCGAGGAATCTCAGCCGGTCGTTCGAACGCATCACTGAGAACGCCGGACTGCGCCGCATCCGCCTACACGACGCTCGGCATGGATGCGCCACGCTCCTGTTCGCCGCCGGTGTGCCGGCGCGCGTCGTGATGGAGATCCTGGGCCACTCGCAGATCGCCGTCACGATGAACATCTACACCCACGTCTCTGACGACAACCGACGGGAGGCGATGGGTCACATGGACCGGCTGCTGCGGCGGCGCCGACCGGAGTGAGGAACTACCTCAACGCCCTCGCAGCAGCTCACTGCGAGGGCGTTTCCCCTGGCCGCAGGACATAGAACTGCTCGCGGCTAGTGCCCACAGCTGGGCGAATCAGGGAAAGGTCGCCAACTGGCTAGCCGTGGTGACACAATGCCGCCATGGCTGAGATCAAGCAATTGGAAGAACGGCAGATCCGAGACTACGTAAGCTCCCAAACGCTTTCAGAATCCGGAGACAAAGTCACCGTCGTACAAAAAGTTGGTCGCCGTAGAGTGACGCGCGAAAATTATGACCTTTTCGACGTTCGGATGGCGAGCGGTAAACGCTGGTGGGTCATTACAAACATGACCAACCTCTACCCGCAAGACGAATTCAAAAGCCTAGATCAGGCTTTCACCTACCACCTCGGCCTCAACGCAGTTCTTCGCGAACAGTTCGCGGTACAGCCGGACGAAGAGCAAGTAGAGACCATCGGGAAGCCCTGGCGCCGCTACGCTGGAGCCGTTGAAGCCCTCGCTACCGCCGAGGAGGCGGAAGACTTCCAGGCGGTAGGAATCAGATGCCGTGAGTCACTACTGGCTCTGGTGCGAGACAACATCGAAGCACCTTGGGTTAGAATCCACGAAGAAAAGCCGCAAGTAGCTAACGCCAAAGCATGGTTTACCATCTTCGCTAATAGCCTCAGCACTAATAGCAAGCCCCGCGCATATTTCAAGTCTCTCGGCGAGCGGACTTGGGATCTCACCGTATGGCTGCAGCACTACGTCGACGCCTCGGAAATTGATGCAGAGATCGTGCTGGGAGCAACACGCGAAGTACTCCGCACTTTCTCCCTGTTGCAGGTCGATTACAGTCAGCCAGCAGAGCAGCGCTGCCCCAAGTGTGACTCATATCAGATCGTCAAAGAAAGCAGTGAGGTAATCGAGAAGGAGGGCGCCTTCGGCACGCTGCTACATGACGAATGTGCGTCCTGCGGCTGGAGGTCCGCGCAGTCGTTTGACGAGTGGCCTCGGGAACGACTGCAGAGGCTGATCGACTACAAGACTGGTGCGTGGAGCCCTCCCCGGAAAACGATGGAAGACCTTGAAGTCCGCAACGCGGATGAGGCGCCGTCATAGAGAAGGCCGACGAGCGGCTTCAAGCTGGGGCGCGGGACGAGGGGTCGCACCTCCGTACGCTGATGGCGAGGCGGACGGTGGGTGGATCCGCCTGATGCAGAGGTTACTGCTCGCCCCCAGAACGACCCTGGCGTCGAACTGCCGTCACCAACTGCCGTCAACGCCCCCGCAGCGGCTCGCTGCGGGGGCGTTGTGGCTGGTGGGCGCGGACGGTTTCGAACCGCCGACATCTGCTTTGTAAGAGCAGCGCTCTACCCCTGAGCTACGCACCCGTGGATGAAGGAACAGGGTACATGGCTCGCGGGGCGTGTCGACAATCGGTTCGGGTGGGCTTACGGGGGATAGCCCCACCCCGGAGACGGTAGCCGTCCGGATCGTCCGGGTGGGGCGGTGCTGCCTACCGTAGGGGCACATCGCAGCGCCGGCCCAGGGGGACCTGATCACCATGACCATCCGTAATCGCAGCGCGTTCGTGGCCGTCGGGGGCACCGTTCTACTCGTGGCGGCGCTCGCCGGGTGCGGGAGCACGGACGCGGAGGACGCGCCCGCCGAGCACAAGTCGTTCGCGTTCGGGGGGAAGGCCCTCACCATCGAAGCGGAGAACTCCGTGGTGGACGTCGTCCCGGCCGACGTGGACGAGGTCCAGGTGACCCGGCGGGTCGACGGGTGGGTCGTCCTCGGGAGCGGGCCGGACCCCGTCTGGAAGCTGGAGGGGGACACGCTCACCCTCCGCGTGAAGTGCAAGGCGATGATCAGCAACTGCGAGGCGCGCCACACGGTGAAGGTGCCTCGTGGGCTCGCGCTGACCGTGGACGCGGACAACGGGAAGGTCACCGCGTCCAAGTTCACCACCCCCCTCAAGCTGTACTCCGACAACGGCGGCGTCGTCGTCCGGGACTCCAGCGGGCCCCTCGACCTGAAGAGCGACAACGGGTCCGTACGCGCCGAGCGGATCTCCTCGCGGTCCGTGGTGGCCCGGTCGGACAACGGGTCCGTGGATCTCGATCTCACCCGGGTCCCCGACCTCGTGGACACCGTCAGCGACAACGGGCGCATCGCCATCGACCTGCCCGCCGGCAAGACCTCGTACGCCGTTTCCGCGTCGGCCGACAACGGGCACGTCGACGTGAAGGTGCCCCGCAGTGACAGCAGCCAGCACGTGGTGAAGGCCCACAGCGACAACGGCGGGGTCGCCGTCCGGCACGCCGGCTGAGAGATCGGCGCGGTCGTCGCGCCCGCCGTGAACTAACCGGCACCTGTGTTCGTCCCTACTGGTGGGAGAATGTATCCGGCAGGGGCGGAACGGCACGGGAGAGGCATGTGACGGCGACAGACGCGCAGCCGCAGGCGGGAATCGCCGGAGCGGTCCGGGAGCGGAGTCGGCGTCGTGCGGTGGGGGCGGATCCGGGCGCCCGGCCCGTTCCCGGCCCAGGTGAGCGGCACGCCGCTGACCCGAGTGAGCCGCGCTCCCCGGACCCCCATGAGCGGCGCACCCCCGCCCCGCGCGCCACCGGCCTGCGTGACCTGTGCCTTCTCGTCCTCGCGCCCCTCCCCCTCCTCGCCGTCGCCCTCCCCCTCGCCGTCACCGGCGGCGGGACCCGGCGGTGGTTCGGTGGGCGCGGTGAGGGGCAGCGGGCCGAAGCCCAGGCGGCGAAGGACGCCGCCGCCGAGGCGTTCTACGAGCTGGACACCGCCCAGCGCGACCTCAAGATCTCCATCGAGACCATCACCGCGGTCGACAGTTCGCCGGCCGCCCGCAAGGCCGTGGACGACTTCGCCGCGCTCGGCCGGCGCATCGACGAGGCGAGTCACGCGTACATCACCGCCGTCGACGCCCATGACCTCGACCGCGACGATCTCGAACCGTCCGTCGCGGCCCGGGCCCGGGCCGAGCTGACCTCCGCGAAGGAGCAGCTGATACGGGTCAAGGGGGAGCTCGACCGGTTCGGCGCCGGGCTCGGGCCGCTCCTCGGGAGCGCCGAGACGCAGCTCGCCCGGCTCGCCCCCGCCGTCGAGCGCGCGCGACAAGCGCTCCTCGGCGCGAGCAATGCTCTCGATTCGGTGCGGGCGTCCGGGCTGCGGGCGGACGATCTCGCCGCCCGCCTCGCCGCCCTCGCCCCCGAGCTGACCAAGCTCAACCAGGGCGCCGGGCGCCACGGCGTGCCCGAGACGCTGCAACGCGCCGACCGCGTGCTGCGCGACGCCGAAGCCGTACGGGCCGAGGCCGAGAAGCTGCCCGAGCGCGCCGCCGAGATCGACCGCCGGCTGGTCACCCTGCGCACCCGCGCCCAGGCACTGACCACCCGGTCCGCATCCGTCGAGCCCGTCCTCAGCGAGCTGCGGCGCCGGTTCTCCGCCGCCTGCTGGCAGGACCTCCAGCCCGTGCCGGAGCAGGCCGCGGTCAATGTGCGCCGGGCCGAGGAGAAGCTGAAGGAGGCGGCCCAGGCCCGTGACGAGCAGCGCTGGGCCGACGCCACGTCCCGGCTGAGCACCGTGCGGGCCCTGCTCAACACCACCGACGAGGCGGTGTCCGCCGCCGGTGACCGTCTGCGCCGGCTCGACGACGTCGCCAAGGACCCGCAGCAGGAGATCCAGCGCACCCGGTTCGCCATCCGCGACGCCCAGCGCCTCGCGATGGCCGGGCGCCAGACGCCCGAGCCGCGGCACGCCCGGCCGCTGGACGACGCGGTGGCCCGCCTGGACCAGGCGGTCACGGCCCTGGAGAACCGCCACCCCGACTATTGGCACTTCCTCACCGTGACGGAGGGCCTGCGCCGGATCGCCGCCGATGTCGTCGCCGACATCCGCGAGGAACGCGGCGCCGGGAGTCACTGACGCCGTCCGCCTCGGACGGTCCTGGGTCGCTCGCACTGTGGACAGCCCGGGGCCCGGCGCCGATAACCTGGCGTCATGCCTCGTTACGAGTACCGCTGCCGCTCCTGCGGAGACACCTTCGAGCTCAGCCGCCCCATGGCCGAGTCGTCCGCTCCCGCCTCCTGCCCCGCCGGGCACGAGGACACCGTGAAGCTGCTCTCGACCGTCGCCGTCGGCGGCACGGCAGGCGGCTCCCGCCCCGCGCCCTCTACGGGAGGCGGGGGCGGCGGCTGCTGCGGCGGCGGAGGCTGCTGCGGCTGAACCAGCACCGCCGGACGCGCCGACGCCCGGGAGCCCCGCCGCCCCCGGGCGGCTACCGCTTGCGCGACAGCGTCAGCCCGTCCGACACCGTCAGCAGTACGCTGTCCATCCGCGCGTCCGCCGAGACGTGGTCGTTGAACTCCTGGATGGCCTTCGCCGCGCCCGTCGCGTCCGAGTCCGTCACGCGGCCGTGGAACAGCACGTTGTCCGTGGTGATGACCCCGCCCGGGCGCAGCCTCGGCACCAGTTCCTCCCAGTACGCGATGTAGTTGCCCTTGTCCGCGTCCAGGTAGGCGAAGTCGATGTGGGGCTCCTCCGGCATCGCGCGCAGGGTGTCCAGGGCGGGGGCGATGCGCAGGTCGATGCGGTCGGCGACGCCCGCCTTCCGCCACGCCTCGCGGCCGTACGCCGTCCACTCCTCCGAGACGTCGCAGGCGATCAGCCGGCCGTCCGCCGGAAGCGCCTGGGCCATCGCGAGGGCGGAGAAGCCGGTGAAGGTGCCGACCTCCACGATGTGCCGGGCGCCGGTCAGCCGGACGAGGAAGGCGAGCAGCGGGCCCTGCTCCTCGGCCGACTGCATGCCCGCGTGCTCGGGCAGCCGCGCGTAGGTCGTCTCGACCAGTTCGCGCTGTACGGCGTCCAGGGGCGGGTTGTGCGCCAGCATGTACGCGTACAGCTCATCGGTGATCTTGGTGGAGTTTCCCTTGGTCATCGCACAACTCTACGGTCGCCCGCGTGATTTACCCGGCCTCCGAGGCCCGCAGGAAGCGGCGCAGGATCTCCTCGCCCGCCGCCACGCCCCGTTCGGCGGTGGCCTCGACGTGGTCGGCGTTCCAGCCCGCGTCGGCGAGTTCGCCGTGGCCGGGGCGCCAGCCCTGGTCGGCGGCGAGCAGGAGGTCCGCGTCCAGGAGGGAGTCACCGGCGGCGAGGGTCTGCGTGGCGCCGGTGCGCCGGGCGACCTCGCGCATGGCCGCGCTCTTGGTGAGCGGGCGCGGTACGGCGTAGATCTTGCGGCCCTGGAGCGATACGGTCCAGCCGCGCGCCTCCGCCCAGGCGGCGAGCTCCTTCGTCCATTCCGGGGGCAGTTCGGCGCGGTCGACCACGAGATACGCGAACAGGTCCTCGGCGACGCGCTCCTTGACCAGCCACGCGGGATCGGCGGTGGCGACGAGGTGGGCGCGGACCTCGGCGAGCGGGGCGCACTCGTCGGCGAGCCGGTCGGCCACGGTCCGCTGCCAGTCCGGGTCGGACTCGCCCTTCACCAGGATGTGGCCGCCGTTGGCGCAGATCGCGAACTCGGCCGGGGCGCCCGGGAGCCGGATGCGGTGGTACTGGTCGCGGGTACGGGTGGTCGTCGGGACGAACACCGTGGAGTCGGCGGCGGTCAGGTCGGCCAGCAGACCGGCCGCGGTCTCGGTGACGTACGAGAGGGGCTTGTGGTCGTAGACCTCGACGCACAGCAGACGCGGCGCCCGTTCGTCCTCCATGGTGAGCTGGAGGGCGGCCGAGGAATAGATGAGGGTGCGGTCGAGGTCGCTGGCGACGAGGGTGACCGGGGAGGCCGTCACGCGGACTCCACCGCCTTGCCGTCGGCGCCGGTCGCCCCGCGCGTGTACTTGGGGTGGATGAGCCCGACACAGGTGTACGGGAGCGAGTCGACCTCCTCGACGGGTACGCCGCGCTGCTCGGCCAGGAGCCTGATGTGGTCGAGGTCCGGGCCGGCGCCGCGCCGGGCGAGGATCTTCCAGGGGACGCGGCGCAGCAGGACCCGGGTGGTCTCGCCGACGCCGGGCTTCACGAGGTTGACGTCGTGGATGCCGTACTCCTCGCTGATGCGCTCCACGGCCGCCCAGCCCTCCCAGGTGGGGGCCCGGTCGGCGGCGAGGAGCTCCTTCACCTCGGCGTCCACGGCGTCCGCGACCTCGTCGAAGCGTGCGGCGACCGTGTCGAGGAAGAGGCCGGAGACATCGGCGCCGGCCAGCTCGCGGTAGAACTTCGCGCCGTGGAAGTCGTCCGGGCCGACCAGGTCGGCGCGCAGGACCGTACGGGAAATGAGGCCGGACACCGTGGAGTTGAGGCAGGCGGAGGGGATGAGGAAGTCCTCGCGGGTGCCGTACGTCCGCACGCAGCCGCCCGGGTCCGCCAGCACCGCGATCTCCGGGTTGAAGCCCGCCACTCCCCCGGCTTTCTCGAACTCGGCGACTGCGGCGGCCAGTTCGCGGGTGATCGCGCCCTTGCCGGTCCAGCCGTCCACGAAGACGACGTCGGCCGGGTCGTGGTGCTCGGCCAGCCAGCGCAGCGCGTTGGCGTCGATGCCGCGTCCGCGCACGATGGAGACGGCGTAGTGCGGCAGGTCGATGCCGTGCCGCGCCTGGGCCCAGCGGCGCATCAGCACGCCGACCGGCGTACCGGCCCGGGCGAGCGAGACGAGGACCGGGCGCGGGCCGCGCTCGGCGAGGACGGTCTCTGTGACGGTGCCCACGGCGCGGGCGATGCGGGCGGCCGACACCGCGAGGGCGCTCTTGAACAGTTCCTGGTACGCGGCGGAGGGCTGGTACTCGACGGGGAGCGATTCCGCGTAGTGCGCGCCCCCGCTCTGTATCGCCTCCTCGCGCTCCTCCGTGGGCGCTTCGAGGCGGGTGTCCGAGAGGTCCTGGAGCAGCCAGCCGACCTCGTCCGGCGCGTACGAGGAGAACGCGGGGCCGCGCAGGGGCTCGGGCAGCTGCATGGGGGCTTCTTCCTGGCGTTCGGAGGCGGGCGCCCCCGGTACGTACGAGGGGATCACCGCGAGCAGGACCTGCGCGGTGTGCGGGGCGAGGCGGTCGAGGAGGCCGCCGGGGGCGTGCAGGGCCGGGGTGTCGGCGGTGGAGTCGACCACGAGGACGACGGCGTCGAAGCCGGCGCCGGCCACGTTGTACGCGTAGCGCTCGCCGGGGCCGTCGGACGGGTCGTCGTGGGCCGGGAAGACCAGCCGGGTGCGTATCGCGTAGCCGGGGTCGTCCACGGCGAGGACCGGGGAGCGAGTGGTCGTGGAGTAGCGGACCTCGGCGTCGGTGCGCTCCTCCAGGGCGGTGGCCAGGCGCAGCGGCGCGTACATCAGCTCCTCGAAGCCGAGGACGAGGACGCGGCGGGGCCCGTCGCCGAGCGCCTGGGCGACGCGGTCGGCGAGGGCGGGGAGGGCGGGCTCCAGGAGGGCGCGGTGGGCCTCGGTGAAGCCGTGCCGCCCGCCGTCGGGGACACCGGCGGGCCAGGGGAGGTCGAGGCGGGTGTGGGGGCGCGGGTGCGGGGGCCCGTCCTGGGGGGCTTCCGCTCGGGCCTCCCGCTCCGCGACGAGGGCCTGGCCCTTCTCCAGGACGCCGTCCGGGAGGGTGACCGTGCCGGTGTTGCGGGCGATGAGGTCGACGCGGGCGCCGATCTCGGCCGCGAATGCGGTGAGGCGGCCCCGGTCGGCCGGTGAGCGCATGTCGACCAGGGCGACGATGACGTAGTGGTCGCGGGGGTAGCGCGCGTGGAGGTCGCGGATCGTGTTGAGGACGGTGTTGCCGGTGGAGAACTCGTCGTCCACCAGGACCAGCGCCGAGCCGGGCCCGGCCGCCGCCAGGAGCTCCGGGTCCTCGGGGAGCAGCAGGTGCGAGGTGGCGTGCGAGTGGGCCTCCTCGAAGCCGCCCGCCCGGGCCACGCCGGGCACGGGCCTGCGGGTCGAGTGGAGGTAGGGTGCCGCGCCGAGGCCGTCGGCGACCGAGTGGCCGAGGCCGGTGGCGGTCTCCGCGTAGCCGACGACGACCGCGCGCCGGGCGCCGTCCTCGCCGAGGAGGGCCCGCACCCGGCGGCCCAGCTCGACGCCGGCTCCGTAGACCACGGAGGGGCGCTGCGGCACGTGCTTGCCGAGGACGTTGGACACGAGCAGGTGTGCCCGCTTGGGGTTGCGCCGCAGGGCGAGGCCCAGCAGCTCGCGCAGCTCCGCGTCGCCCACCAGCCCGACGCCCAGTCGCTCCGCCACCCAGCTACCCGACCACACCACGTCCGCAGTCCCTCTTTCCACTCGCCTGTCGGACCCGGTGCCGTGCTCGGCGCCGGTGTCCCTCTCCGATCGTCCCGCCGGTCCCGCTCACTCCGCGAGGCAGGCCGCCAGCAGGTCCACGAAGCCGACGTCCTCCCGGGCCACGCCGAAGACCTCGGCGCGCAGCAGGGTGCGCTCGGCCCAGGCCCGGTGGGGCTTCACCTCGTTCATCTTGTTCGTGTACGCGGAGCGCAGCACCCCGCCGCCGTTGCTCTCGGGCCGCAGGATGTCCTGGGCGTCGCTGAACTCTTCGTGGCTGACCACGGACAGCGCGTGCACGGGGGCGACGTGCGAGGGGTGGATGCAGGTCTTGCCGAGCAGCCCGTTGGCCCGGTCGAGGTCGATCTCGCGCAGCAGTCCGTCCAGGTCGTGCGCGATGAGCGCGGTACGCAGCGACTCGGCCCGGTTCTCCTGGAAGGGGCTGTTCCGGAGCTGCGGCTTGAACATGCGCTCCTGGCGGGGGAAGTACTCCCAGACGGGGCCGGTGACCGTGAAGCCCGTCCCGTCGGCCCGGCCGAGCACATTGACGACGTCCGCGATGACGTGGGCGACGATGCGGACGTCGTACGCCGTCATGTCGGGCGAGCGCCGCAGCCCGTAGGCGGAGCAGAAGTCGGTGACGCCGAGGCGGAGGGCGAGGACCCGGTCGCGGTGCGCGGTGACGGTCTCGGCGATGCCCCGGAGGGTTTCGCGGCGGGTCTCCAGGTGCAGGAGCTCGGGCGATTCGAGGACGGGCATGGCGAAGAGGCGGCGGCCCGC
The DNA here is from genome assembly GCF_044761525.1 of Streptomyces sp. NPDC097595. Lineage (NCBI taxonomy): Bacteria > Bacillati > Actinomycetota > Actinomycetes > Kitasatosporales > Streptomycetaceae > Streptomyces > Streptomyces sp. NPDC097595. Next base: position 153,725 of record NZ_JBIWCN010000019.1, on the reverse strand, counting down.
GGCGGCCTCGGCCTTGGTCAGGGCCTCCATGAAGGGCACGCCCCGGGCGCGCGTGAACTTGGGGAGCACGAAGCCGGACAGCAGCCGGACGGTCGCGCCGAGGCGGCGCACCAGGTCGGTGATCTGTTCCGGTTCGCGGACCCGGATGAACAGCAGCGGCAGCTCGATGGAGCGCGCGTCCAGGTCGGCGAACTGCCGGACCAGGTTCTCCTCGGCCCCGGCGACCTCGGAGTCGTCGATCGAGTCCTCCAGGCACAGCACCATCGAGACGACTCCGCGCCCGGCCAGCTTGACGATGTCGTCGGCGAGCCGGGGGCGGGTGGCGGGGCTGTAGAGCGTGGCGCCGAGGGCGGCGGAGAGGAGGGGGGCCGGCGAGTCCGCGTCGAACGCACAGGGTTCCTGGAAGAAGAGCCCGTCCTTCGCAGCCGCTGCAATATGCCCGAAATGACGCATGCAATTCCCCCCGTACTCTCTGACCGACCGGACAACGTGTGGCCGGTAATAGTACGTACGAACGGGTGTCGGCAGTTCCCAGCCTGGGTGAATTCCGGGTGTCATGACCGTTTCGCACGAATTTCAAAGGTGGCGGAGTGGGTGAATCCGCCCGGCGCCGGGGACACGGACCTCGCCCCCGCGTTGTCCGCGCGGGCCGCCAGCAGGCAGGATGACCGGCATGACGCACGCGATGGTGAAAGGCTCGAACGTCCCCCTCGACGCCATGGCCGTACGGGCCGTGCTGCGCTGGACGCCGGGCGCCGGGGTCCCCGATGTGGACGCCTCGGCCCTGCTGCTCGGCGCCGGCGGGCGCGTGCGCTCGGACGAGGACTTCGTCTTCTACAACCAGCCGCGCCACCCCTCGGGCCTGGTGCGCAGGCTGCCCAAGCGCAGCCTGCCCGAGGGCCTGACGGACACCATCGAGGCCGACCTGAACGCGCTCGACCCCTCGGTCGACCAGGTGGTCATCGCCGCGTCCTCGGACGGAGCGGCCTTCGGAGCCGTACGCGATCTGCGCATCCTGGTCTACGACGCCGCAGGGGCCGGCGGCGAACCGCTCGCCGTGTTCGACGTGCGCGCGGAGACCGGCGAGGAGACCGCGATCATCTGCGGCGAGCTGTACCGGCGCGGCGACGGCTGGAAGTTCCGGGCGGTCGGGCAGGGCTACCCGACGGGGCTCATCGGCCTCGCGACCGCGTTCGGCATCTCGGTCGACGAAGCCGAGCCCGAGCCCCGGCAGCCCGCCCCGGCGCCGCCCTCGGTCCCGCCCGCCCCCGTACCGGACTCGCAGGCGACCGTGCTGCACCAGCAGCCCTCGTACGGCTATCCGCAGCCCACCGCGGCCCCGGCAGCGCAGCCCGCGTACGGCTATCCCCAGCCGGCCTCGGCGCAGCCCGCCTACGGCTACCCCCAGCCCGCACCGGCGGCGGCGCCCGCTCCCGACCCGAATTTCGTGCTGCCCCCGCAGGGCCCGCAGTTCATACGGCCCTGAGGACACCTAGGCGCGACTCTTGTAGCCGCGCCCCCACTGCATGCCGAAGCCGTACATCCGGTCCAGCTCGGACTGGAAGCCGTAGACGAACTTCACCTCGCGGCGCACGATCAGCTCGTCCTTGATGTTCTCCACCGTGAACACCGCGCAGGAGCGGGCCTGCGGGGCGCGCTCGTCCAGCTCGATCTCGATGCGCGGCCCGTTGCCGGGGTAGAGCGTCACCTTGGCGTGCGTGCGGTCGAACGCGGGCGTCTGGTCGTAGATGTAGACGAAGAACAGCAGCCGCTTGATGTGCTCGCGCTGATCGAGGTTGACGTACAGCGTCTCGCCGGAGGGGGCGCCGAAGCGGTCGTCGCCGCTGAGCCTGATGTAGGGCGGCCCGTTCAGATCGCCGAGCAGATTGCCCAGGGGCTGCACGACCCCCCGGGTGCCGTCCGCCAGCTCGTACATGCAGCCGAGGTCCAGGTCGACGTTGACCATCCCCTGGGTGTGGGCCTGGACGGCCTCCGGCTGGAAGAGCTTGAAGGGGCGCAGCAGCCGGCCGCTCTGCCGGGAGCGGCCCCCGATGTCCGAGGTGCGCATGCGCCAGGAGAGGTTGACGCGGAGGTTGCCGCTCAGCGCCCCCTGCTTGGTCAGCGAGACCGTGGCGTGCCGCCGGGTGAGCACGATGGAGTTGGTGGCCGCGCTGCCCGACTCGAACTGTGACTCCCGCCCCGGCCACAGGCTGTTCCAGAACGCCATCCCCGACCCCGCCCTCTCGGTCCCTCACCCGTCGCACGCGGCGCATACGACGCACGCACCACTGCGGGGCGGCTCCGGGCCGCCTCCGGGTGTGTCCCGGAGCCGTTGCCGTACGAGCCGCCCCGCAGAGAGCGTTCCCTCAATTCCTACCGGGTCACACCCCGGCGGTCACTTCGCTCTTGCCTTCTTCCGCCTCCAGCGCCTTGTTGCGGCGGACGGAGGACCAGAAGGACCAGGCGATCAGGACGACGCCGACGAGACCGGTGATGATCTCGTTGATCTCGTACTGGATCGTGATGAGCAGGATGGCGGCGAGCGCGCCGATCGCGTAGTGCGCGCCGTGCTCCAGGTAGACGTAGTCGTCCAGGGTGCCCTGGCGGACCAGGTAGACCGTGAGCGAACGGACGTACATGGCGCCGATGCCGAGGCCGAGCGCCATGAGCACGATCTCGTTGGTGATGGCGAAGGCGCCGATCACGCCGTCGAACGAGAAGGACGCGTCGAGGACTTCCAGGTAGAGGAACATGAAGAAGGCGGCCTTGCCGGAAAGGGCGACCGCGGAGATCTTCTTGCCGCTCCGCTTGGCCTCTTCCTCCTCCTCGTGCTCGCGCTCCTCCTCCTCTTCGAGTTTGTCCTCGAAGTAGCCGGAGAGCCCGCCGACGATGAGATACGTGATCAGACCGGCGATACCGGCGAGCAGGACGGTCTCCGCCTTGTCCACATGTCCGCCGCCGTGCTGGTGGGCGTGGGTGGCGACGGTCATCGCGGAGATCAGCAGGACGATGAGCGCGATGCAGACCGACAGCATGTCGACCTTGCCGAGCTTGGCCAGCGGGCGCTCGATCCAGCGGAGCCACTGGATGTCACGGTCCTCGAAGATGAAGTCGAGGAAGATCATGAGCAGGAACATGCCACCGAACGCGGCGATCGCCGGGTGGGCGTCGGTCACCAGTTCCTTGTAGCGGTCCGGGTCGTTGAACGAGAGATCGATGGCGTCGATCGGGTTCAGACTCGCGGTAATGGCCACGATCACGACGGGGAAGACCAGCCGCATACCGAAGACCGCGATGATCACGCCGATGGTGAGGAAGATCTTCTGCCAGAAGGCGGACATCTTCTTCAGGATTCCGGCGTTGACCACGGCGTTGTCGAAGGACAGCGAGATCTCCAGGACGGAAAGGATCGCCACCACACCGAAGGCTTCCCACCCCCCGTAGAACCACGCGGCCACAAGGCCGATCACGGTGATCGCGAACGACCACCCGAAGGTTTTCAGAAGCACTGGCTACCCCATCATGTATGTAACGGGTCTCCCCCGATGTGCACGGGGCTCCCCCGCGCCGTGCGCGGCTTTACGAAACGTTGACCCCGAAGTCTAGAGCGATGCCCCGGAGCCCCGATGCGTACCCCTGACCAACTGCACGGAACTTCCACTCGCCGTTGTAGCGGTAGAGCTCGCCGAAGATCATCGCGGTCTCCGTGGAGGCGTCCTCGGTGAGGTCGTAGCGCGCGAGTTCCTGACCGTCGGCCTGATTGACGACGCGAATGAAAGCGTTGCTGACCTGGCCGAATGTCTGGCCGCGATTGTCGGCCTCATGAATCGAGACCGGAAAGACGATCTTGTCGCAATGGGCCGGCACCTGCGTGAGGTTCACGATGATCGACTCGTCGTCGCCCTCGCCCTCACCCGTGAGGTTGTCACCGGTGTGCTCCACGGAACCGTCGGGGCTCGTGAGGTTGTTGTAGAACACGAACCACTCGTCGCCGAGGACCCGGCCCGACTGGCACAGCAGCGCGCTGGCGTCCAGGTCGAAGTCGGCCCCCGTCGTGGATCGTGCGTCCCAGCCGAGCCCGACCAGCACCTGGGTGAGATTGGGTGCGGCCTTGGAGAGGGAGACATTGCCTCCCTTGGCGAGCGTGACGCCCATGGTGTGTCCTCCCCGAGTCTATGAACCGTCTTTGTACCGGACGGAGCGGCCGGCCGAACCCGTACGGCCGGAAGAACTGTCCGTCGAGCACGTCCGGCGCCGCACGTGGTGCGGCGCCGGACGGAGATGCTGGTGCCGGGGCCGGGGCCCCGGGCAGGTCAGACGTTGACGCCGAAGTCCTGCGCGATGCCGCGCAGACCGGAGGCGTACCCCTGGCCGATGGCGCGGAACTTCCACTCCGCGCCGTTGCGGTACAGCTCGCCGAAGACCATGGCGGTCTCGGTCGAGGCGTCCTCGGACAGGTCGTAGCGCGCGAGCTCGCTGTTGTCGGCCTGGTTGACGACGCGGATGTACGCGTTGCGGACCTGGCCGAAGCTCTGCTGGCGGGTCTCGGCCTCGTAGATCGAGACCGGGAAGACGATCTTGTCGACGTCGGCCGGCACCGTGGCCAGGTTGACGTTGATGACCTCGTCGTCGCCCTCGCCCTCACCGGTGAGGTTGTCACCGGTGTGCTCGACGGAGCCGTCGGGGCTCTTGAGGTTGTTGAAGAAGACGAAGTTGCCGTCGTTGGCGACCTTGCCCTCGGCGTTCGTCAGCAGAGCACTGGCGTCGAGGTCGAAGTCCCCGCCGGTGGTGGTACGGGCGTCCCAGCCGAGACCCACGATGACCGCGGTCAGGTTGGGCGCTGCCTTGGTCAGCGAGACGTTGCCGCCCTTGCTGAGGCTGACTCCCACGAGTCCTCCCATTGGTTTCTTGGGGGCCGGCCGGTGCCGGCGCCTCCACGTCGTGTTGACATCCGATCAACGAGTGGATCCTAGTGACCGGTTCCCGGCCGAAACAGGCTTTCCGCCCCGGTTCGGCCCGCGATCCGCCCGGAGCCGGATCAGAGCGCGCCGAGCGCCTTGATGTACTCGTTGAGGTCGCGCGCGTCGGGCAGGCCGTTGACGACCGTCCAGCGCACCACGCCCTCCTTGTCGATGATGAAGGTGCCGCGCACCGCGCAGCCCTTCTCCTCGTCGAAGACGCCGTAGGCCCGCGAGGTCTCGCCGTGCGGCCAGAAGTCGGAGAGCAGCGGGTACTCCAGGCCCTCCTGCTCGGCGAAGACGCGCAGGGTGTGGATCGAGTCGTTGGACACGGCCAGCAGCTGCGTGTCGTCGTTCTCGAACGTGGGCAGCTCGTCACGGAGCGCGCACAGCTCACCCGTGCAGACGCCGGTGAAGGCGAACGGGTAGAACAGCAGCACCACGTTCTTCTGGCCACGGAATTCAGACAGCTTCACGGTCCGGCCGTGGTTGTCCTTCAGCTCGAAATCCGGGGCCTGGGTGCCGACCTCGATCGCCATGAAACGCGTCCCTTCGCTACGTCACCGGGCTGGGCTGTCCGGGTGACCCCCACCCTACGCAGACCCCCCGGGCGCCCGTGCGGCACCCGGGAAAGCTTCCCGCGTACGAGCGGATCAAGCCAGTGAGTAACCGGGACACGCGTGTGCGAGGCGGCGGAGTACGAAGGGGATGTACGAAGCGGATGTACGAAGGCCCCCGGCCGGCGCGATGCCGTCGGGGGCCTTCAGGGGTTGGTGGGGTCAGCGCTTGGCCTTGGCCGCTTTGGGCGTGACGAGGCGGCTTCCCGACCAGTCCTTGCCCGCGTTGACGCTCTTGGTCTGGGCAAGCCCGGCGGTCTGGGCGGCCTCGTTGATGTCGCTCGGCTCGACGTATCCGTCGCGGCCGGTCTTGGGCGTCATCAGCCAGACCACGCCGCCGTCCTCGACCAGACCAATGGCATCCACCAGCGCGTCCGTAAGGTCGCCGTCCTCGTCGCGGAACCACAGCAGGACGACGTCAGCGATGTCGTCGTAGTCCTCGTCGACGAGATCCTGGCCGGTAATGGCCTCAATGCCCTCACGGAGCTCCAGCTCGACGTCGTCGTCGTAGCCGATCTCCTGGACCACCTGTCCGGGCTCGAACCCCAGGCGTGCCGCCGGGTTGGTCCGCTCCTCCGCGTGGTCCGCGGTCGCGCTCACGGGTTGCCTCCTGATCATGTTTCGGAAAATGCTTCAGCCACGCGCGTGCGCGGGGCGTTGGCCGTAGTCCACACGGGAGTGGCGGATCGCGCAAGTACCCAGCGTACGAGACCGCCTAAACGGTGACGTTTCCTGTCACGTCGCCGTCCTTCAGGCAGCCTCACTGCGAGGGGCCGCGTCCTCCTCCACTCCTGTCGCGTCCTACGTCCTTGGACAGCTTATGCCGTTTCGGTCCGGCATTCGGAGCCGAGCAGCTTTTGGGAACACTTGCACGCCTTGGGCGTATGGTTGCGTTCCGTCCCCTCTCATCCTGCCTGCCCCACCCTGTCCGACACCTTCTGCCTGCACCGATACCCACTCGGCGGCCGTCCATCCGCCCCGGCGGAACCGGGTCGGGGACGCGTTCGCGGTTACCTCTCGGTAGAGATGACGTACGCGTTTCGGCGGTACACGATGGGGTTGGCGTACACATCCTCATGTCCGGGGGCAGGACTCCCGTAACAGGCCCCGAAGCGCAGCACCGAACAGCGAAGGAACAGCGTGGCTTCCGGATCCGATCGCAACCCGATCATCATTGGCGGCCTTCCGAGTCAGGTCCCGGATTTTGATCCCGAAGAGACCCAGGAATGGCTCGACTCCCTCGACGCCGCCGTCGACGAGCGAGGCCGTGAGCGGGCCCGCTATCTCATGCTCCGGCTCATCGAGCGAGCGCGCGAGAAGCGCGTCGCCGTGCCGGAGATGCGCAGCACGGACTACGTCAACACGATCGCCACGAAGGACGAGCCGTTCTTCCCCGGCGACGAGGAGATCGAACGCAAGATCCTCAACGCGACCCGCTGGAACGCGGCCGTGATGGTCTCGCGCGCCCAGCGTCCGGGGATCGGCGTGGGCGGCCACATCGCCACGTTCGCCTCCTCGGCCTCGCTGTACGACGTCGGCTTCAACCACTTCTTCCGCGGCAAGGACGACGGTCTGGGCGGCGACCAGATCTTCTTCCAGGGGCACGCGTCGCCCGGGATCTACGCCCGCGCCTTCCTGCTGGACCGGCTGAGCGAGGCGCAGCTCGACGCGTTCCGCCAGGAGAAGTCGAAGGCGCCGAACGGGCTCTCCAGCTATCCGCACCCGCGGCTGATGCCGGACTTCTGGGAGTTCCCGACGGTGTCGATGGGCCTCGGCCCGCTCGGCGCGATCTACCAGGCGCGGATGAACCGCTACATGGAGGCGCGCGGCATCGCCGACACGTCGGACTCGCATGTGTGGGCGTATCTCGGTGACGGCGAGATGGACGAGCCCGAGTCGCTCGGCCAGCTGTCCATCGCCGCCCGCGAGGGCCTGGACAACCTGACCTTCGTCGTCAACTGCAACCTCCAGCGCCTCGACGGCCCGGTGCGCGGCAACGGCAAGGTCATCCAGGAGCTGGAGTCGCAGTTCCGGGGCGCCGGGTGGAACGTGATCAAGCTGGTCTGGGACCGCTCCTGGGACCCGCTGCTGGCGCAGGACCGCACGGGCATCCTGGTCAACAAGCTGAACACGACGCCGGACGGGCAGTTCCAGACGTACGCCACGGAGACCGGCGCGTACATCCGGGAGCACTTCTTCGGGGACGACCCGAGGCTGCGCGAGATGGTCAAGGACATGTCCGACCAGCAGATCCTGCACCTGGGGCGCGGCGGTCACGACCACCGCAAGGTGTACGCGGCCTATGCGGCGGCCAAGGCCCACAAGGGCCAGCCGACGGTGATCCTGGCGCAGACGGTCAAGGGCTGGACCCTCGGGCCGAACTTCGAGGGCCGCAACGCGACCCACCAGATGAAGAAGCTGACCGCCGAGGACCTGAAGCGGTTCCGGGACCGGCTGCACATCCCGATCGCGGACAAGGAGCTGGAGGACGGCAACCCGCCGTACTACCACCCGGGCCGCGAATCGGAGGAGATCCAGTACATGCACGACCGCCGCAAGGGCCTGGGCGGTTACGTCCCGACCCGTGTGGTGCGCGCGAAGCCCCTGCCGCTCCCCGAGGACAAGACGTACGCGGCGGCGAAGAAGGGCTCGGGTCAGCAGTCGATCGCCACCACCATGGCGTTCGTCCGCATCCTGAAGGACCTCATGCGGGACAAGGAGATCGGCAAGCGCTTCGTGCTGATCGCGCCCGACGAGTACCGCACGTTCGGCATGGACGCCTTCTTCCCGAGCGCGAAGATCTACAACCCGCTCGGGCAGCAGTACGAGTCGGTGGACCGCGATCTGCTGCTCGCGTACAAGGAGTCGCCGACCGGGCAGATGCTGCACGACGGCATCTCGGAGGCGGGCTGCACGGCCTCGCTGATCGCCGCGGGCTCCGCCTACGCGACGCACGGCGAGCCGCTGATCCCGGTCTACGTCTTCTACTCGATGTTCGGCTTCCAGCGCACCGGTGACCAGTTCTGGCAGATGGCGGACCAGCTGGCGCGCGGCTTCGTGCTGGGCGCGACGGCCGGCCGGACGACGCTGACCGGCGAGGGGCTCCAGCACGCCGACGGGCACTCGCAGCTGCTGGCGTCGACCAACCCGGCGTGCGTGGCCTATGACCCGGCGTTCGGGTACGAGATCGCGCACATCGTGCAGGACGGTCTGCGCCGGATGTACGGCGGGAGCCCCGAGGAGAACGAGGACGTCTTCTACTACCTCACCGTCTACAACGAGCCGATCCAGCACCCGGCGGAGCCCGCCGAGGTCGACGTCGAGGGCATCCTGAAGGGCGTCTACCGCTACAGCGGCGGGGAGAAGGGCGAGATCCCGGCCCAGATCCTGGCGTCCGGTGTGGCGGTGCCGTGGGCGGTCGAGGCGCAGCGCATCCTCGCCGACGAGTGGAATGTGAAGGCGGACGTCTGGTCGGCGACCTCCTGGAACGAGCTGCGGCGCGATGCCGTGGACGTGGAGCGGTACAACCTGCTGCACCCGGAGGAGGAGCAGCGCGTGCCGTACGTGACGCGCAAGCTGTCCGGGGCGCAGGGGCCGTTCGTGGCGGTGTCGGACTGGATGCGGTCCGTGCCGGACCAGATCGCCCGCTGGGTGCCCGGCACCTACCAGTCGCTGGGCGCGGACGGATTCGGGTTCGCGGACACGCGGGGCGCGGCGCGGCGGTACTTCCACATCGACGCGCAGTCGATCGTGCTCGGCGTGCTCACGGAGCTGGCGAAGGAGGGGAAGGTCGACCGGTCGGCGCTGAAGACGGCGGTCGACCGCTACGACCTGCTGGACGTGTCCTCGGCCGATCCGGGGGCCGCGGGCGGCGACGCGTAACGCGGGCGCGGAGACTCGCCCGGTGCGGGGCGGCGGGACCCGGGAAGGGTGTCGCCGCCCCGCGGCGCGTCCGGGCCCGGTCAGTTCTCCCACACCTTGAAGGCGCGCACCTGGTACGGCGAGCGGGGCAGCCAGGTCCCGCCGCCCGGGTACGTCTCGAACTCGCCGGTCTCCTGGCACTCGGCGGACTGGTAGGTGGTGACGGGCCGGCCGGTGCGGTTGGCCAGGGCCTGGGCGGTGGTGCCCGGTTTCAGCGGGACGCAGCTCTCGATGTCGATGGTGGACAGCTCATGGGTCTGCCGGGCGCCGGTGAAGTCGGGCTTGGCCCAGAGGCAGAGCTGCCCGCTCGCGCAGTTCCCCAGGGAGACGGCAGCGGCGGGCGCGGCGGCCTCGGCGGGCGCGGTGGTCCCGGTGGGTGCGAGCAGGAACAGGGCGGTGACGGCCAGGAAGGCCGCGGCGACGGTCGTACGCATGCGAGTTGAACCCCCGTGATGATGAAACTGCCGTGGCGGAACCGCCGATGCGACGGAACCAGCTGATGCGGGGCGTCCACCGGTGTGGATCTCCCGACATCCACCCTGCGCCGTCACGGAGAGTAATCGGAAGGGTTGGGGCCCAGGTCCACCCCGAAAGGTGACAGTCCGCACAGAGTTGACGCGAAAGGCGCGGAGCGTGCCGCAAGGCCGTACGCAGGGTGAGGCAATCACCGTGTCCTTCCGCACAGTCGGGTGATGTACGTCACCCCGCTCCCGAACCGGCTCCACCCGTCTCCTAGGGTGGTCCGGAGTGACTTCCTTCGACTCCTCCCCCACGCTCACCGCCTGGCGCGCCCTGCTCGCCGTCGCGGTCGTCTTCGTGATGCTCGCGACGACCGGCTGGACCGCCGTGCACCACCAGCGCTCCGGCGACTCCCGCGCGCTCGCGCTGGCCGCCTGGGCCAAGGGGTCGATAGCGGGACAGCCGCTGCCGGACGCCGACACCGCGCCGTACAAGCTGGCCCACTTCTTCGCCACGCTGACGCCGGCGCAGCGCGCACACCTCGCCGACCGGTACCCGCTCGTCGTGGGGAACCTCAACGGCGCCCCGGTCACCACCCGTTACCGCGCGAACAAGCGGGCGATCGGGCAGGCGAGCGCGGTCGAGCGCAAACGCGTCCACGACACCAGACTCTCCGCGTCCGGCCGTGCCGAGGCCCAGCACCGCCTGGACCGCTTCCGCTCGATGCTCGCCCGGGACCGCCACTTCCTGGCGTTCGACCCGTCGGGGCGCGGGCTCGCCGCCGAGGTCTTCGGCGACCTGGACCGGGCGCAACGCATCTCGCTCGTCGTGCCCGGCGTCGACACGAATCTGCTGACCCTGGAACGCACCGGGGCCAAGACCAACGCCGCGCCCGTCGGCATGGCCAAGTCGCTGTACGCCGCCGAGCGCGCCGCGAGCCCCGAGACGCGCACCGCGGTCGTCGCCTGGGCCGACTACACCACGCCCGTCGGCATCGGCATGGACGCCGCCCTCGGCAACCTCGCCGAGCGCGGGGCGGTCCGGCTCGACGCGCTCGTCCGGGCCCTCCCGGGACCGGCGCCCGTCTCGCTGTTCTGCCACAGCTACGGCTCCGTCCTGTGCGGGGTCGCCGCGAGCAGGCTGCCCGGCCGGGTCGAGGACATCGCGGTCGCCGGCAGCCCAGGGATGCGGGCGGACAACGCCGGTCAGCTGCACACCAGGGCGCACGTGTGGGCGATGCGGGACAGCGGCGACTGGATCGAGGACGTGCCGAACCTGGAGTTCGGGGGCCTCGGACACGGCGCGGATCCGGTGGACCACGGCTTCGGCGCCCGGGTCGTCTCGGCGGACAGGGCGGTCGGTCACGGCGGCTACTTCGAGCCGGGCACGGAGAGTCTGGACAACTTCGCCGCGATCGGAGTTGGCGCGTACACATCGGTGACCTGCGCGCCGGCCGATAGCACCTGCAACGACGGGGTGTACGCCAACTCGACAGCCTGACGCGCGTAGAGACACCGCCTCCGGCCCCGGAAGCGGTCGACTCCGAGAGGGGACGGGGCGGGCAAGTGCCGCATACGATGAGGCGCATGGGTGATGTGCTGGCCGGAATTCATGCCACCTGGGAGTTCGACGCCGACTCCGTGCTCGTCCGCTACGAACGGGGTATCCGCACGCCGAGACTCCTCCAGAGCCTCCGTGAGCGCCGCGTCCCGCACGCGGCGCTGTCGTCGGTGACGCTGACCCCGGGCAAGCGGGGCACGGTGGTGCTGCGCGCCGTCCCGCGCCCCGGGGCCGATCCGCTCCTCGAAGCCGCCGCCGGGCAGCTGAAGGACGGCTGCGACCCGTACCGCCTGGTGCTCCCCGCCGCCCGCGAGACCCTCGCCGAGTACTACGCGGACGAGCTGCGGGCCTGTATCGGCGCGGACGCGGGCGAGCCCGCCGACCGCTTCCTGGTCGCGGCCCCCGAGGCCCCGATGCAGTTCAAGGCGTACGACGGGCGGGCCGGCTTCGACGGTGAGCGGATCTCCTTCCGCTGGTTCTGGACGGGCGCCTCGTCGGAGAAGTGGAAGGCCGGCGACCAGACGTTCCCGGTCACGGATCTGTGCGGGGTCGAGTGGCGCTCGCCGGAGGGCCTGGAGGGCTATCTGCGGCTGCTGCCCAAGGGCTCGGACGCCGTGGTCCACGCGTCCGGCGGGCTCACCGGTCCCGGGACGGGCGGGACGGCCACGGGCGTGCAGCCGGTGATACCCCGGCCCGCCCGGGCCGACCAGGACCCCGCGGCGGTGATCTTCGGGCTCGGCTACGGCCCGGTCCACGAGTCGCTGCCCTTCGCGGCGGCCGTCCTCGAATCCGTACGCAGGAAGCAGTCCGCGCCCCCGGCCGCCGCTCCCCTCACCGCCGCCGCCCGGCGCGATCCGGCCGACATCGCGGAGCGCATCCACCACCTCGGGGAGCTGCACCAAGCGGGCCTGGTGACCGACGAGGAGTTCAGCGCCAAGAAGGCGCAGCTCCTGGCCGAGCTGTAGCCGCCGGCCGCCCGGGATGACCGAGCCGATACCCGCTGCCGCCCCCGTTTCGCGGCGTTGGACGAGATTCCTGCCGCAGACCGCCGCCGTCGCGCTGACGGTGCTCTTCCTCCCCGTCACCCTGGCCAATCTCCGCGATCAGTACGGGCTGGGCGGCGCGGCCGCCACCACCCTCGCCGTCACCCAGGCCGGGCCCCTGCTGCTGATGGCGCACCGGCCGCTGTGGGCCTGGTGGATCGTCTTCCCGGCGGACATCGCGGGCGCGCTGGTGATCATGGGGCAGCCGGCCCGCGAGTACGACGTGTGGCCGTGGCCGCCCGCGCCGCTGATCGCGTACCTCTTCCTGCTCCTCGCGCTGGCTCTGCGCAGGTCCCGGCGGGTGCTCGTCGCCGTCTGGCTGGCGACCGGGGCGGCGAGCCTCTTCCTCCATCTGGTCCTCGCGGACCGCAGCAACGGCTCCGCGCTGCTGCTGCCGCTGTTCTCGGCCGTGGTGCTGGTGATCGGCGCGGCCGTACGGGAACGGCGCGTCGCGCAGCGCCGGCTCGCCGAGCAGGAGACCGTCAGCGAGGCGGAGCGCGCCCGGCGGACGCTGCTGGAGGAGCGGGCCCGGATCGCCCGGGAGCTGCACGACGTGGTCGCCCACCACATGTCCGTGATCACCGTCCAGGCGGACTCCGCGCCCTACCGGCTCGCCGAGCTGTCGGACGAGGCGCGCGAGGAGTTCGGGACGATCGCGGCGAGCGCGCGGGAGTCGCTGGCCGAGATGCGGCGGCTGCTCGTGGTGCTGCGCGGTGACGGCGCGGAGGGCGAGCGGGCCCCGCAGCCGGGGATCGACCGCTTGCAGCAGCTGGTGGAGGCGACGGTGCGGTCGGGGCTTCCCGCCGAACTGTCGCTGGCCGCCGATATGGGTGACGTACCGCCGGCCGTTGACTTGTCTGCGTACCGGATCGTTCAAGAGGCGCTGGCGAATGTGGTGCGGCACGCGCCCGGCGCACGGACGCGGGTCTCGGTCACTTCGGACGGCGGGCAGTTGACGGTGCTGGTGGTCAACGAACCTCCGGAGCAGCCGGTTTCACCGCTGGAGTCGGCGGGAACGGGCCACGGCCTGGTCGGGATGCGGGAGCGCGTACGGTTGACGGGCGGCTCACTGGACGCCGGGCCGCTGCCGGACGGGGGGTTCCGGGTCGCCGCGCGGCTGCCGCTGTCCCCCGCCGGGCCCGACGACGCCCCCTGAGTCCGGAGGAACCGTGCCCATCCGTGTGATCATCGTCGACGACCAGGCCATGGTGCGGGCGGGTTTCGCGGCCCTGCTGGCGGCGCAGGCGGACATCGACGTGGTCGGCGAGGCGCCGGACGGCCGCCAGGGCGTCGAGGTCAGCCGCCGGGTCCACCCGGACGTGGTCCTGATGGACGTCCGGATGCCCGAGATGGACGGCCTCGCGGCGGCCCGTGAGCTGCTCGACCCGCCGCCGGGCGTGGTCCATGTGCCCAGGGTGCTGATGCTGACCACGTTCGACGTGGACGACTACGTGTACGAGGCGCTGCGGGCCGGGGCGTCCGGCTTCCTGCTGAAGGACGCGCCACCGGCGGACCTGATCGCGGCGGTCCGGGTGGTGGCGGCGGGTGACGCGCTGCTCGCGCCGTCCGTGACGCGCCGTCTGATCGCCGACTTCGCGAAGCAGGGGCCCTCGGCGGCGGCCCGGGGCGGCGCCGCGCTGCGGCTCAACGGGCTGACGCCGCGCGAGACGGAGGTCCTGGAACTCATCGCGCGCGGCCTGTCGAACCGGGAGATCGCCGGGAAGCTGGTGCTCGCCGAGCAGACGGTGAAGACGCACATCGGGCGCGTCCTGGCGAAGCTGTCCCTGCGCGACCGGGCGCAGGCGGTGATCTTCGCGTACGAGGCGGGGCTCGTCGTGCCCGGCTCCGCCTGACGCACCCGGCACACCCCCTACCCGGGTAGCACAGGGCAGTTGGCTCCCCGGTGTGACGCCCGCGCGCCCACCGCGTTCCTACCCTCCTCCCGTCGCGCCGAACGGCGTGCGGGGACCGGCCGGTTTGGGCCGGAGAGGGAGGGCGGGGCGGATGCGCCGTTACGCGAGGAGCCTGGTCGCGGCCGCGCTGGCGGTCACCGTGGTGTCGGGGACGGCGGGCTGGGTGGCGGGCAACACCCAGCAGGCGGTCACCGGCCCGCCGCCGGGCACGGCCTCCTGGCGGGCCGACCGCACGCTGGGCCGCGAACTGCCCGACCCGGAGCGGGACTCGCCCGCCGAGGCGGCCCGGTTCTTCGCGCGTCTCACGGACACCGAGCAACAGACCCTGGCCGTAAGGCACCCGCTCGTCGTCGGCAACCTCGACGGCGCCCCCGTGGAAGTGCGCTACCGCGCCAACGCCCTTGCCCTGAAGGCGTCCCACGACCCCCGCTACGCCCACCTCGCCGAGGACCCGGCCCGCCGCTTCCTGGCGTTCGACCCGCGCGGCCGGGGCCAGGTCGCGGAGGTCTTCGGCGACCTGGCGAGCGCCCGGCGGGTGTCCGTGGTGGTGCCCGGGTCCGACATCGACGCCGGAACCTTCGACCGTACGACCGATGTGTACGGCACCCCGGCCGGCATGGCCAGGTCGCTGTACGCCCGTACGGGTCCGGGCACCGCCGTGATCGCCTGGGCCGGGTACACCACACCGGTGGGCCTCGGGCTCGACGCGGCGCGGGGGACGCTGGCGGAGGCCGGTTCCGCGCGGCTGACCCGGTTCACGGACGGGTTGGAGGCGGCCGGGGTGCCCGTCGGCACGGTGTTCTGCCACAGCTACGGCTCGGTCGTCTGCGGCCTGGCCGCGCACCGGCTGCGCGTCGCCGACCTGGTGGTCCTCGGCTCCCCCGGGATGCGCGCGGACAGCGTGGCCGGGCTGCGCACCGGGGCGCGGGTGTGGGCGGCGAAGGACCCCGGCGACTGGATCGGCAAGGTCCCGCACGTCGAGTTCGCCGGGCTCGGCCACGGCGCGGACCCCGCGTCGCCGGGGTTCGGCGCCCGCCGGGTCCCCGCCGGCGACGCGGAGGGGCACACCGGCTACTTCGCTCCGGGCACCCAGTCGCTCAGCGCCTTCGCGGCGATCGCCGAAGGCGCGTACGCCCGGCGCTGAAGGACCTAGCTCTTCCCGCCCAGCTCCTCCGCCAACCCGACGATGACGCCGTCCGGGCCGCGCAGGTAGCAGAGCAGGTAGGTGTCCTCGAACCGGGCGATGGAGCCGACAACTTCGCCGCCGAGCGGGCGCAGCCGGGCGACCGTGTCCTCGATGTCGTCCACGGCGAACATGACGCGGTGCGTGCCGAGCACGTTGTGCGGCCGGTCGCGCGGGGCGTCGATCAGCGCGGGGCTGAGGTACTTCGCCAGCTCCAGGCGGCTGTGCCCGTCCGGGGTGCGCAGCATGGCGATCTCGCAGTGGGTGCCTTCGAGGCCGGTGCACTGGTCGGCGAAGCCGCCCTGGACCTCGCCCTTGCCCTCCAGCTCCATACCGAGTTCCTGGAAGAACGCGACGGCCGCGTCCAGGTCCTCGACCACGATGCCTACGTTGTCCATCCGCTTGATCGCCATGCGATTGCCTCCTCTGTCGCTTCCTCGTACGGACGCTACTCCGCGCTACTCGCGTGCGAGGGAGGTCAGGCTCATGTCCTGGTAGCGGTCGCCGGCGACCTGCCCGGCGACCGGTTCGAGGAGGGCCAGCTCGTCGTCGGTGAGCGTGAGGCGGGTCGCGCCCACGTTCTCCAGGAGGCGGTGGCTCTTGCGCGTGCCCGGGATCGGCACGACGGTGATGCCGTGGACCTGGGCGCGCTGCTGGACCCAGGCGAGCGCGACCTGCCCCGCGGTCGCCCCGTGCGCGGCGGCGATCTTGTGGACGGGCTCCAGGAGCGCCGCGTTGGTCTTCGCGTTCTCGCCGGTCATGCGGGGCTGCGAGGCGCGGAAGTCGCCCGCGGCCAGCTCCTTGCCGGCGTCCGCGAAGGACCCGGTGAGGAAGCCCCGGCCGAGCGGCGAGTACGGCACGACCGTGACGCCCAGTTCGGCGGCCGCGGCCACCGCGCTGCGCTCCACGTCCCGGCTGAAGAGGGACCACTCGGACTGGAGGGCGGCGATCGGGTGCACGGCGTGCGCCTCGCGCAGTTCGGCGCCGGTGACCTCGCTGAGCCCGAGCTGCTTGACCTTGCCCTCCCGGACCAGCTCGGCCATGGCGCCGACGGACTCCGCGAACGGGACGGCGGTGTCGTGGCGGTGCATGTAGTACAGGTCGATGACGTCGGTGTTCAGGCGGCGCAGGCTCGCCTCGACGGCCTTGCGGATGTAGGCGGGGCTGTTGTTGACGCCCCGGTAGTCGGGGTCGTCCTCGCGCCGCTCGATGCCGAACTTCGTGGCGAGGGTGATCTCGTCGCGGTGCGCCCCGACGAACGGCGCGAGGAAGGTCTCGTTGGCGCCGCTGCCGTAGATGTCGGCGGTGTCGAACAGGGTGACGCCCGCCGCCAGCGCCGTTTCCAGCGTCTCGCGGGCCGAAACCTCGTCGGTGTCGCCGTAGAACTCGCTGATGCCCATGCAGCCGAGGCCTTGGACCCCGACGCGGGGGCCGCCCCGGCCGAGTTCGACGGTGGCGATCTTGTTGTCAGTCATCAGGCACTGGGCCCTTCCGGCGCCCTACGGGCGCCCGCATAGAAGTCGATCTTGTAGTCCAGTACGGCCAGGGTGTCCTGGAGCTCCGCGATCCGCGTCTTCACGTCGCGGCGGGTCGCCTCCAGCAGTTCCTGCCGTTCCTCGAAGGTGTGGTCGCCCTCGCGTATGAGCTCGGCGTACCGGACCATGTGGGCGACCGGCATCCCGGTCAGCCGCAGCTTGGTGACGAAGGCGAGCCAGTCGAGGTCCCGGTTGCTGAAGCGGCGCTGGCCGGTGTGCGACCGGTCGACGTGCGGCATGAGCCCGATCCGCTCGTACCAGCGCAGGGTGTGGGCGGTCAGGCCGGTGAACGCGGCGACCTCGCTGATCGTGTAGCGGTCCTGCCCGTCGGGGCGCGGGTGCCCCGAGGGGGCGGAGGCGCAGAGGTCGGTCCGGCTCGCGGTGGTCTCCATCACGGTCATGCCCCCACGCTAAGACCTTGGAGTGCACTCGAAGCAAGCATGACCGGGTGCGGTTTCCGACAGGTGGGACCTGGAATCTACTCTCGTACGCATGCAGAGCCTGGCGATGATCGAGAACTGGCCCGTCCCCACCGCCGCGGCGGCCGTCGTACGAGCGGACGGCGCGGTCGCCGGTACGCACGGCCCGACCGCGCACCGCTTCCCGCTCGCCTCCGTCACCAAACCGCTCGCGGCCTACGCGGCGCTGGTGGCGTACGAGGAGGGCGCCGTGGAGCTGGACGAACCGGCGGGCCCCGACGGCTCGACCGTGCGCCACCTCCTCGCCCACACCAGCGGCCTGGCGTTCGACGAGCACCGGGTGATGGCCCCGCCCGGCAACCGGCGCCTCTACTCCAACGCGGGCTTCGAGGTGCTGGGCGACCACATCGCGAAGGCCACCGAGATCCCGTTCCCGGAATACGTTCGACTGGCGGTCCTGGAACCGCTCGGGATGACCGCGACCACCCTGGACGGCTCCCCCGCCAAGGACGGCGTCTCCACGGTCGCCGACCTCGCGCGCTTCGCCGCCGAGGTGCAGGCCCCCCGCCTCCTCGACCCGCGCACGGTCGCCGCCGCGCAGACCGTGGTCCACCCGGGCCTGAAGGGCGTCCTTCCCGGCTACGGCCACCAGAACCCCAACGACTGGGGCCTCGGCTTCGAGATCCGCGACTCCAAGTCCCCGCACTGGACGGGGGCCTCCTCCTCCCCCGCGACCTTCGGCCACTTCGGGCAGTCGGGCACCTTCCTCTGGGTCGACCCGGCGGCGGGCGCGGCCTGCGTCGCGCTCACCGACCGGGCCTTCGGCCCGTGGGCGGTCGAGGTGTGGCCGGCGTTCACGGACGCGGTCCTGGCGGAGCTGGCAGGCTGACGGCCCCGTGCCTTGACGAGCTCACGCCATGACGCAGTCCCGCCAGCGGGACCGTGATTGCCGGGGTCCGCGGCCGCGCAGACCCCCTCCATGACGCGACCCAGACACAGACTCCGGTATCTCCCGGCGGCGACCGCGACCGCGCTGGCGCTCAGCGGCGCGCTGCTGGTCTCCCCGCCGGCCTCCGCGCACGGCACGGCGACGGCGGCCCCCGCGCCGGCCCGGCAGGCCGCCCACGACATCACCCTGGTCACCGGGGATGTGGTCCACTACACGGACCGGCCCGGTGACCAGGACGACGTCACCGTCGACCGGGCCCCGGGCGGCCACGGCGGCGTGAGCGTGCAGAGCTACGGCCACCACACCTATGTGATCCCGACCGAGGCGATGGGGCTCATCGCCTCCGGGAAGCTGGACGCGCAGCTGTTCGACGTCACCGGTCTGGTGGCCATGGGCTACGACGACGCCCGCTCCGGCGGCATCCCGGTGATCGCCACCGCGCCGCAGGGGCGCACCGCCGAGCCGCCCGCCGCACCGGCCGGGACCTCGAAGGTGCGCAGGTTCGACGCGGTGGACGCCACGGCGATGAAGGCCGAGGCCGGGCACGGGCGCACGTTCTGGAAGGACATCGCCCCGGCCGCCGCCCCCTCCGCCCCGGCGAAGGCGCGCGGGTTCGACGCGGGCAGCGGCATTGGCAAGCTGTGGCTCGACGCCAAGGTGGAGGCGGCGCTCAGCGATTCGGTCGCCCAGGTGCGCGCCCCCGAGGCCTGGGCGAAGGGGTTCGACGGGACGGGCACCAAGGTGGCCGTCCTGGACACCGGGATCGACGCCACCCACCCGGACCTCAAGGACGCGATCGCCGCCGAGAAGAGCTTCGTACCGGGTGAGACCGCCGACGACCGGCACGGCCACGGTACGCATGTGGCGTCCACGATCGCCGGATCGGGAGCGGCGTCCGGCGGCAAGGAGAAGGGCGTCGCGCCCGGCGCGAAGCTGTACGTCGGCAAGGTGCTGTCCGACGCCGGCGAAGGCAGCCAGTCGGGCATCCTCGCCGGGATGGAGTGGGCCGCGGAGCAGGGTGTCGACGTGGTGTCGATGAGCCTGGGCACCAACAGCGCGTCCGACGGGACCGACCCGCTCTCGCAGGCCGTCGACCGGCTGTCCGCCGACGGCGGCCCGCTCTTCGTGATCGCCGCCGGGAACAACATCTCGGTGGGCACGATCGGTTCGCCGGGAGCCGCGGCCGCCGCGCTCACGGTGGGCGCGGTCGACCAGCGCGACGCCCGGGCGGGCTTCTCCAGCCAGGGGCCGGTCGCGCGCTCGTACGCCATCAAGCCGGACATCTCCGCACCGGGCGTGGGCATCAGCGCGGCGGCGGCGCATCCGGCCGAGGGCGCGTCGATGTACCAGTCGATGAGCGGCACCTCCATGGCCACGCCGCACGTGGCGGGCGGGGCCGCGATCCTGCACCAGGCGCACCCGGACTGGGACGCGAACCGGATCAAGAACGCCCTGATGTCCACCTCGAAGAAGCTCGACGGCCTGAGGCCCTACCAGCAGGGCACCGGCCGCATGGACGTGACGGCGGCCGTGGAGTCCACGATCGAGGCGCCCGGCTCCGTGGCGGCCGCGGCCTTCAAGTGGCCGAACGCGGACGCGGCACCGGTCGACCGGACGATCACGTACCGCAACACGGGAACGGCCGGCGTCACCCTGGATCTGAGCACGGACACCACCGGCTCGACCGCGACCCTGTCCGACTCGTCGGTGACCGTCCCGGCGGGCGGGTCCGCCGATGTCACGCTCCGGATCGACCCGACGGGCCTGCCCGTCTCCACGCCTACGACGCTGCTGTCCGGCCTGGTCACCGCGGTGGACCACGCGACCGGCGCACCCGTCGCGCACACCTCGTACGCGCTCTTCAAGGAGCCCGAGGCGTACGACTACACCATCGAGCTGACCGGCCGGGACGGGAAGCCCGCCACCGGCACGGTCGCGCTGACCTTCCCCGGCAACCCGGTCCCCGGCTTCGTGGAGGTCTACGGGAAGACCACGCTGCGCCTCCCCGCCCGCACGTACAGCGCGTTCGGCTTCCTGGACGTGAACGGTGACGATCCGGACGCCCTCGGGATGGCCGTGCTCGTCGCCCCGGACGTCGTCGTCGGCCCCGGCCACAGCGACGCGACGGCCCGCCTCGACGCCACGAAGGCCCGCCGGGTGAGCGCGGTCGCGCCGCGCGAGACGGAGAACGCGCAGACAGTCGTCCAGTACCGCCGCAGCCTCACCGGCGGGGGCGCCATCGGTTCGGCGTTCGTCCTGGACAGGGCGTACACGGAGCTGTATATCTCACCCAACTCGCAGTCCGAGGGCGGCGTCCAGGACCTGATGGTCCACTGGCAGTTGAGGCAGAAGTCCCTCGACGCCACCACGCTCACCGGCCACTCCGTCGAGCTGACCGCGCAGGACGGCTCCGCCCACCACGACGGCTTCCGGCTGCTGCGGACCGTCTACGCGGGCGCCGGCACGCCGGCCGACTACGCCCGGCTGCACGCGAAGGGCCGCGCGGTCGTCGTGGACCGCGGCACGTCGAGCCCCGACGAGCGGGCGCAGGCCGCAGCCGACGCGGGCGCGGCCATGCTGATCACCGTGGACGACCAGCTGGGGCGGCTGTACGAGACGTACGGCGACAACCACGGCCTGACGCTGGCCAGTACGGGCAGCGCGGACGGGGCGCGCCTGATCAAGGAGGCGAAGACCGGCTTCGGCGTCCTGAGCCTGAACCAGCACAGCTACCCGGAGTATCAGTACGACCTGCTGCAGTACCAGAAGGGCTCGATTCCGGACCGGGACCTGGTCTACCGCCCCGACAGCGGTCAACTCGCCCGCGTGGACACGTCGTTCTACGCACTCCGCAAGGAGGCCGGAACGCGAGAGGGCACCGGCCACCGCATCTTCTCCCCGGCCTGGGGCCAGGGCGTCGGCAGTACGCAGAAGGAGGGCTACCCCGCCACGCGTACCGACTACCTCACGCCCGCGCCCACCGGGCTCGGTGTGTGGAACGAGGACCACCGCTTCACGCTGAGCTCGCTCGGCGCCGACTCCGTTCTGGAGGTCGCGCCGGGGCAGACGTACAGCGCGGGCAAGCGCTACCCCGGTGACTGGTTCAAGCCGGTCAACGCGCCCCGCTTCGGCGAGGGGTTGTGGCGGCCGAGCCGTACCAGCAACGGGATCTCCTGGAGCGTGCCCGCCTGGTCCGGCGGCTCGGACGGCCACATCGCCCGGTCGCCCGGCGGCACCGCGGCCTCCGAACTCCGGCAGGGCGGCACGGTGGTGGCCAAGGGCAGCTACGCGGGCTACTCCACCGGTCTGACGGGAGCCGAGCAGGAGTACACGCTCTCGCTCAGGATGGACCGCGACAACGGCACCTGGGCCGCGTCCACGGCGACGGACACCACGTGGACGTTCCGCTCGAAGGCCCCGCCGCAGGGCACTCCGAAGCAGGAGATCCCGGTCCTCGACCTCGGCTACGACGTCGACACCGACCTCCTCGGCCAGGTCCGCGCGGGCAGCCGGGTGGAGCTGGGGCTGAGCTCGTCCAGCTACACCAGCGGGGTCGCGGCGACCGGGGCGACGCTCCAGGTGTCGTACGACGACGGGAAGACCTGGCGGCCGGTGACGCTGAAGCGGTCCGGCGACGGGCAGTGGCGGACGACCCTCGACACCCCGCGCCACCGGGGCGGCTGGGTGTCGTTGCGGGCCACCGCCCAGGGGCCGGACGGGCTGAAGGTCAGCCAGGACGTCATCCGGGCGTTCGGTCTGAAGTAGCGCCGAGGGGCGGGCCCCTGGCCGGGCCCGCCCCTTCCGTCAGCGGTCGTTCACCGTCGCCACCCGGCCCGCGTACCGCTGGGTCCAGCCGGTGCCGGTGTCGGCGGTGAGGACCACGTCGTAGTAGCCGTGCTCGGTGGGCCAGTCCACGACCGCGGAGTGGCCGCCGGGCACGGTGACCTTGCGGGTGCCGCCCGCGTAGTCGTTGGCCTCCAGGGTGTAGCGGACCGGGTGGCGGCCGTCGTTGTGCAGCGCCAGGCGGACCACTGGCCGCCAGCCCCGGACCAGGCGCGGCTCCACGCGCGGCAGGCCGATGTGGCGGGTGCTCGCGTCCTCGGGGAGCAGCTGCCCGGCGAAGGAGCGCAGGAACCCGTCGGGGCCGTACACCGAGAAGGCGTACCGGCCGTCGGTGGCGGTCGTGTCCCAGGTGTAGGTGCGCGGGGCCGCCGCGCTCACCGTGTGCGGGGTGTTGTCGAACGGGAGGTACCGGTCGGGGAAGACCTGGAGGCTCACCGCCTTGCCCTCCGGACCGCCGGTGAGCGTCATGGCGGCGGTCACCGTGCCGGCGGCCCGGTCCTCGGTGAGCACGGCGTGCGGGTGGTAGGAGAGGCCGCGCGGCTCCATCCGGTCGCGGGGCGGCCGCGGCGGGGTGCCGGTGACCGGGTCGGCGATGACGACGGGGCCGGGGCGCGGGTGCGCGAAGTCGATCGCGCTGGTCAGGTCGCCGGCGATGGAGCGGCGCCACGGGGTGATGTTCGGGCAGGTGAACGGCTTGCCCAGGTGCGCGGCCCAGGTCTCCAGGAACTTCACGGTCGAGGTGTGGTCGAAGACCTCCGAGGCGACGTAGCCGCCGCGCGTCCACGGGGAGACCAGCACCATCGGGACGCGGGGCCCGAAGCCGTACGGGGTGGTGCCGGAGAATTCGCCGGGGGTGCCGGCCTCCGGGCGGGGCGGCAGGACGTGGTCGAACTTTCCGTCGTTCTCGTCGTACGTGATGATCACCAGGGTGTGGTTCCAGATGTCCTCGTTGCTCTGGAGGGTCTTCAGCACCTTGTTCATGTACCGCTCGCCGTGCACCGTGTCGAAGCCCGGGTGCTCGCTCCAGGCGGCGGGCATGACCACCCAGGACACCTCGGGCAGCGGGTGTTCGGCGCCGGGTTCGCAGGCGGCGATCAGGTCGCGCAGGACGGCGTCCAGGTTGGCGTCGGAGTCGTCGTTGGGCGTGGTGGCGCCCGCGTACACGAAGGAGTTGGCCTTCCAGACCTTGCCGGTGCCCGGTTCGAGCTCGGCCGGGTCGGCGGTGCGGGGGTCGAAGGCGGCGAAGCTGTTGGTGACGTTGCAGCCGTACTCGCCGACGTACCCGCTCTGGAGGCTGCCACCGACGCCGTTGCCGCTGTTGTCGGAGTAGACCCGCCAGTCGATGCCGGCCTGCTGGAGCTGTTCGGGGACGGTGGTCCAGCGGCGGGTGTAGTCGTTCTGGCCCGCGTTGGTCGTCTCGCCGCCCGCCGCGCCGCTCATCAGGTAGTAGCGGTTGGGGATGGTGGGCCCGTGCAGCGAGCAGAAGTTCATGTCGCAGACGGTGTACTGCGAGGCGAGCGAGTACATCCACGGCATGTAGTCGGGCGTGTAGTACCACATGCAGTGGTCGCCCTTGTCCTGCACCCAGGTGTTCCAGCGCCCGCCGTTGGCACCGTAGAAGTTGTGCTTGTCGCTCCAGGTGGCGGTCGAGACGGCGGGCGCCACGATCGCGCCGGTGGCGTCGCGCTGCTGGAAGACGCTGGTGCCGTCCTGGAACGTCAGGACCTGCTTGTCGTCGTGGCCGCGCACCCCCTTCAGCTGGCCGAGGTAGTGATCGAAGGAACGGTTCTCCTGCATGAGGATCACCACGTGCTTCAGGTCGGAGATATCGCCCTTGAAGCCTCTGGGCAGGCGGTATCCGGCCGCCTCGGCCTGCGCCCCGCCGACCGCTTCCGCGACCGGTCCCGCGGCGAGGGCGCCGAGCGAGACGGCGGCCGTCTGAAGCATCCGGCGGCGGCTGATGCGCATCTCATTCGTGAGCTCGCCGGTGTCGTCGGCCGCGGTGTCCGAACACGGGGTCTCGCTGATCTGAAGGGTCATCGGGGCACCTCTGGGGGGAGAGTCGTTCACAAGGGGGAGGGACGTCTGCGCGCCTGCGAAAACTAGGCCGCCGGTACGAACGGCGGGCGAACCGAGGACGTATTCCTGAGGCACCGGCAGATTTACATGGCCCCGGCACGCAGTCGAGATCCCGCACGGTGATAGCCGAAAGTCGTGCCCCGTTGGCCGGTCGGCCGGTCTTGCCGGGACGCTGGCCGCCGGTCCCGGACCGCCGCTACGCTCCCCGGCCATGACCGACGACATAGTCCGCGCCACCGCGTCCGACGTCCCCGCGCTGGCAGGCGTGCTGGCCAGTGCGTACGCCGAGGACCCGGTCTGGTCCTGGCTGATGCCCCGGGACCGCGACCGGCGGCTGCGGCTGCTGTTCACCGCGCACCTGGCGCAGCAGATCCCGGCGGGCCGGGTGTGGACCGACCGGGACCGCACGGTGGCGGCCGTCTGGGTGGAGCCCGGCGCGTGGAAGCTCCCGGCGGCCTACCTGCTGCGCAACGCGGGCACGCTGCTGCGGGCGTCCCGAGCCCAACTCCCCCGTACCGCAGGACGGTTGCTCGCCCTGGAGCACCGGCACCCGGCCCGCCCCGCGCACTGGTACGTGGAGTACATCGGCACCCACGCCGACGCACGCGGTACGGGACGCGGCTCGGTGGTCCTCGGGGGTCTGCTGGAACGTGCGGACGCGGACGGGCGCCCGGTCTTCCTGGAGTCGAGCAACAGCCGCAACCTCACGTTCTACCGCCGCCACGGCTTCGAGGTCCGGGAGGAGATGACGTTCCGGTCGGGGCCGCCGATGTGGTCGATGTGGCGCCGGTAGCCCACCCGCGCAACAGATCTTCGTCACCCATCGTGTTTACGGGGCCGATTTCCGGTTACGACAAGTAGTGACAGACCATCAGTGCCGGACGGAAGGCAGGAACATGAATGTCGTCATCGTGCTGATCCTCGTCGCGGTCCTCGCCCCGCTCGCCTTCGTGGCCCTGGCCCCGAAGGTGCCCGCGCGGCGCAATGCGTTCCCCGGCCGGAGCACCCGCCGGAACCGCCGGCGCGCGGCGCCCATGCGGCTGAGCGAGATCCCGCCGCAGCAGGTCCACCGGCACCACGCCCGCTGACGCGCGGGCGGCGGCCGGGGCGCGCGGTCAGTGACCCAGCTCCCAGACCAGCGCCTCGGCCGCCTCCGCCGCGACCAGTTCGAGGCCCGTCTCCCCGGTGACGCGGGCCGCGTCCCCCGCCCCCAGCTCCTCGGCGCCGATGCGTATCGTGCCGCGCACCACGTGCACGTACGCCCGGGGGGCGTCGGGGACCGCCGCGCGCTCGCCCTCCGCGAGGCGGCGCACATGCAGCATGGCGCCCGCCTCGGGGAGGGCGTACGGGGTGGAGTCGGCGATACCCGGGACGGTCGTGTACGAGGGCTCGCCGCCGGGCTCCAGGGGCGCGAGCCACATCTGAAGGAACGTCAGCGGGCGGTCACCGTCGTTGCGTTCGACGTGGCGGACGCCGGAGGCGGCGCTGAGGTGCTGGACGTCACCGGCCCGGACCACCGTGGCGTGACCGGCCGAGTCACGGTGCGTCAGCTCGCCCTCCACGACCCAGGTGACGATCTCCGTGTGGCTGTGCGGGTGCTCCTCGAAGCCCGCGCCGGGCGCGAGGCGCTCCTCGTTGCAGGCCAGGACCGGGCCGAAGCGGAGGTTGTCGGGGTCGTAGAAGGCGCCGAAGGAGAACGCGTGCCGGGACGCGATGCCGGCCGCCGCGTCCCCGCCCTCGAACCGGTCGCCCGCGCGGTGTACGGAAATCACGCCTCCACGGTAGCCCGCCGGCGACGAGCGAGTGTCCTATACATTTGCGACTCTAGTAACGTGATCTTGCGCCGTCGGCAGTAGCCCGCCGGCCCCCGGGCCCGGCCGCCACCGGCCCCGGCCATCCGGGCGCGCGTCCGGATAAGGCAGTCTTGTCTACGTGCCCCGACCCGATCCTGAGCAGCCCGCTGCGAACGACGCCCATCTCCATGCCGCGACCCTGAAGCGGCTTGAGCAGTCCTCCGGCCGGCTGGCCGCGAACGCGATCGCCCGCATGGACGAGTCGCTGCCGTGGTACCGGGCGATGCCTCCGGAGAACCGGTCCTGGATCGGCCTGGTCGCCCAGGCCGGTATCGCCGCGTTCACCGAGTGGTTCCGGCATCCGGAGACCCCGCAGGCGATCTCGACCGACGTCTTCGGGACCGCCCCTCGCGAGCTCACCCGGGCGATCACACTGCGGCAGACCGTCGAGATGGTGCGCACCACCATCGAGGTCATGGAGGCCGCGATCGACGAGGTCGCCGCTCCCGGCGACGAATCGGTGCTCCGGGAGGCGCTGCTCGTCTACGCCCGCGAGATCGCGTTCGCGACCGCCCAGGTGTACGCGCAGGCGGCCGAGGCCCGGGGCGCCTGGGACGCCCGCCTCGAATCGCTCGTGGTCAACGCGGTGCTGTCCGGCGAGGCCGACGAGGGCGCCGTCTCGCGGGCAGCCGCCCTCGGCTGGAACTCCCCCGAGCACGTCTGCGTACTGCTCGGCACCGCCCCGGACGGGGACAGCGAGCTCACCGTGGAGGCGATCCGGCGCGCCGCCCGGCACGCCAAGCTCCAGGTCCTCACGGGGGTGCTCGGGAACCGCCTGGTCGTCATCGCGGGCGGCAGCGACAACCCGCTCCAGGTCGCGAAGGCCCTGATCGGGCCGTACGCGGCGGGCCCCGTGGTGGCCGGGCCCGTGGTGGCGGACCTGCTGGCCGCGACCCGGTCCGCGCAGGCCGCGGCCGCCGGGCTGAAGGCGTGCGGCGCCTGGCAGGACGCGCCGAGGCCGGTGCTCGCGGACGATCTGCTGCCGGAGCGCGCGATGGCGGGCGACCCCGCCGCGCGCGAGCAATTGGTGGAGGAGATCTACAGACCGCTGGAAGAGGCGGGCTCCGCGCTCCTGGAGACGCTGAGTGTGTATCTGGAACAGGCGAGCAGCCTGGAGGGCGCGGCCAGGATGCTCTTCGTGCATCCCAACACCGTGCGCTACCGGCTTCGACGTGTGACAGACGTCACCGGCTGGTCACCTTCCGATGTGCGCTCGGCGTTCACTCTGCGAATCGCCCTGATCCTGGGGCGTCTGGCCGACCGGGATACGCAGTCCTAGACTTTTGTCGGACATCAACAATTCCCCCTACGGTTCTTCGTCCCTGTCCCCACGGGTGTTCCGGACCGTTCACAAGAGAGAGTGTGAGGGTGCTCGTACTCGTCGCTCCCGGCCAAGGCGCTCAGACGCCCGGCTTCCTGACTCCCTGGCTCGACCTCCCCGGTGCCACCGACCGCATCGCGGCCTGGTCCGACGCCATCGGGCTCGACCTCCTGCGCTACGGCACCGAGGCGGACGCGGAGGAGATCCGCGACACCGCGGTGGCCCAGCCGCTGCTGGTCGCCGCCGGTCTGCTGTCGGCCGCCGCGCTCGACGCCTCGCCGGACGTCGTCGCCGGCCACAGCGTCGGTGAGATCACCGCCGCCTCGTTCGCCGGTGTCATCGGCGAGGAGGCCGCGCTCCGCTTCGTCCGTACGCGCGGGCTCGCCATGGCCGACGCCGCGGCGGTCACCGAGACCGGGATGGCGGCGCTGCTCGGCGGCGACCCCGAGGTCACGGTGGTCCACCTGGAGAAGCTCGGGCTGACCCCGGCGAACGTCAACGGGGGCGGCCAGATCGTCGCCGCGGGCACCGCCGCGCAGATCGCCGCGCTGACCGAGGACAAGCCGGAGGGTGTGCGCCGCGTGGTGCCCCTGAAGGTGGCCGGCGCCTTCCACACGCACCACATGGCGCCCGCCGTCGAGCGGCTGCGCGCGGCGGCCGGGGACCTGGACGTCTCCGACCCCTCGGTGACGTACGTCTCGAACGCCGACGGCAAGACCGTCGCCACCGGCCACGAGGTCATCACCCGGCTCGTCGGCCAGGTCGCCAACCCGGTCCGCTGGGACCTGTGCATGGAGACCTTCAAGGCGATGGGCGTCACCGCCCTCATCGAGGTCTGCCCCGGCGGCACGCTCACCGGCCTGGCCAAGCGGGCGCTGCCCGGCGTCCCGACCCTCGCGCTCAAGACCCCCGACGACCTCGACGCGGCCCGCGCGCTCATCGCTGAGCACGCGGGCGCCTAAGGAGCCCGAGAGCATGTCGAAGATCAAGCCCAGCCAGGGCGCTCCGTACGCTCGGATCATGGGGGTCGGCGGCTACCGCCCGACCCGGGTGGTGCCCAACGAGGTCATCCTGGAGACGATCGACTCGTCCGACGAGTGGATCCGCTCCCGCTCCGGCATCGCCACCCGCCACTGGGCCTCCGAGGAGGAGACCGTGGCCGCGATGTCCGTCGAGGCGTCCGGCAAGGCCATCGCGGATGCCGGGATCGCCCCGGAGCAGATCGGCGCGGTCATCGTCTCCACCGTCTCGCACTTCAAGCAGACCCCGGCCATCGCGACCGAGATCGCCCACAAGGTCGGCGCCGGCAAGCCCGCCGCCTTCGACATCTCGGCCGGCTGCGCGGGCTTCGGCTACGGGCTGACCCTCGCCAAGGGCATGATCGTCGAGGGCTCGGCGGAGTACGTACTCGTCATCGGTGTCGAGCGGCTGAGCGACCTCACCGACCTGACGGACCGGGCCACGGCCTTCCTGTTCGGCGACGGCGCCGGAGCGGTCATCGTCGGCCCCTCCAAGGTGCCCGCCATAGGCCCGACCGTCTGGGGCTCCGAGGGCGACAAGTCCGAGACGATCAAGCAGACCGTGGCGTGGAACGACTTCCAGGTCGGCGATGTCACGAAGCTGCCCCTCAACGACCGCGGCGAGATCAAGTTCCCCGCCATCACGCAGGAGGGCCAGGCGGTGTTCCGCTGGGCCGTCTTCGAGATGGCGAAGGTCGCCCAGCAGGCGCTGGACGCGGCCGGGATCGCCCCGGAAGACCTGGACGTCTTCATTCCGCACCAGGCCAACATGCGGATCATCGACTCGATGGTGAAGACGCTGAAGCTGCCGGAGAGCGTCACGGTCGCCCGTGACGTGGAGACCACCGGCAACACCTCCGCCGCCTCGATCCCGCTCGCCATGGAGCGGCTCCTGGCGACCGGTCAGGCCAAGAGCGGCGACACCGCGCTCGTCATCGGCTTCGGGGCGGGTCTCGTCTACGCCGCGACGGTCGTTACTCTCCCCTAGGCACACCGGGCTTTTCGCCCGGACGCCCGAACCCAGCAGAAATACATCGAAGGAGCGCCGAAATGGCCGCCACGCAGGAAGAGATCGTCGAAGGTCTCGCCGAGATCGTCAACGAGATCGCCGGGATCCCGACCGAGGACGTCCAGCTGGACAAGTCCTTCACGGACGACCTGGACGTCGACTCGCTGTCCATGGTCGAGGTCGTCGTCGCCGCCGAGGAGCGCTTCGACGTGAAGATCCCCGACGAGGACGTCAAGAACCTCAAGACCGTCGGCGACGCCGCGGACTACATCCTCAAGCACCAGGCCTGATCCAGCCGGTTCGTGTGTCGCCACCCGGCGGTGGCGCCGCTGATTCACGATCCCCTACACGTGGAGAAGATTTTCCAGTGAACTCGACCAATCGCACCGTGGTCGTCACCGGTATCGGCGCAACCACTCCGCTGGGTGGCGATTCCGCATCGACCTGGGAAGGCCTGATGGCCGGGCGTTCCGGCGTCAAGCCTCTTGAGGGCGAACGTTTCGCCGAACTGCCTGTCCGGATCGCGGCCCTGGCGGCCGTCGATCCCGCTGAGGTCCTGCCCCGTCCGCTCGCCCGCCGACTGGACCGCTCGGCGCAGTTCGCGCTGATCGCTGCCCGTGAGGCGTGGGCGGACGCGGGTTTCACCGGCAAGGCCGGTGAGGACGAAACGATCCAGCCCGAGCGGCTGGGTTCGGTGATCGCCTCCGGCATCGGCGGAGTGATCACCCTGCTCGACCAGTACGACGTGCTGAAGGAGAAGGGCGTACGCCGCGTCTCCCCGCACACCGTGCCCATGCTCATGCCCAACGGCCCGGCCGCGAACGTGGGCATCGAGGTGAACGCCCAGGCGGGCGTCCACACCCCGGTCTCCGCCTGCGCCTCGGGTGCCGAGGCCATCGGGTACGCCGTCGAGATGATCCGCACCGGCCGCGCCGATGTGGTCCTCGCCGGCGGCACCGAGGCGGCGATCCACCCGCTGCCGATCGCCGCGTTCGCCAACATGATGGCGATGTCCAAGAGCAACGACGAGCCGGAGAAGGCTTCCCGCCCGTACGACGTGGGCCGCGACGGCTTCGTCCTCGGCGAGGGTGCCGGTGTCGTCGTCCTGGAGTCCGCGGAGCACGCGGCGAAGCGTGGTGCCCGGGTCTACTGCGAGGTGCTGGGCCAGGGCCTCTCGGCCGACGCCCACCACATCGCGCAGCCGGAGCCGACGGGTCGCGGTATCGCCGCGGCGATGCAGAACCTGCTGGACCAGACGGACCTCAAGCCGTCGGAGATCGCCCACCTGAACGCCCACGCGACGTCCACCCCGCAGGGTGACCTCGCGGAGGTCAAGGCGCTGCGTGCGGTGCTGGGCGACGACCTGGACCACGTCGCGATCTCCGCGACGAAGTCGATGACGGGTCACCTGCTCGGCGGTGCGGGCGGCATCGAGACCGTGGCGACGGTCCTGGCGCTGCACCACCGGATGGCTCCGCCGACGATCAACGTGGACAACCTGGACGAGGAGATCGAGGCGGACGTCGTCCGGGACGCGCCGCGGGCGCTGCCGGAGGGGCCGATCGCGGCGATCAACAACTCGTTCGGCTTCGGTGGCCACAACGTGGTGCTGGCGTTCCGTAGCGTCTGACGCGCGAAGCGCGTCGCTTGTGCGTGAAGCCCGTGCCCCTCGTGTGGGGGTGCGGGCCTCCGCATACCCAGCCCCTCCGGCGATCGAGGAGCGGGGTCCGGGGCGGAGCCCCGGGATCAGACGACCTGGTGCAGCCAGCGGACCGGGGCGCCCTCGCCCGCGTGGCGGAAGGACTCCAGCTCGTCGTCCCAGGGCTTGCCCAGGAGCTTGGCGATCTCCGCCGCGAGGTCCGTCTCACCGCCCGCGGAGCGGGCCAGCGCGGCGCGGAGGCGGTCCTCGGGGACCAGGATGTCGCCGTGCATGCCGGTGACGGCGTGGAAGATGCCCAGCGCGGGCGTCGAGCTGTAGCGCTCGCCCTCAGCGGTGGGCGACGGCTCCGCCGTCACCTCGAAGCGCAGCAGGTCCCAGCCGCGCAGCGCGGACGCCAGCTTGGACGCCGTGCCGGGCCGTGCCTGCCAGGAGAATTCGGAGCGCCAGGTGCCCGGCGCGGCCGGCTGTCTGATCCAGTCGAGCTGCACCCGCCCGCCGAGGACTCCCGCCACCGCCCATTCGACATGTGGGCAGAGCGCGCGCGGTGCGGAGTGAACGTACAGGACTCCACGTGTCGTCACCGGGACCTCCAGTGTGGGACGAGGTTCGCCTTCCCCAGCGGCCTGCCATCAGTAAACAGCATCGGGAGTTATTCTCCGGAAAAGCGACAGTATGTGACGCGGTGTGATGTTCGGATGCCACCCGAGTGGAGCCGGGCGCCGCGAAAGCCACTGGCTCGACGGGGAAAAGCTACCGCGCCCCGGTGTCGGAGGTGTGACGTACCGTCGGTCCCGAAGCCCTTCTTCGCTCAGTCTTCACCCGGCGGAGCGGCGGGGCACGAACAGGAGGAGACCAGGCAATGCCGGATCGGTCCGTACGCCACCGCTCGCGCACCGCACTGGCGGGGCTGGCCGCGCTGGCCTGCCTCGGCTCGGCGGCGCTGGCCGGCTGCGGCTCGGGGTCGGACGGGACGACGAAGGGCTCGGCGGCCGCGCGCCATCCGTCCCCGGCGGCGGGTCCGGTCTGGGACCCGCGCCCGAAGTCGATCGCGGCGGTCGGGGACTCCATCACGCGCGGCTTCGACGCGTGTTCGGTGCTGGCCGACTGCCCGGAGGTCTCCTGGTCGACCGGTACGGACAGCTCGGTCCGCAGTCTGGCGGTACGGCTCCTGGGCGCGTCCGGCGCGGTGGACCACAGCTGGAACCACGCGGTGACGGGCGCCCGGATGGCGCAACTGCCGGAGCAGATGGCGGCGGCGGCGGACGAGGACCCGGATCTGGTGACCGTGATGATCGGCGCCAACGACGCCTGCCGGGACTCGGTGCGGTCGATGACCCCGGTGGCGGACTTCCGGAGGTCGTTCGAGACGTCGCTGCGCGAGCTGCGCGCCGGGGCGCCGAAGGCACAGGTGTACGTGTCGAGCGTGCCGGACCTGAAGCGGCTCTGGTCGCAGGGGCGCGGCAATCCGCTGGGCAAGCAGATCTGGAAGCTGGGCATCTGCAAGTCGATGCTGTCCGACGCGGACGACATGGGCGAGGCGGCGGTGGCCCGGCGCACCGCGGTCCAGGAGCGGGTCGTGGCGTACAACGAGGTGCTGCGCGAGGTGTGCGCGAAGGACCGCCGCTGCCGGTACGACGGCGGGGCGGTGTTCGACTACCGGTTCACGGGCAAGCAGCTCAGCCAGTGGGACTGGTTCCACCCCGGCCGCAACGGGCAGGCGAGGCTCGCCGAGATCGCGTACCGCAACGTCACGGCGGTCCGGCCGCCCGCGTAGAGTCGCTGATCATGCAGACGGGTTCGGGCACGGTGATCGGTACGGAGCACTTCGGCACCCTCGCGGACGGCACCGCGGTGCGCCGCTGGACGCTGGAGCGGGACGGCACACGGGTGCGCGTCCTGACGTACGGCGGCATCGTGCAGTCGGCCGAGGTGCCGGACCGGGACGGTGTGCGGGCCGGGATCGCGCTCGGGCTGCCGGACCTGGCCTCGTACCAGGAGTACACCGGGCCGCACTTCGGCGCGCTCGTCGGCCGGTACGCGAACCGGATCGGCGGGGCCTCCTTCGAGCTGGACGGCCGTACGCACCACCTCACGCGCAACGAGGGCCGCAACCACATCCACGGCGGGGCCTGCGGCTTCGCCGAGCGGGTGTGGGACGCGCGGGCGATCCCGGACGGGGTGGAGCTGTCCCTCGTCTCGGCGGACGGCGAGGAGGGCTTCCCGGGGCGCGTCGAGCTGACGGCGGCGTACACGCTGGACGAGGGCGGGGCGCTGCGCATCGCGTACCGGGCGGTGACGGACGCGCCGACCGTGCTGAACCTGACGAACCACACCTACTGGAACCTCGCGGGCGCCGACAGCGGCAGCGCGCTCGGTCAGCGGCTGCGCATCGCGGCGGGGGCGGTCACCCCGGTGGACGCGGAGTCGCTGCCGACCGGTGAGCTCCTGCCGGTGGAGGGCACGCGTTTCGACTTCCGCGAGCCGCGGCCGGTGACCAAGGAGTACGACCACAACTTCGTGCTCGACGGCACGGACCCGGCGGCGGAGCTGTACGACGAGGGGTCCGGGCGCGTGCTGACGGTGACGACGACGGAGCCCGGGCTCCAGCTGTACACGGCGGACCACTTCGACGGGCGGCCGTTCGGCCCGTGCGCCGGGATCGCCCTGGAGACCCAGCACTTCCCGGACTCGCCGAACCGGCCGGAGTTCCCGAGCACGGTGCTGCGGCCGGGCGAGGAGTTCGCGTCCACGACGGTGTACGGGTTCTCGGTGCGCTGAGCCCGCTCAGTCCTCGGAGACCGTCTCGCCCTTGCCGGGGCCGGCCGCGGGCTCCTCGTCGCCCACCAGGCTTCGTGCCAGCAGGGTCGCCCCCGCGACGGCCCCGGGCATGAGGAACACGGCGACGAACGGCAGCATGAAGGCCAGCCCCAGCGGCACGCCGAAGCCGAGGGTGCGCAGGCGGTGGCCGCGCAGCAGGGCGAGGCGGTCCTTGAGCACCATGCCCCGGCGCTGGAGCGCGACGGCGGTCAGCTCCTCGGCCAGGAAGTACCCGGTGACGCAGAAGCCGAGGACGGGGACGACGGTCTGCCCGGCGACGGGCACGAATCCGAGGGCGAAGAGCAGGATCGCGTACAGCCCGACCCGCACCAGGATGCGCACGCTGTCGCGGGCGGAGATCCACAGCTCCCGCCAGAGCGGCAGTCCTGATTCGGGGACCGTGCCGCCCTCGGTGCGCTCGA
This sequence comes from Streptomyces sp. NPDC097595, assembly GCF_044761525.1. Classification (NCBI taxonomy): domain Bacteria; kingdom Bacillati; phylum Actinomycetota; class Actinomycetes; order Kitasatosporales; family Streptomycetaceae; genus Streptomyces; species Streptomyces sp. NPDC097595. Next base: position 119,145 of record NZ_JBIWCN010000019.1, on the reverse strand, counting down.
CCTCCTCGGACAGCGACTCGTAGAAGGGCTGCCCGACCAGCAGGGTCACGGCGGTGAAGGTGATCACGGCCAGGAACAGGCCGAGGACGAAGACCAGCACGGTCAGGGTGTTGCGGAGCAGGCCGAGCCAGGGCGACGACCAGTCGTCGGCGAACGGCGTCGCCCACGCCACCATGTCGTCGGCGCCGTAGCCGAGGCCGACGAGGGCGCCGGCGTACAGCACGAGGGTGATCAGGCCGGGCAGCAGCCCTATGCCGAACCACTTGCCGTGGCCGAACACCCAGCGCTGGCCCTTGATCAGAAAACCGAGCCCCGCCCCGAGATCACGCATGGCGTCAGCCTAACGGGACCGGGGCGGGGCTCGGTTCAGTGGTGCGGGGGCGGTCAGGCGACCGCGAGCTCCACCTTGATGTTGCCGCGCGTGGCGTTCGAGTACGGGCAGACCTGGTGGGCCTTCTCGATGAGCGCCTGCGCGGTCGCCTTGTCGACGTTCGGGATGGTCGCGGTGATGGCGACCTCCAGGCCGAAGCCGCCGGCCTCGGTCTTGCCGATGGAGACCGCCGCGGTCACCGTGGAGCCGGAGATGTCGGCCTTCTCCTGGCGGGCGACGACGCCCAGCGCGCCCTGGAAGCAGGCGCTGTAGCCGGCGGCGAAGAGCTGCTCCGGGTTGGTGCCGGCGCCGCTGCCGCCCATCTCCTTCGGCGGGTTGACGACGACGTCGAGCTTGCCGTCGTCCGAGGCGACGCGGCCGTCACGGCCGTTCTCGGCGGTGGCGACGGCGGTGTACGCGACGGCGATGTTCTGAATGGTCATGCTGAGGATTCCTCCTGCTGATGCGCCGCGACTCGCGCCCACGATCGCGACGGCCTGGGGTTGAGCCTAACGGGTGCGGGGAAGGGCGGTTCAGCCGAGGGAGACGATCATCTTCCCGGTGTTCTCGCCGCGCAGCAGGCCGAGGAAGGCGCCGACGCCGTTCTCGATGCCCTCGACGACCGTCTCGCGGTACTTGAGCTCGCCCGAGGCCAGCCAGCCGGCCACGTCCTGGACGAACTGCTGCTGGAGGTCGGCGTGGTCGCCGACGAGCATGCCCTGGAGGCGCAGCCGCTTGCCGATGACGAGCGCGAGGTTGCGCGGGGCGGGGGTGGGCTCGGTGGCGTTGTACTGGGCGATCATGCCGCAGATGGTGGCGCGGCCGTGCACGTTGAACGAGGAGAGCGCGGCCTCCAGGTGCTCGCCGCCGACGTTGTCGAAATAGACGTCGATGCCGTCGGGGGCGGCCGCCGCGAGCTGCTCCTTGACCGGGCCGTTCTTGTAGTTGAACGCGGCGTCGAAGCCGTACTCCTCGGTGAGGAGCTTGACCTTCTCGTCGGAGCCGGCGGAGCCGATGACGCGGGAAGCGCCCTTGATCTTCGCCATCTGGCCGACCTGGCTGCCGACCGCGCCGGCGGCGCCGGAGACGAAGACCGCGTCGCCCTCCTTGAAGGACGCCACGTCGAACAGGCCGGCGTAGGCGGTGAGCCCGGGCATGCCGAGCACACCGAGGTAGGCGGAGAGCGGGGCGAGGGAGCCGTCGACCTTCACGGCGTGCTTGGCCGGGACGCTCGCGTACTCGCGCCAGCCGAGGCCGTGCAGGACGTGGTCGCCGACCTGGAAGCCCTCGGCGTTCGAGGCGACGACCTCGCCGACGGCGCCGCCGTCCATGGGGTGGTCGAGCTTGAACGGCGGGGTGTACGACTTCACGTCGTTCATCCGGCCGCGCATGTACGGGTCCACGGAGAAGTGCAGGTTGCGCACGAGGACCCGGCCCTCGGCGGGGGCGGCGACCGGGGCCTCACGCAGCGCGAAGTCCTCGGCCTTCGGCCAGCCGTGCGGGCGGGCCGTGAGGTGCCATTCGCGGCCGGACGCGGGAAGAGCTGCAGACATGGGCTCGGGGTCTCCTCGGTGTGGGGGTGTCGGTCTCGAAGTGGTGGAGAAGCCGGAAAAGCTTCACTACCTGAAACAACCATGCTCCTGGATATTTCACGTTGTCAAGCAACTGGGTATCCTGGGTGTCATGGCCACCTCGCGCACAGATCCCCTGACTCTCGAAGTCATCGAGCTCATCGGCAGCGTCGTCGCGCGTTATTACGAGGAGTACGAGCAGGCCGCCGCCGCGCACAGCCTCACGGGCGCGCAGGCCCGCGTCCTGGGACTGCTGTCCGTCGAGCCGCTGCCCATGCGCCGGATCGCCCAGAAGCTGAAGTGCGAGCCGTCCAATGTGACCGGGATCGTGGACCGGCTGGAGGCGCGTGACCTGGTGGAACGGCGGCCCGACCCGGCCGACCGCCGGGTGAAGCTGGCCGCGCCGACCGAGCGGGGCGCGGCGACGGCCGCGCAGCTGCGGGATGCGCTGCACTTCGCGCGGGAGCCGCTGGCAGGGCTGTCCGCGGCGGACCGGACGGTGCTGCGGGATCTGCTGCGGCGGATGCTGGGCGTGGTGTGAGCGGCGCCGCGCCTGCCGGGGCGGGCTTCGGGCCCCGCGAGTTCCAGCTCGTCCTGTTGCGCCGGATGGCGGACCACCAGCCGGGGCTCGTGGAGGACGCGCGGCAGGAGTTGAGCGCGACGCTCGCGGAGATGCGGGAGGCGAACCGGCGGTGGCAGGCCATGGTCCGGGCGCCGCGCGGGCGGGGCGCGCTGCGGCGCTACCGGTCGGTGCTCGGTGAGCCGGAGTCGACGGGGCGCCGGGTCATCGGTGACCTGGAGTGCGACGTGCTGCTGTGGCCGGTGCCGCTCTGGCCGGACCTGCGGTTCGAGGTGATGGTGGCGCCGGGCGGGGCGGTGTGGAACGAGTGGCTGGTACGGGCGCGGGGCGCTGTCGCGCCGGTGCTGCGGACGGTGGAGGACCTGGTGCCGTGGTCGTGCACGGTGGACGAGGTCGCCCTTGCCTTCGCTCCGGTCCGGCCGATGGAGGGGAGCGCGCCGACGCGGTTTGCGCTGGGGGTGGGGGCCGGGGCGGGGGCGTGTGTCGTGGAGTTCACGTGGGGGTTGTTGCAGCGGGTGGTTCCGGGGGGCTGAGGGGGCCTCAATCGCCGGCGGGCTTGTTGGCCTTGCCGGCCGGGCGTCCTCAAGCGCCGGACGGGCTGGGTTTGCGGCGCGGGCCGTGGGCCCTGCGGGTTCCGGATGTCCTCAAACGCCGGACCGGCTGAGCTTGCCGCGCGGGCCGTGGACCCTGCGGGTTCCAGTCGTCCTCAAACGCCGGACAGGCTGGGTTTGCTGCGCGGGGACCGGCAGCGCCGCACGGTTCGTGCGGGTGGGCGCGGTTCGCGCGCATCGCGCGTGGCGCGCTCGACACGCCGTCAGGTTGTCCCTCCTCCGGACCAGCCCAGCGGGCGGGGCGTCCCCGAACGGCGCAGGCTTTCAGGTGAGCCGGCTGTTCGTCGGTCGCCCTCAACGCTCTCGGGAGGAATCCGCCGTGACCGTCAGCCTTGAGCAGTTGCGCCGTTGCCATGTCGCCGTCGACCTGGGGGCCGCCCGCACCCGGGTGTACGTCAAGGGCCCCGGGCTCGTCGTGGACGAGCCGAGTGTCGCCGCCGTCAACACCCGTACCGGCTCACTGATCGCCGTGGGCGCGCTCGCCGAGCAGATGACGGGGCGCACCCCTGACTACATCCGGGTGGCCCGGCCCGTGTCCGGCGGGACCGTCGTGGACATCGAGATGGCCCAGCGGATGCTGCGCCACCTGCTCGGCGAGAAGCTCCGGCGCCAGCTGCGCCGCAAGCCCTGGCTGCGCGCCGCGGCCTGCACCCCGCACGACAGCGACCCACTGGCGCGCCGCGCCTCCGTGGAGACCCTGGTCGGCCTCGGCGCCCGGCGGGTGGAGCTGGTCGACACCCTGATCGCGGCGGCCGTCGGCTGCGGGCTGCCGGTCGAGCAGCCGACCGCGACCATGATCATGGTGTGCGGGGCGGCGACGACGCAGATCGCGGTGCTGTCGCTCGGTTCGATCGTGACGGCGGTGCGCCTCCCGGTCGGCGGCGACGCCATCGACCACGCGGTCATCCAGCACCTGCGCCAGCACCACGAACTGATGCTGCCGAGCCAGTCCGTGCGCCCCCTCCAGCTCGCCCTGCACGGCAACGGGCTGACCACGCAGGGCCCCTCGGTCACCGAGATCCACGGCCGCGACGTCGCCACCGGCCTCGCCCGGTCCGTCGAGGTCGACACCGCCGCGATCCGGCAGGCGATCCACCGCCCGCTCACCGCCGTCCTGGACGGCGTCGGCAAGGTGCTGCGGGACTGCCCGCCCGACCTGGTCGCCGACCTCGCGGACTGCGGGATCACGATGGTCGGCGGGAGCGCCCTGCTGCCCGGTCTCGACCAGATGCTGCGCGACGCGACCGGCGTTCCGGTGCACATCGCGGAGCGGCCCGACACCTGCTCGATCCTCGGCCTGGGCGCCATGATGGAGGGCGAGATCAGCCCCCTGGTGCTCGACCCGCTGGCGAGCTGACCCCGGCGGGAGCGGTGGGATGACGGACCGCGGCCTGCCCAGGTCGCCGCTGCTGCCCCGGCTCCTGGAAGCCGTGCTGAGCGTCGGCTCGGACCTCGGACTCCGGGCCACGCTCCAGCAGATCATCGACACCGCGACCGCCCTGACCGACGCGAGGTACGGGGCGCTGGGCGTACTCGACCCCGCGCGCGGCACGATCCGCGAGCTGTACGTATGCGGGATGACCGAGGACGAGCAGGCGGCGATCGGTGACTTCCCGGACGGGCACACCGGGATGCTCGGCGCGCTCGTGGACGCGCCGGGCCCGCTGCGCTCCGACGACCTGCCGGCCGATCCGCGCGCCACCGGCATCCCGCCCGGGCATCCCCCGATGCGCTCGTTCCTCGGCGCCCCGATCCGGGTGCGCCACGAGGTCTTCGGCAACATCTACCTCGCCGAGAAGCACACCGGGCACTTCACGGAGACCGACTCGGGGCTGCTGAAGGTCCTCTCCGCGCAGGCGGGCATCGCGATCGGCAACGCCCGGCTGTACGAGAGCGCCCGCCAGCGGGAACGCTGGATCGAGGGCGCCGCGGCCGTCACCAACACCCTGCTGACCGGCGAGAACCTGTCCGACGCGCTGACGACCGTGGCGGAGCGCGCGCGGCTGCTCAGCGACGCGTCGGCCGGGGTGATCCTCCAGCCCACCGACGCGGGCGGGATGGAGATCGTGGTCGCCTCGACGCACGAGGACCCGGCCGGTCTGGTGGGCACGGCGATCGCCCCCGGCTCCCCGGTCCTGGAGCAGCTGCTCGGCGGCGAGGCCGTGTTCATCGAGGACTCGGCGACCGATCCCCGGATGACGACGCCGGTACGGTCGCGGTTCGGGCCGAGCATGATGCTGCCGTTGCAGAGCGGGGGCCGGCTCATCGGGACGCTCGCCCTGCCCCGGCGGCGCGGAGCCCGCCCGTACACCGGTCTGGACCGGCTGCTGGCCGCGCAGTTCGCCTCGCAGGCCGCGCTGGCGCTGGTGCTGGCGGACTCGCAGCAGGACCGGGAGCGGCTGGCGGTGTACGAGGACCGCGACCGGATCGCGCGGGACCTGCACGATCTGGTCGTCCAGCGGCTGTTCGCCACCGAGATGATGCTGGAGTCGACGCGCCGCAGGGCCGGTGCCGGGGAGACGGGCGAGCTGCTCGGGACGGCCGTGGACGAGCTGGACTCCACGATCCAGGAGGTGCGGACGGCCATCTTCGCGCTCCAGCAGCCGCCCGCCGAGGCCCCCGCCACCTTCCGGGGCCAGGTGCTCCGGGAGACCGGGGGCGCGGCGGCGGTGCTCGGCTTCCAGCCGTCGGTGCGGTTCGCCGGGGCGGTGGACGCGCTGATCGCGGAGCCGGTCGGCAAGCGGCTGCTCGCGGCGCTGCGGGGCGCGCTGGCGGCGGCGCACCGGCGGGCTGGGGTCTCGGCGATCGAGGTGGAGGTGGACGCGACGGCGACCCTGCCGGACGGGCGGGGCGCGGTCCGCCTCACGGTGGCGGACGACGGGCACGAGCCGGACGGTGCGCGGGCGGAGACGGTGACCTGGGAGGCGCCGCTGTGAGGGCGCCGGGCGTCACGGGCCCGGCGCGGCCCGCAGGGCGACCCGGGTGTTGGAGTGCGCGACGCCCGCCTCGCGCTTGAGGCGGCGCAGGAGGGTGTCGAGCGCGGCGGTGTCGGCGGCGGTGGCGCGTACGAGATAGTCGTGGCCGCCCGTCACATGCACGACCTCGGTGATGCCGGGCAGGGTCAGCACCGCCCGTTCGAACGTCTCGTTGGTGGTGTCCATCCGCAGGGTCACGTCGATGAAGACGACGAGCCCGGTGCGGGTGTCGGCGGCCGGGTCCACGATCACCGTGAAGCCGCGGATGACGCCGTCCTTGCGCAGCCGCCGGACCCGGTCGGCCGCCGCGTTGGCGCTGAGTCCGACCCGTACACCCAGGTCGCGGTACGAGATCCGGGCGTCCTCCTGGAGGACACCGAGGATTTCCCTGTCCAGACGATCCATGGTCCCCATTGTGGCAGTTTCAGCGCATATGAGAAGAACGAGGAGGCGTCCCCCGTACGGAGCAGGCCGACGGGCCCACGGCCCGTGGCCGTCCTTGACTGGCGGTGTGGACACAGCCGCGAAGCAGTCACCCGCACCCGTGGACGCCCCGGGCTCCGCCGCCTATCGCAACCTGATCGTCGCCACGATCGGGTTCACCCTCACCTTCTGGGCGTGGAACCTGATCGCGCCCATGTCGGCTGACTACAAGGACCGGCTCGGCCTGAGCTCGTTCCAGCAGTCGCTGCTGGTGGCGGTGCCGGTACTGGTCGGTTCGCTGGGCCGGATCCCGGCGGGTGCGCTGACCGACAAGTTCGGTGCGCGGCTGATGTTCCCGGCGACCTCGGCGCTGACCATCCTGCCGGTGCTGCTGCTGATCCCGGCGAAGAACTCGTACGGGGCGATGCTCGCCGTGGGGTTCCTGCTGGGGATCGGCGGCACGACGTTCGCGATCGGCATTCCGCTGGTCAACTCGTGGTTCCCGCCCGCCAAACGCGGTCTCGCGCTCGGCGTCTTCGGCATGGGCATGGGCGGCGTCGCGCTGTCCGGCTACTTCACACCGCGCATCGCCAAACACGGCGACAACCTGCCGTTCTACGTGGTCGCGGGCGCCCTGGTGGTGTTCGCCGCGCTCTCGACGGTGCTCATCAACGACCACCCGGGCCGCAAGGTGCCGACCGATTCGCTGGCGCACCGGCTGGGCTCGGCGGGGCGGCTGCGGGTCACCTGGGAGCTGTCCGCGCTGTACGCGATCGGCTTCGGCGGCATCGTGGCGTTCGGCGTGTACCTGCCGACGTACCTCAAGACGTGGTACGAGCTGACGCCGACCGATGCCGGTACGAAGGCGGCCGGGTTCGCCCTGGTCACGGTCATCTTCCGGCCGATCGGCGGCTGGCTCTCGGACCGGGTCCACCCGGCGCTGGTCACGTCCGTGGCGCTGGGGGTGGCCGCCCTGATGGCGATCGTCCAGGCGTTCGACCCGCGGCTCGACCCGACCGGCACGATCGCGCTGCTGGTCATGGCGGCGGGCCTGGGCACCGCGAGCGGCAGCGTCTTCGCGCTGGTCTCGCAGGTCACCCCGCAGGCGAAGGTGGGCAGCGTGACCGGCATCGTCGGCGCGATGGGCGGGCTCGGCGGCTTCGTGCCGCCGCTGGTGATGGGTGCGATCTACAGCGCGAAGGACTCGTACTCGATCGGCTTCATGCTCCTGTCCGACCTGGCGCTGGCGGGCTGCGTGTACGCGTACGGGCGCATGCGGAACGTGCGGCGGGACGAGTGAAGGGCGCGGTGGCCACGGGGATGTGAGCCGGGCGGTGCACGCCGGGGCGTGAGGCGGGCCTCATTCGCGCCGGTTCCCGGGGCCGGGGTGGGCGTGCCGCTCTAGGGTGCGCAGGGTGATGCCACTTCTGCCCGCACTCCAGGACGTGTCCGGTCCGGCAGCCGCCCGCGAGGCCCTCCGGTTCGACGACGTCGCCCTCACCTACTCCGGGCTGGCCCGGACCACCGACGCCCTGGCGGCCCGCCTCGCCGGCGCGGGCCGGGTCGCCGTCTGGGCCACACCGACCGCGCACACCGTCGTCGCGGTGGTCGCCGCGCTCCGGGCCGGGGTGCCGGCCGTCCCGCTGAATCCGAAGACCGGGGAACGGGAGCTGGCGCACATCGTGGCGGACAGCGCCCCCTCGCTGGTGCTCGCTGCGCCCGACGACGTGCTCCCGCCCGCCCTGGCCGGCCTGGCACGCCTGGACCTCACCACCGCGCCCCCGGACCCCGCGCCCGCCGCCGGCCTCCCCGAACCGGACCCGGAGGCCCCCGCGCTCGTCGTGTACACCTCCGGGACGACCGGCCCGCCGAAGGGCGCCGTCCTCCCCCGCCGGGCGCTCGCCGCGTCGCTGGACGCGCTGGAGGACGCCTGGGGGTGGACCGCCGACGACGTCCTGGTGCACGCGCTCCCCCTCTTCCACGTGCACGGGCTGATCCTCGGCGTCCTGGGCCCCCTGCGCCGGGGCGGCTCCGTGCGCCACCTCGGCCGGTTCTCGCCGGAGGGCGTGGCCCGGGAGCTGGGCGCGGGCGGCACGATGCTGTTCGGCGTCCCGACGATGTACCACCGGCTGGCGGAGGCGCTGGCGGACCCGGACGCGTCGGCCGGGCTCGCGAAGGCCCTGGCGGGCGCCCGGCTGCTGGTCTCCGGGTCGGCCGCGCTGCCGGTCCACGACCACGAGCGCATCGCGGCGGCGACCGGGCGCCGGGTCATCGAGCGGTACGGCATGACGGAGACCCTGATGAACACGGGCGTACGGGCCGATGCGGCTCCGCGCCCCGGCACGGTCGGGCCGCCCCTGCGCGGGGTGGAGCTGCGCCTGGTCGAGGAGGACGGCACCCCGCTCACCGGCGCGGAGGCGATCGGCGAGATCCAGGTGCGCGGCCCGAACCTGTTCACCGGCTATCTGAACCGGCCCGACGCGACGGCCGCCGCGCTCACCGCCGATGGCTGGTTCCGGACCGGCGACATGGCCACGCTCGACCCGGACGGCTATGTCCGCATCGTCGGCCGCAAGGCCACGGACCTGATCAAGAGCGGCGGCTACAAGATCGGCGCCGGTGAGATCGAGAACGCGCTGCTGGACCACCCCGGCGTGCGGGAGGCGGCGGTCACCGGCGAGCCCGACGCGGACCTGGGCGAGCGGATCGTGGCCTGGGTGGTGCCCGCCGACCCGGCCGCCCCGCCCACCGCCGAGCAGCTGGCCGACCATGTCGCCGCCCAGCTGGCCCCGCACAAGCGCCCGCGCACCGTCCGCTACCTGGACGCGCTGCCGCGCAACGACCTGGGCAAGATCATGAAGCGGGCGCTCCATGGCTGAGCGGCTGACGGCACGCGAGGCGATCGCCGCGCTCGCCGACGGCTTCACCGAGCTGCCCGCCCCCGCCGGGGGCACCGACGGCGACGGCCCGCTCGGCTGGACCGGCTACGCGGATTCGCGGGCCCGGGCCACCGCCCGTACCGGCGAGCAGGAGTCCGTCGTGCACGGCACCGCCACGGTCGGCGGGCACCCGTGCGTGCTGCTCTCCTTCGAGTTCGGGTTCCTGGGCGGGTCGCTCGGACAGCGCACCGGGGACCGGCTCGAAGCGGCGTACGAAGAGGCCGTCACGCGGCGGCTGCCGCTGGTCTCGCTCATCGCCACGGGCGGCAGCCGGATGCAGGAGGGCATGATCGCGCTGACCCAGCTCCAGCGGGTGGCCGGCGCCTCGGCCCGGCTGCGGGCGGCGGGCCCGGCGCAGCTCGCGGTCCTGCGCGACCCGACGACCGGAGGCGGCTGGGCCACGCTGGGCGCGGGCGCGGATGTGATCCTGGCGGTGCCCGGGGCGCAGATCGGGTTCGCCGGATCGCGGGTGCGTCCGGTGGACGCCGACCCCGCCGCGTACACCGCCGAGGGCCAGCTCGCGGCCGGTGCGGTCGACGCGGTCGTGGCGCCCGGGGAGCTGCCGGCCGTGGTCGGCCGCTGGCTCGGCCTGCTCGCCCACCGGGACACCCCGCCCTCCCCCGCCCCGGTCCCGGCGGCGCTCGCGGCGACGGACCCGCCGGAGACCGGCTGGGACGCGGTGCTGCGCGCGCGGGCGGCGGACCGGCCGCGCGCCGGGGCCTATCTGGACGCCTACTTCGACGCGCGCCTGCCGCTGAGCGGCGACCGCTGCGGCGGCACGGACCCGGGGCTGCTCTGCGGCTTCGGGGTGCGCGAGGGGCGTGCGGTGGCGTACGTGGCGCAGTGCGGTACGGCGACGCGCCCGGCTGGTTACCGCACGGCGGCCCGGGTGATCCGGCTCGCGGACCGGCTCGGCGTCCCGGTCCTCACGCTGGTCGACACTCCGGGCGCGGCCAACGACGCGGAGGCGGAGCGGGCGGGCGCGGGGGCGGCCATCGCGGACGCCTTCGCGGCGGTGGCCTCGGCCCGGGTCCCGGTCACGACGCTGGTGATCGGCGAGGGCGGTTCGGGCGGGGCGCTGGCGCTGGCCGCGCCGGACCACACGCACGTCACCCCGGACAGCTACTTCTCGGTCATCGCGCCGGAGCTCGCGGCCGCGATCCTGAAGCGCTCCCCGGACCGGGTCCGGGAAACGGCCGGCCAGCTGCGGCTGCGCCCCCAGGACCTGGTGGAGCTGGGCGTGACCCGCTCGGTGGTCGCCGGCCCGCGAGCCGACGGGCAGGGGACGTGAAGGCTGGCTAGCGTGAACAAGGGGGCATGCACTCGTACGAGGAGATGACCACGATGCCCGCAGAAGCGACCGAGGGCACACCGTGCTGGGCCGACGCGACGTTCACCGATCTGGAGGGCGCGAAACGCTTCTACGGTGAGCTGCTGGGCTGGACGTTCGGTGACTCGCTGCCGGAGTACGGCAATTACACCCAGGCCCAGGTGGACGGCAAGGCGGTCGCCGCGCTGATGCCGCCGGGGCCCGGCGGGATGCCGACCGGCTGGTGCCTGTACCTGGCCTCGCCGGACGCGGCGGCCACCGCGTCGAAGATCCGCGCCAACGGCGGCACCGTCCTGGTGGAACCCATGCAGGTGGGCGACTTCGGCACGATGGTGCTGGCCACCGACCCGGGCGGGGTGACCTTCGGCGTATGGCAGCCCGGCAGCCACCGGGGCTTCGAGGCCGACATGGTCCCCGGCGCGTTCACCTGGGCCGAGGTCTTCACCCGCGCCCCGGAGAAGGCGGACAGCTTCTTCCCGGCGGTCTTCGGGTACGGCGTGCAGCGCATGGTGGACGACGGGGCCGACTTCACGCTCTACGACCTGGGCGCCGACCCGGTCCTGGGCCGCATGCGGATGACGGACGACTTCCCGCCGGAGGTCCCCGCGTACATCAACGTGTACTTCGCGGTGGACGACTGCGACGCGGCGGTGGAGAAGGCGAAGTCGCTGGGCGCTACGCTGCGGTTCGGCCCGATGACCATGCCGTTCGGCAGGTTCGCCGCGCTCACGGACCCGCAGGGCGCGCCGTTCTCGCTGTTCGACAGCGGCACGACGGGCGGCGAGGTGCCGAAGCTGGAGCGGGAGGTGTAGGCCCCTTACGCCTCGTTACGCCTCGGGGTGGCGCGCGTCGTACCGGGCGAATCCGGGCCACCGCAGCGCGAGCAGCCCCACGGCGACGGCACACGCGATCCCGCCCCCGGTGACGGCGAGACCGGGCGAGGTCAGGTCGGCGGCGGACCCGGCGAGGAAGTCCCCCAGCCGGGGCCCGCCGGCCACCACCACGATGAAGACGCCTTGGAGCCGGCCGCGCAGCTCGTCCGGCACGGCCGCCTGGAGCATGGTGTTGCGGAAGACCATGGACGTGGTGTCGGCGGCCCCGGCGAGCGCGAGGAACAGGATCCCCAGCCAGAGCTGCCGGGTCAGCCCGAAGACGGCGACGGCGGCGCCCCAGCAGGCGACGGCGACCAGGACCGCGAGACCGTGCCGCCGTACGCTCCCGAGCCACCCGGAGAACACCCCGCCGAGCAGCGCCCCCAGCGCCGGTGCGGCGACGAGCAGTCCGGTGGTCTTCGCGTCGCCCCCGTACCAGAGGACGGCGACGACGGGGAAGAGCGCGCGGGGCTGGGCGAGCACCATGGCGCACAGGTCGCTGAGGAACGTCATCCGCAGATTGGGCCGGGTCCCGAGGAACCGCAGCCCGTCCAGCACGGAGGCGCGCTTCCGGTCCGCCGTGCCGTCCCGCTCGGGCAGCATGGCCGGCAGCCGCCACATCGCGTAGAGGGAGGCCGTGAAGGTGACGGCGTCGACCCCGTACGCGGCGCGGTAGCCCCACCAGCCGACGATGAGGCCGCCGAGCATGGGCCCGACGAGCGTGCCGGTGGTGCTGGTCATCGAGTTCAGCGCGTTGGCGGCGGGCAGCTGCTCGGCCGGCAGCAGCCGGGCGATCATGGAGCTGCGGGCGGGTGAGTTGAGCGCGAAGCAGACGGCCTGGAGCGCCACGACCCCGTACAGCACCCCCACCTGCTCGACCCCGGCCACGGTCACCCCGACGAGCGCCACCGACAGCAGGAACGAGCCGAACGCGCTGACCAGCCCCAGCTTCCGCCGGTCCACGGTGTCCGCGACGGCACCGCCGTACAGCCCGAACACCACGAGCGGCACCAGCGAGCACGCCCCGATGAGCCCCACGGAGAACGCCGACCCGGTCAGGTCGTACACCTGCAACGAGACCGCGAGCGCGGTCATCCCCTGCCCGATCCAGGACACGGTGTTCCCGAACCAGAGCCGCCGGTAGTCGGGCGAGATACGCAAAGGGGTCAGATCGGCGAGTATCCGCCCACGGGGTGCCGGTTCATCGGCGCTCTCGGCGGATTCGGTCAGGGATTCGGTCACGCGGAATGGTATCGACCACCCACCGGCGCCGTATGCGCCGGTCTGATCGATTGGCGTGCGGACCCCTTGCTTCCGCTATTCGTCCACAAGTTGGTAGCCGTCCGCCTGAGAGCGGAACATACGGGCGTACTTTCCGTCCAGGTCGAGAAGGGCCGCGTGCGTGCCTTCCTCCACCACCCGGCCCTGTTCCAGGACCAGGATCCTGTCCGCGTCGCGGACGGTGTTGAGCCGGTGGGAGATGAGCAGGCTGCTCCGGCCTCGCCGGTGTTCCCGGAGTCCTAGGTGGATCTCGCGCTCGGCAACCGGGTCGAGGCCGGACGAGGGTTCGTCGAGGATCAGGAGGTCGGCGTCGGTCCGCAGAAGTGCCCTGGCCAGGGCGACGCGCTGCCATTGGCCTCCGGACAGGAGCACACCGGTCCGGTCGGGTGCCGGGTCCGGGTCCGGGGGTGCGGAGCGTGACAGGCGTCGTCGCCCGCGGCCCGGCACCGTGGTGGTCGGGGCGGGCTCGGGCAGGTGCGTCCGGCTGAGCCAGGTGTCGTAACCGTGGGGCAGTCCGTGCAGGACGGCGTCGATGCCGGCCCGGTCGGCCGCGCCGCGCAGCCGCGGCCGGTCCGCCGCCGCACCGAGGTCGCCGATCGCGATGTTGTCGGCGGCGGACATGTCGTACGCCATGAAGTCCTGGAACACCACGCCGATGCGGCGGCGCAGGGAGGTCAGGTCGACGGCCGACAGGTCGGTGCCGTTCCAGGTGACCTCGCCCCGCGTCGGCCGGTAGAGACCGGCGATGAGTTTGACGAGGGTGGACTTGCCCGCGCCGTTCAGGCCCACGAGCGCCACGGACTCGCCGGGGCGGATCTCCAGGTCCACTCCCCGCAGGACCCATTCATGGCCGGGGTGGTAGCGGAACCAGACATCGCGAAGGGCGATGCCCTCGGTGAGGGGCGGCGCCTCGCACAGCTCACCGGTCGGTGCCGGGCTCGGAGCGACCAGCTCGCTGTAGTGGCCGAAGAGTGTCAGGGACTGGCTGATGGTGCCGTAGACCCCGGTCAGGGAGGTGATGGTCAGCTGGACGGTGGCGAGTGCCGCGGTGACGATCGCCAGCTGCCCGATGCTGCCTCGCCCCGTATCGATCAGGTGCACGGCGATGGCGATCGAGGCCCCGGCAAGCACCGCCGACATCAGGCCGAGGGCGGATTCGACCCGGAGGACGGTCCGGTCCACGCGACGGTCCCCCGCTTGAGCCGAGCGCAGGTCGCCGAGCATCCGCTCCCGGAAGAACCGGCCGAGTCCGTACAGGCGGATCTCCTTCGCTGCCCGCACATCGGTCAGCAGGGCAGCGTGGAACATCTGGCGCCGGAGAAAGGGGGTGACGCGCTGCGCCATGTCGCTGCGCCGGCGGCCCAGCTTCGCCTGGGCGTAGAGCGCCGGAAGGGTGGCGGAGAGCACGAGAAAGGCGATGAGCGGGGAGAAGGCCCACAGAACGGCGACGAACCCTCCGACGGTCAGCAGGCTCTGCACCGTGCCGAGCACCATGCCGGCCACGAGCTGGGGGCTGGTCTGGCTGGCCTGTACGGCGAGTTGCAGACGGTCCTGGAAAGCGGGGTCCTCCAGCTCGGCGAGTCCTTGCGCGCGGCTGACCGCGGTGAAGAGTTCGGTCTGCGTGTGGAGGGTGACCAGCCGGTCCGCCTCCCTGTCGCCGAACTGCGCGGCCTGCGCCCCGATCGCGACCACTCCCCCGGTGACCGCGAGGACGGTGACGGACACCCAGAGCGGAGGGCCCGCGTGACGTCCCAGCTGGTCCAGGATCGCCCTGGCCGCCCAGGCGGTGACCACGGGTGCGGCGCCGGACAGCAGGGCGGTGAGGAGCAGAAGCACGGCCGGGCCGGGTGCGGCACGCAGATACAGCAGGCAGGAGCTGCGGAGCAGGCGCAGGGCGGAACGGGCGGAGGACGCGCGTGCGCGCGGGCTCGTGGCCCGGAAGTCGTGGGCGGTCAAGGGTCTCAGTCCACCCGCAGGGGCTGTGGCAGGGAGTCGAGATCCTGCAACTCCGCGACGAGAGTGCCGTCCTCACCCGTCAGCCAGTAGGTCGGGGTCGCTTCGACCTGGCAGGCGGTCATGAACGCGAGCGCGTTCTCGCCGGTCAGCAGGGTCCCGGCGGGCGAGAGCAGCTTGCGCAGGCCTCGTGCGTCCGCGCCGTCGTCCAGCAGCACCATGAGCACCTGCGTCCCGGAAGCCCCCAACCCGGCCGCACGCAGCGCCAGTTCCGGTGCGTGGGCCACGCAAGCCGAGCAGGTCGTGGAGAGGAACGCGATCAAGGTGTGCCGCCCGTGGAGGAAGTCAGGGTTCAGCGCGGTGCCGTCCTCGGCCACGACATCGAAGGCGGGCACGAGATCACCGATCGCCGGGCCGGCTCCTGGGACAGGATTCATGCGCACGCCGAGGAGGCGGAGCCGGCGTATCACCGCGGTGCTCACGGCGAGGTTGAGCAGGCAGAGCAGACCGAGTACGACGACGGCGGCCGTCAGGACAGCCATGGCGGACATCTCCTCCGGAAGGGTGCGGAACGGTCGAGGACGAAGCCGAGGGCGACCCGGCAGACATCAGGCCGGGCCCGCCAGCAGCTCCGTGAGGTCGTCCCACAGGACCACGACCCAGCTGAGCGCGGCCGCGGCCACGAGGGCGACGAGCAGGACGGGGACGGGGTGGCGAACCGCGCCGTCCGCGTACGCGCCGGCCAGACCCAGGCAGCCCATCGCCATGAGCAGTCCGTTGCGCAGGAGTTGCGCCCCGCGGACGGGCGCGCGGGAGCTGCCGAAACAGTGGCAGGCCACCTGTGCTCCCCGCCGTACGGCCCGGGCCAGCACAAGGCTGAAGAGCAGCAGCAGGGCAAGCGCTCCCAGGAGGGCCGCGGCGGCGGTGGCCGGGGCGATCAGCAGCACGGCCAGCGCGGCTTCGGCAGCCGGCACCGCCGCCAGGAGCGATGACGGACCGTAGGTGATCACCCTGGATACGAGCGGGCCACCGAGAGCCACCGCGGCTTCGCGGAACTCCCCGTACGCCCGTGGGGACCGGACCTTGGCCGCGGCGGAGAGCGCGAAGACCAGGGCGAGGACCAGGCGGGCCTCCAGCTGCGCCGAGTACCACACGGCTGACACGATGCCTCCGTTCGCGCCGGATACTGTCGAAGGCGCGTGGGGGGCGAATTGCGGTCGCCCCCCACGCACTGCCGCGTCGGCGCGGTCCCGTAACTACCGCGTCAACGTGTCAGCCGCTGCTCAGGGGCAGGTGGCCGACTGGTAGGGCGCCCCGCTGATGCTGACCCGGCACTGCCGGGCGCTGCCGGTGCAGGCGTTGCGCTGCTGCAGGACGTAGGCAGAGCTGGTGAAGATCGTCTTCCAGGGGCCCCAACAGGCCGCGGAAGCCTTCGCGGTCGGCAGGACTGCCCGCAGGATCCGGTCGCCCACCCGGTCGAACGTGCGACGCATGCAAACTCCTCAAGTCGGTTGTTCCGTGGCCCCGGTTCACACCGCGAGCGCATCACGGCAGCGGGCGAACCGGCGTTGCAGTTGCACAGTTTCCTAGGAAGCCCTGCAACCTTGCGTGTACTCGATGCAAGAAAACAAGCTCTTTATGAAAAGAGCGCTGATTTTTGTGCATCGCATTGACGCTTCCGGACTCCCGGTGTGAACATCTCCTCCCGTCAGGCACAAGCGACTGCCCGGCTTCGGCCTGCGACGGACGCGGCACCGGGGGGCGGCCGCCGATCCAGCCAGGGGGAGCGCGTGTGGCACACGGTCAGGGCACAGATCGGATTCCGGTCCGGACGGGCGGTGGCACTGCTCGTCGCACTGGTCGTGGCGGTCACTTCCTTCACCGTGCTGACCGCGACCGCGGACCGTCAGCGCCTTGAGGTCTGGGGCACGGTGGCAGCCAACTCGCGTGGCGCGTACGACCTGTTGGTGCGGCCGGCCGGAGCGCGGTCCCGGCTCGAAACGCAGCAGAAGCTGGTCTCCGCCACGGCGCTGAGCGACCTCCAGGGGGGCATCAGCGAGAAGCAGTGGCAGCGGATCCTGAAGATTCCGGGGGTGCGGGTCGCGGCGCCCGTCGCCGTCGTCGGCTACATGCCATCGACCGTCCATCTGCCGGTCGACGTATCGAAGTTCGTCCGGCCGGGCGGGAAGGCCCAGCTCTGGCGCCTGAAGCCGGAGTTGATCTCCGAGCGGGGCCTGACGAAGGTCCCGGCCGCGAACTCGTACCTCTACGTGACACCGCAGCGGCTCGATCACCCGAAGAGCGCGAGCGGAAAAGGCACGGAGCTGAGCGGGCAGATCGATCTGGTCGGTGCGGACGGCGGACGCCGCGAGGTCTGCAGCGTGGCGACGGGGAACGACCCGAAGACCAATCGGGCCGAGGGCCTGGTTCCCACCTGCGGGTCCACCCACGCCCGCAACAACGTCAACGAGCCCGGCGCGGCCAGTCCGGCAGCCACCGGGACGGACGTCCCCCCGGCCGGCATCGGCTACGTCACGTGGCGCTTCCCGTACCTGGTGGCGGCGGTGGATCCGGTTCAGGAGGCCCGCCTGGTGGGCCTGGACAAGGCGGTCGTGGACGGCTCGTACTTCGCACCGGACCAGAAGACGGCGGTCGTCGAACGCGACGGTTCGCGGTTCGCGGACATCCCGGTGCTGCTGGCCGACCGGTCACCGGTCGACGAGAAGCTGCGCGTCGAGGTCGAGGAACTCTCCCCCGAGGCGGCCGCGCACATCTCCTCGGGCGAGAACTCGGGCACCCTGGCCCGGTCGCTGCCCGGCGCTCCCGCCGTGCGCAGCCACAGCGTGGAGTTCACGTCGGACGCCGCGTACGACGCCATGACCCGCGGTCTCGGCCAGGAGGAGCCGTCGCCGGGCGAGCCGTTCGCGTGGAGCAACCTGAGCTACTACCTCAGCGCCTCCCCGGTCGCCTACGCGTCGTCCGGCGGCCGGCTGGCCGCCCGCCCCGTCCGGCAGGGCCCCCTGCTGGAACCGGACCTGGGGGAGGGCCGACTGGGCGACGGATCGGATCTCGGGGACACGGCGGTGCGGTCGCTGGACCAGCACGTCTCCCACATGTACGTGGGCAGCAACAGCACCGATGAGCCGATGCCCTTGATCAAGCCGGTCGGCCGCTTTGATCCCGACCGGCTGACGGCCGGACAGAGCCACTTCGGCGCGGTGCCGCTGGAGACGTTCTTCCCTCCGCAGGCCGAAGGAGCCGACGCGGAATCCAGGGCGGCGCTCAAGGGCAAGCCGCTGCTGCCCAACGGCAACGTGGCGGGTCTCCTGTCGGTCGCCCCCTCCATGATCACGACGCTCTCCTCCCTGCCTCTGCTCCACGACTCCGAGCAGTTCAGCGGGATCAGTCCTCAGGGGGGCGTGAACGCCGCCAAGCCGATCAGCGCGATCCGCGTCAGGCTGGACGGCACCCTCGGCACCGACGCCCTCTCCCGCGAACGGGTACGGCTGGCCGCGGAACAGATCCGGACCCGCACCGGGCTGGCCGTCGACATCACCATGGGCTCGTCGCCGTCCGCCGTCGACGTCGTCGACCCGGCCGGCAAGTTCGGACGCCCCGCACTGACTCTCCGCCAGATGTGGTCCCGCAAGGGGGTGGCCACCGCGATCGCCGACGCGGTGGACCGCAAGTCCCTCATCCTGTTCCTGCTGGTCCTCGGGGTGTGCGCACTGTTCGTCACGGGGGCCACGTCCGCGGCGGTGCGGTCCCGCCGCACCGAGCTGGGGGTGCTCGCCTGTGTGGGCTGGCCCGCCCGGAAGCTGTTCGCGCTGGTCCTGGCCGAGGTGGTCACGATCGGCGCGGCAGCCGGGCTGGCCGGAGCCGCACTGGCCGTTCCGGCAGGGGCCCTGGCAGGGGTGGACGTGCGGTGGTCGCGGGCGCTCCTCGCCCTTCCGGCGGCGGTGGCGCTGGCCGCTCTGGCCTCGCTGTGGCCGGCCCTGCAGTCCGCGCGCTCCCACCCCGGTGAGGCGATACGCCCCTCGGTGAGCGCGCGCGCCCATCGTACGAAGGTCACCGGCGTCCCGAGCCTCGCCTGGGCCAACGTACGACGGGTGCCCGGGCGGACGGCGCTCGGCGCGATGGCGCTGGCCGGCGGGGTCGCGGCGCTGGTGATGCTGATCGGGATCGGCGCCGCGTTCCAGGGAGAGGTCGCCGGCTCCCTGCTCGGGAACGCCGTCACGGTCCAGGTCCGCACGACCGACTACGTCGCCGCGGTGATCACGGCCCTCCTCGGCGCCGCGAGCGTGGCCGACGTCCTCTACACCAACATCCGTGACCGCGCGGCCGAGTACGCCCTGCTGCGGGCCACCGGCTGGCCGGACGGTTCCCTCACCCGGCTGGTGCTCGGCGAGGCGGCGCTCACGGCCACCGCCGGGGCGGTGCTCGGCGCCGGACTCGCGGTCGCCGCCTGCTCGGCGCTCACCGGCGGATACAGCCCGGTACTCGGATGGGTCGCCGCAGCCGTGGCCGGTGCCGCGATCCTGATCACCGTCGCCTGCGCGGCGCTGCCAGCGCGGACGCTCCGGACGGGTTCGACGGCGCAGACGCTGGCGGAGGAGGAGTGACCCGGTCACCGCACGGAGCCGGGGGACGGCGGGTCCGGTCCGCCACCCCCGGCGCGCGGCCGGAGACCGGGTACGAGCCACGGAGCCACCGAGGAGAACAGCGTTGAGATTCCGCATCCCGAAGACCCGGACCACTCCCCCGGCGGCCGCGAGCGCCCCGGGAACCGTGATCACCGCCGAGTCCGTCGTGAAGGTGTTCGGATCCGGCACGGCCGACCCGGTCACCGCCGTCGATCACGTCTCGCTCACGCTGGAAGCGGGCAGCAGTGTGGCGCTCATCGGCCCGAGCGGGTCGGGCAAGTCGACCCTGCTGCACCTGCTCGGCGCGATCGAAGCCGCCGACGGCGGGAGCATCACGGTCGGCGGCACCGAGATCACGGCATCCGGGCGGGCCGAACTCACCCGCTACAGGGCCGGCATCGGCTTCGTCTTCCAGCGCTTCCACCTCCTGCCCGCGCTGACCGCCCGGGACAACGTGATCGCCCCCGTACTGCCCTACCGCAGCCGCGCCTCCGCACGGGAACGGGCCGACGAACTCCTCGCCGCCGTCGGCCTGGCCGGCCGTGAGGACCGGCTGCCGTCGCAGCTCTCCGGCGGACAGCAGCAACGCGTCGCCATAGCCCGCGCCCTGATCAACCGGCCGGCCCTGCTGCTGGCCGACGAGCCCACCGGCAACCTCGACTCCGCCACGGGCAAGGAGATCATCGAACTGCTCCTGCGCCTCAACACCGAACAGGGCACGACCCTCGTCCTGGCCACCCACGACATGGGCATCGCCGAGCGCTGCGGGCGCGTCGTGACCATGCGGGACGGCCGGGTCCTGGAGGACCGCCTCACCACGGCCGTACGTCCATGACCCGGGGCGGCGCCACCCCCTGGATCCTGGGCGGGGCGATCGCCCTCCTGGCGGCGGCCCGCTCGTCACTGCTCCTGATCACGGTCGAGGGCGTCAGCATGGAGCCCTCCTACGCCGACGGCGACCTGCTGCTCATGGTGCGCCGCCCCCTGGCCAGGCCGCGGCGGGGGCAGGCGATCGTCCTGCGGGAACCACCGGGGGCCGGCAGGGCGGCGCCACGGGCAGCCGGCGGCCCGTACGCCGTCAAGCGGCTGGCCGCGACATCCGGCCAGCCGTCCCCCGCGGGAACCGCCGGTCTCCCCCACCGGACGCCCGTCCCGGCCGGACACGTGGCCGTGCTCGGCGACAACCCCGCGCGCAGCACGGACTCCCGCGAGTGGGGTCCCCTGCGGAACGACCAGGTGGTGGGCGTGATCCTGGGACGCGTACGCCGAAGCGAGGCGGCAGAGGGCTGAAAGCCCACGGAAGACCACCGCGCACATACACGTTTCCCCAGGTCAGAACGATTCTGCCTGGGGAAATAGGTGGGGCGGGTGGGACTCGAACCCGACATGAGAGACGCGTCCCACCTGCGGAAACGCGACAGAGCCGGACATTGCCATCCTGCTGCATCGCGCTCCGTCCTGCTCGATCCTCGGCAATCAGCATGCCGTGCGGTACGTACCGCACGGCCTCTGGGACCGCCTCGCCCGGCCACGAAGATCTATCTGGAAGCGACCGCGTCCAGCCGGCCCTCCTTCGCCTCGGTGACGAGGTCGGCGAACTGGGTCGCGCTCATCTGTACGTGCTGGCCGAAGTCGTCGGTGATGACGACACGGCGGTCCTCGCTCGCGGTGGGGTCGACGTAGAGCTGGGGGCAGCCGCAGTCGCAGTTCCCGCAGAACGTGGCGAGGGGTTCGAGGGAGCTGAGGTCGGGGGCCTGCTTGTCGGATGACATCGGGTGCACCTTCCGCCGGGGCCGCTTTCTGCGCGGCGGCCTTGGACAGGGCGGACATACCCACACACGGGCGGGGCCAGACAGACGGGGCACTTGTGTCATCTCTCCGCGTAACCGGGGAACTGCGGACAGTTCGGATCCGACTACCGGAGGGGGTGCGTCTTCGCTCCCGTGGTGCCGGGGCCTGCCCGCACAGAGGCGGCCCCGGCACCTGCGTCAGGCGGCCTGAGCGAGCGACTCCGGTTCATCACCTTGGAGTTGTGCGGTCAGGACGGTGCGTGCGCGGGCGACCCGGGAGCGGACGGTGCCGACCGGGCATCCCGTCAGACGGGCGGCCTCGGCATAGGAAAGCCCGAGCATCTGCGTGAGGACGAACGCCTGACGGCGTTCACGGGGAAGCGCTGCCAGGAGTTGCTGGAGGGCGACTCCGTCCTCGAATCCGGGCAGCCCGGTCGGCTGAGCGCGCTCGACGGTCGCGCACCAGTCGTCGGTATCCGCGAGCAGCGGGCGTGCCGCGGCCCGGCGGAAGTCGTCGACGACGGCACGGCGGGCGATGGTCAGGAGCCAGGTGCGGGCCGAGGAGCGGCCTTCGAAGCGGTGCAGCGTACGCAGCGCTCGCAGGAACGTGTCCTGTGCCAGGTCCTCCGCCGACTGCGGGTCGGCGGACAGGTGGGCGACGTACCGCACGACATCGCGGTGCAGACACCGGATGAAGGCGTCGGCGGCCTCACGGTCCCCGCTTCGGGCTGCCAGCGCCCAGGCGGTCGCGACGGCGTCCTCGGCCGTTCTGTCGCGTGGGGCGGAGGCACGTTGTGGCGCGCGCGGGATGGGCAGGGTGGTCTTCATCGCCAGGGATGTCCTTCACGGATCGGTCCGGCGCCGGGCGTCCGGTCCGCGCGCACGCCGCAGCCAAGGCGTGAGGCAGCGCGGACGGGACGATCCGGGTTTCCGGTGAATGGGGCACCCGGGCCCTACGGGGCCGGGTGTGCCGGAGGACTTCCGCCAGGTGCGGGTACGGCTGAGTACCGGTCGCGTGCCGGCGTCTACGTCCTCCGGAATGCCTGCCGCGTCCTCACGACGCGGCGGCCACCCCGGGCGGACCCCGCCGGTCCCGTGCTCGCGCGCACCGCAGCCCCCGGGTCGGCCGGTCGCTCAGGCCCCGACGCGGACGCAGGCGGCGGCGTGGGGCGGGCAGCGGTGCTGTGCGCAGGAGTTGGAGCGGAGCCAGCAGTCGGGCCGCGAAGGCGCGCAGGACCTGGAAGGCGGCGCGCTCGCCCCGGGCCAGCCAGATTCCGCAGACGAGCGCGGCCAGAACGTGCGCGGCCAGCATCCCCGTCGATGACATTCCGGCCATGTGGTGGCCCGCATGCGCCATGGGACCCGAGCTCATCGCTCCCACGGCGGGGGCATGCCCCATGCCCGCCATGTGATCCATACCGGCCATGTGGTGCATGCCTGCCATCGCGTCGCCCATGGGTGCGTGAAGCATGCCCGCCATGTGGTCCATGCCGCTCATGGCCGCGGTCGGCGCCCGGCCGGTGCCGGCTGTGCCCAGCGCGGACTGCGCGGCGGCGAAGGCGTTGTGCAGCACGCCCTGAGTCACGACGGCCACGGCGGTGACGAGCCAGGCACCGCGCTCGCGTGCGGCGAACCACCAGCCCGGGACCGCGAGCGCGAGGAAAGCCGTGGCCAGTACCCAGAACGGGAGCGGTGTCTCGGACATGAGGACGTGCCCGGTAGCGGCAAGGGTGACGGAGACGACGGCGAACATCGCCGCCCTCACCGCGCGTCCGACCGGTCCGGCCTCCATGGCGCCTCATCCTCCCATCGCGGGGGGCCGCACGACATGGGGCGGTGTCCGGCTTGCCGCCCATACCTGACATCTCACTGCTGAAGCGCGGAGTCGGCATATGCCGCGCGCGGGGGAAGTGGTGCGGGTCATGGCGCTACGGGCGGGGAGGAAGGTTCTTCTCGGTGCCGGGCCGCACCACGACGGCGTTGACCCGCAAGGGCTTCCCGTGGGCGAAGTGGAGGGCGAACGACACCACTTCGCCGGGGCGCAACGGACTCTTCGGCCGCACGGTCACGTCGTTCCCGTGCGGGTTCATGGTGAGCCCGTCCATCCCGCTCATGCCGCCCATGTCGTGCGGGCCCGGTTCGTCCGGCTGCGTGACTCCCCGCATATCGGGGGCGACGGGGCCGGCGAGGCAGCCGGCCCCGTACGAGACGGCGAACAGGTGCGTCACGTATCGGCCATTCGCCCGACTTCTCACACCATGACGGCGAACATCACCGCCATGCCCAGCGCCATCAGCCAGTGACACCCCAGGTCCCACGCAGCGTGTGCCGCCCCGCCCGATGACGCGTCGCCAGTCACACGGGGCGTCGTGCGGCCGGTGTCGAAGCCCTTCGCAAGCCACCCCAGCGCGAGCGCGAGCAGGAGGAGCGCGAGGAGACCCGCGCTCCAGCGGTCGCCGGTCCCGCTGAGCGTCATCGTCGCGAGCGCTCCGGGTGCGGACATGTCCATCCCCGGCATGTCGTGCGCCTGACCGCCGCCCGTCGCCCCCATGGACATGCCGGACGACATCGCGGCGGCCATCCATGCCATCGCGCCGGTCATCACGGCGTGCGGCAGCGCGCCGGCGAGGGCTCGCCCCCGTGGTCCGGGGCCCGTGGGCAGAGCGAGGGCGGCCACCACGAACCAGACCGCGGCGGCGGAGAAGAAGACCACCTGCGGGGAAGCGGGCAGGTCCATGCCCCAGGACCAGGCCATCGCGAACATGGCCAGCGCCATCACCGCGTGCAGCCCGTGCGCGAGCCGTGTGCTCCACGCATGCGAACGGGCCGCGAAGGCGCGCCACAGACCGTAGGCGGCCAGTGCGCAGAAGAGCAGCGTCAGAATCCAGCGCAGCCCGGTGGCGGCGATCATCGGGCCATCTCCTTCGGGGTCTCGGTCTGTGCTTCCGTGTGCGTGCGCCCGCGTCGGCGCAGCTCGGCGCCCGCCAGGTCCGCGAGCAGGAAGCAGACCAGGGGCAGCCCGAACAGCGGCAGGTAGTAGGCGACGACGGCGGTCACGACGACGAGCGGGGCCATGACCCTGCCCGGAATCCGCCGCCACGCCCCCCGCGCCGGCGGACGGCCGAACCGTGTCCCGCCGCCTCGGGTCGGGCGGCGCAGCCACCACATGCGGTAGCCCCAGAAGAGCATCCCGATGAGCACGAGGGCGATGACCGCGAGGGCGATCTGGTTGGCGAGGCCGAAGAGGAGGCCCATATGGGCGTCGATGCCCCAGCGGGTGAGTTTGGCGAGGACGGGGAAGTCGTCGAAGACGAGCTTGTCCGTGACCTGGCCGGTGGTGGGGTCGATGGCCACCGAGTCCTGCTGCTCCGGCCAGTGCCGGGTGTTCTCCTTGACGACGTACGCGCTCCCGCCGCCTGCGGGCGGACTGATGACGAGCTTGCCGCGCAGACCTTCGGCACGGGCGATGCGGACGGCCCCGTCGAGATCGACCTGCGAGGCGGAAGTGCCGGGCGCGGGCTGCTTCGCTCCCGCCCCGCCCAGGGTCGAGGAGACGGACGGTGTCGCCCCGCCCAGCGAGTCCTGGATCTTGCCGATGTTGACGCCCGCGTGCGCGGACCACGTCAGCCCGGTTGCCGACAGCGCGAGGAAGCCGGCCGACACCCACAAGCCCACGGCCCCGTGCCAGGACAACGTGCGCCTGCGCCCCTTCGGGCCTCGGCGCGGTACGAACAGCCGGCGCAGCCGCTCACGTCCGCGCGGCGCCCCGAGCCACAGGGCGAGCCCGCCCAGCACCTCCACCCACAGCCAGCTCGCGGCGATCTCGCTGTAGTTGCGGCCGAACTCTCCCAGGTGCAGCGTGCGGTGCAGGCTGTCGAACCACGCCCGTACGGGCAGCCACTCGCCGAAGGTACGCAGCGAGCCACGGACCTCCGCCGTGTAGGGATCGACGAACGCGGTCTGCGTGTATCCCTCGGGCAGCCCCTTCACGTCGAAGGTGACGCGCGTGGTGTCGTCGCCGCCCGCCCCCTTGGTGACGGAGACGAGTTGCCCGCCGGGTATCGCCTCGCGGGCCGAGTCGACCTGGGCGGCCAGCGGCTTCGGTGCGCCGTGCGGGGTGACCTTCAGTTCGTGGTGGTAGACGACGGACTCGATCTGCGGAGTCGCCGTGTAGAGCAGTCCGGTCACGGCGGCGACCAGCAGAAACGGGCCGATGAGGATGCCCGCGTAGAAGTGCAGGCGCAGAAGGAGGGGCCGCAGCCCGCTCCACGTGCCGCCGCTGTTCCTCGTCGTCGGCGTGGCGAAGTCCTCGGTGGGGGCGGCCTCCTCGGTCGTACGTTGCCGGAGCGGCGGTGACGCGGCAGGCGTGGTCTCGGTCATCGACTCTTCCTCATGCGTGGACCGGTGGGGACGGTGACGTGCACGTACAGGAGTCGGACCGAAGGGCGCGCGAGTTCCCGCCACCGAAGTGTGGTGTGCATCACATGCACTGAAGGCCGGGGCAACCGGCGAAGCCTCCGCGGGCCACGCGAGCGAGTACCTTATTGCACATAGATTGCAGTAACGAATCATGTGCGAAAAGGAGGGGCCGTGCGGGCTCCGGTGGTGCTGGGCATCGAGTCGTCGTGTGACGAGACGGGGGCGGGGATCGTCTCGGGCGGCAGGCTGCTCGCGCACGTCGTGGCATCGAGCATGGACGAGCACGCCCGCTTCGGTGGAGTGGTGCCGGAGATCGCCGCCCGCGCCCACCTCCAGGCGTTCACCCCCGTCGTCCAGGAGGCCCTGGCGCAGGCAGGGCTCGGCCTGCGGGACCTGGACGCCGTCGCCGTGACCACCGGCCCAGGTCTCTCCGGCGCCCTCCAAGTCGGCCTGGCCGGCGCGAAGTCCCTGGCCTACGCGGCGGAGGTACCGCTGTACGGGGTGCACCACCTGGCCGGGCACGTGGCCGCCGACACCCTGGAACACGGCCCGCTGCCCGACCCCTGCCTGGTCCTCATCGTCTCCGGCGGCCACACCTCGCTGCTGCTGGTACGCGACCTGGTGCGCGACCCGATCCTGCACCTGGGCGACACCGTGGACGACGCCGCGGGCGAGTGCTTCGACAAGGTCGCCCGCGTCTTCGGCCTCCCCTACCCGGGCGGACCGGCCATCGACCGGGCCGCCCGCGACGGCGATCCCCGCGCCGTCGCCTTCCCCCGGCCACTGCTGGGCTCGAAGGACGACCCGTACGCGTTCTCCTTCTCCGGGCTGAAGACGGCCGCCGCCCGCTGGGCCGAGCAGCACCGCCTGCGCGGCGAGGACATCCCGCTGGCCGACGGCGCCGCCTCGCTCCAGGAGGCCGTCGCGGAGGTACTGACCCGCAAGGCCCTGGCCGCCTGCCGCCGGTACGACGTCCGCACCCTGGTCGTCGTCGGCGGCGTCGCGGCGAACTCCCGGGTCAGGGCCCTGGCCGAGGAGCGGTGCGCGGCGGCGGGCGTCGAGCTGCGCGTACCGCCGCTGACCCTGTGCACCGACAACGGGGCGATGATCGCCGCCGTCGGCGACCTGTTGGTGCGGGCGGGCGCGGAGCCGGCACAGCTGAGCGTCTCCATCGACCCGTCGGCACCCCTGGAGTACGCCGCCCTGAACCCGCTCGCCGCGCCGGCGAGAGCCGCGTGAGCCCCGTGACCGTACCGCCGAGATCCGCAGCCGTCTGTGCGGTCGGGGCAGCGCGGCCCCAGGCCGCATGTCAGCCGCCGCCCGTGTCCTGGACTGGCTTGACCTGCCCTTTGCGGTGGGCGCATAGGGTGCCGGTGATTCCGGGCCGGACACCTCCGAGGACGGCCTCCCTGCCCAGAAAGGGCGTAGCCCGTGGACGGATCCCTCAGACCTTTTCCGGTTCTGGCCCGCTGCGTACAGGCGGCCATCGCCGCGACCACCGCGGCCGACGTGTACCGGGCCATCGCCACACGCGATCACGCACTCCACCGCACCCCGGAGGCCGTGGACTCCTACGACTCCGCCCTCGCGCTCTACGGCAATCTGCTGACCGTCACTGTGGCGCTGTTCCTCATGTGGCTGGTGCGAGCACGGCGCAGGGCACAGGACGTCTCCCCGCGTGCCGCGCTCCCCAGCACGGGATGGACCCTCGGCGCCTGGTTCATTCCCATCGTCAACCTGTTCGTTCCGCCACGGATCGTGCTGTCGATCGGGCGGGCCAGTACCGAGTCATGGCGGGAGCGCCGCGACACCACTCTGGTCAACCTGTGGTGGGGAGCCTGGATCGCGCACACCGTGCTGTTGCCACTGGGGCGATGGGGAGCCACCGAATCGATCACGGTGCTCGTGGCGGCGGAAGCGTTCATCATCGCCGCCGCCGTGCTGGCCGTCCTCGTCGTGGAACGCATCACCGTGCTCCAGCGGAGCCCCGCCCTCAACCCCGCGTCCGCGGCGCAGTCACCCGGGCCGAACTGACCGACGTAAACACGTTCCCGCGAGGTTGAGCGCGGAACTCTCCCTTGTCATCGAGCCCGGGAGGAAGCGCGGCGACTTCCTCCCGGACGAGTCACGGATGCGTGGCGGTGCTCACCAGTCGAGCTGAGGACGCTCACCCGGCTTCTCGAACTCCGCGGTCGACATGTACCGGCCGTGCGGGAGGAAGTCCCCCATCACGTCGCTTTCCTCGTCGATGCGGGTGACGCGCCCGACGGCCTGATCCAAGCCTTGGTCGGGAACAACGTTGCGGATGAGGAGGGTGGCGTAGTCGAAGTCACCGGCGCCGTCTGTGATCGACCAGTATCGGACCTGCTGGCCTGCCGCGAGTGTCCGCTCGCCGTTTCGGGTCCTCGGCGCCGAGGGCAGCAGGCCGCGCAGGACCAGTACCTGGCCGTGCACCCGGCCGGCGTGGGCATACACGTACCGGGTGTCGCGGTTGTCGCTGAAGCCGCCGCCCGCCTCCTGCGGAGGCTCCTCCCCTGTGTAGTCGCAGACCGGCTGCGGGTACCCCGCGAAAGGCTGCCGTTCGGGCGGGTTCTGCGCGGGAAAGCCGAGCTCCGGCGTGACGCCTCTCACCTGCGGAAACGCCAGAGAGGCGGACATTCGCATCCGGCTCGGTCGCCAACAGCGCGCTGCGGTGTGGTACGACTCGGCGCATCCAGCTCTGCTCTCTGACGCTCGGCCAGGGTGATCAACATGGGCGGTGGACACCTCTCGCCTGGACGATTCCGCCATGCTTCCTAGGGATCTGGCCGCACGCCCGACAGCGCCGGCCACACCGAGCCCAGACTTCTCCTGGACCGACATCGCTCTCAAAGTGGTGCCGATCGCCGCGATCGCCGCCGCCACCCTGATTGTGATCCTCGCTGGGTTCAACGCGCAGCGGCAGGAGCGGGGAAGGCGCCGGGCCGCCGACCTGGACATGCTCCAGCTCGTCGTTCTCGCGTTCCGCTCGCAGGCGGGCGATGCCGAGCATGGCATGGTACGCCGTCGCCCTTGAGGCGGCCTGCCGACGGCGTCCTTCGCGCCGGACAGTTCCCACGCCTTGCAGTCGTTGCGGTTGCCGGGCAACGGACGGCCGGCGGCGACGAAAAGCCGGGTGTCGGCGTCGATTACGACCTGGTGGTTGGTCGAGTACCGGCAGTTCTTCGACTGCTCGGCCACGGTGTGGTCGCGGGTGGGGGCCAGCCACCGCTTGCGCTGCTGGAGGGCTAGCGAGGGTCCGAGGTGGTCGGCGATACGCTCGGCCGCCGACTTGCACACCCCAAACAGCGGGGTCAGTTGTCGCAAGGTCAGGTTCGTGCGCCAGTACGCGGCGACCAGGAGCACGCGGTCCTCCAGCGACAGGCTCCAGGGCCGGCCCGGTGAACGGGACCGGTGCTGTCAGGCAGGCTGTGCTTGAGGTCGGCGTTGACCAGCTTGCCGGGGAGCAGCTCGGGCGAGTACCGCGGCAGGAAGTGCAGTTCGACGTCGTCGTCGCGGAGCTGTTCGAGGCCCCGGACCTGGGCGGGGCGGGCAGCGGTGTCCAAGACACTTCCTGTCTGGATATGGACTGGTCCGGGCGGTAGACACCGCCCGGACCACTCATGACGCCTCTCACCTGGACAGACGGGCCGGCTCGTCGAGACGTGTCAGCTTGTGAGGGTTCCGTACGACATAGATCCGCGTGATGAGGCCGTTCTCGATCTCGATGCTCACCGCGGCCGGCTCGCCGTCGAACTCGATGCGGCCCGCGGGGGCACCGTTGAGCCACACGGGCGTCGTCTCGAGCGCCTCGACGAGCCGCTCCACCCTGGCGAGCACCGGCGCCACCTCGGCGGCACCGCAGATCGGGACCAGAGCGGCCGACACGATCCCGCCGCCGTCGGCGATCATGACAACGTCAGGGGCCATGACGTCCAGCAGGTCCTGGAGCTTCCCGGTCCGCAGTGCGGTCAGGAACCGCTCCACCACGACCTGCTGTTCCGAGCGGTTCACCTGCATCCGTGGCCGGCGGGTCGCCACGTGCTCGCGGGCTCGCCGCGCGATCTGCCGTACGGCGGCCGCCGACTTGCCGACGGCTTCCGCAATCTCCCCGTACGGCACGTCGAAGACCTCGCGGAGCACGAAGACGGCGCGCTCGGTGGGCGCGAGTGTCTCGAGCACGGTCAGCATCGCGATCGAGACACTCTCCGCCAGCTCGACGTCCTCGGCCACATCGGGGCTGGTCAGCAGTGGCTCCGGAAGCCACTCCCCCACGTAGTCCTCGCGGCTGCGCGACAGCGAACGCAGCCGGTTGAGGGACTGGCGGGTGACGGCCCGCACCAGATACGCCCGGGGCTCGCGCACCTGGGAGTGATCGACCTCCGCCCAGCGCAGCCACGTCTCCTGCAGCACGTCCTCCGCATCGGCCGCGGAACCGAGCATGTCGTAGGCGACAGTGAACAACAGGCTGCGGTGGGCGACGAACGGGTCGTCGGTCATGTCGTCATGAGTCACACGGATCATCGTTCAGACCGCGCCGGCCGTCCGGGGCCGCTCGGCCAGCGGGATGCGGCAGGCTTCGGAGTAGCCCTGCGAGGTGATCCCGTGCGCGGTGTTGACCCGGGTGGAGAGGTTGGCGAAGCCGACGAAGACGGTGAGCTCGACCAGGCCGGCCGGGCCGAGCTGCTCGAGCAGGCTCGCCGACAGCTCGTCCGAGACGGTCGGCGGAGTGTTCGTCATGGCCTCCGAGTACTCCATCACCTCGCGCTCCAGCGGGTTGAACGCGTCGGAGTCACGCCAGTTGGGCACCTGGCTGGCCTTGGTCAGGTCGAGGGCCTGGTTCAGCGCGGCGAAGTAGTTGATGTCCAGGCACCAGCTGCAGCCGACCTGGGCCGCCACGGCCATGTGCGCGAACGTCTTGAGACCCTCGTCCACCGCGTCCCACGCGGCGGCCTTCGCCGAGAACTCCAGGTTGGAGGTGGCGACGGCGGGGTTGTTGAAGACCACCTCAACAGGCTCGGGCACGGAGCCCAGCTGCTGGATGAGAGCTTCCTTCATCTCGGCGGGGAGCTCGGCCTTGGGGATACGCAGGGTCATGGTCTTCTCCTTGTTTCAGCGGCCTTGCGGCCTGTTTCACATGAAGACACCGCCGGGCGCACGAGTGTGACAACCACTTGCGCGCCGGCGGACGACCCGGTCAGGTAGCCGGAAACTTCAGCAGCACGCCGTCCGTGTTGCTCGTGACATAGATGTCTCCCTTCTAAGCCGGAAGAGTGCCGGTCCGGGGCGCCGGCTGACGCGGCCTGGTCCAAACGAAAGCTCTAGCTGCCGGTGACGCCGACGCTCGTGGCTGTCTTCGGTGCTTTCCGCTCCGCGGGCTTGCGCGGGTCGGCGTTGATGAACACCGCCACCAGCGCGGCGGTACCGAGCATGATGCCCAGCGCCCAGGTCGCGGCGGTCGAGTAGCCGTGGACGGTGGCGTCCCGCAGGGCAGCGCCCCCGCCCGGATGCTCGCTGAGGTATGTGGCGGTGGCGTTCGCCGCGATCGTGTTGAGCAGCGCGGTGCCGACCGAAGCGCCCACCTGCTGGGCGGTGTTGACGGTCGCGGAGGCGACACCGCCGTCCTGCGGGTCGACGCCGCTGGTCGCGACGGCCACGGTCGGCACGAACAGGGTGCCGATGCCGAGTCCGAGCAGCATCTCGGCGGGCAGGATGACCGCGGCGTAGGAGCTGTCCGCGGTGAGCTGGGTGAGGATGGCGAGCGAGCCGGCCGCGGCGAGCAGACCGGGCACGATCAGCAGCCGGGGCGGCAGTTTGGGCAGCAGCCTGCTGGAGAGCTGGGTCGCGCCCGTGACATTCATCGCGACCAGAGGTAGCAGGGCTACACCGGTCTTGACCGCGGAGTACCCCATCACGGACTGCAATTGGTAGGTGAGGAACAGGAACACACCGAACAGTCCCAGCGTGGCCAGGGCGACAGTGGCGAAGGCCATTCCGCGGTTGCGGTCGGTGACGATACGCAGCGGGAGCAGCGGGCTGCGCAGCCGGGTCTGCAGGATCACGAACACGATGAGCAGTACGGCTGCCAGGACCAGCGAGACGGATACCCGGCTGGAGTGCCAGCCGCGCTCGCCGGCTTCGGAGAACCCGAAGACCAGAGCAGCGATACCGCCGCACCCCGTGATGGCGCCGAAGACGTCCATCCTGGCGTCCGCCCTGCCGGGCGGGGCAGGCAGCGTGATGACGGCACCGAAGGTGGCGAGGACGGCGATGGGGATGTTGACGTACATGCACCAGCGCCAGTCCAGGTAGCTGGTGATCAGTCCGCCGCCGACCAGGCCGAGGCCGCCGCCGGCGGTCAGCACGGCGGTGTAGATCCCGATGGCCTTGGCCCGCTCCTTCTGCTCGGGGAACATCGTGACGAGGATGGCCAGGGTGGAAGGAGCGAGCAGGGCGGCGAACATGCCCTGCCCGGCGCGCGCGCCGATCAGCATCCAGCCGGACTGGGCCATGCCCCCGAGGCCGGACACCACCGCGAATCCGATGACGCCGGTGACCAGGGTCCGCTTGCGTCCCATCCGGTCCGCGATGCGTCCGCCGAGCAGGAGCAGGCCGCCGAAGGCCAGGGTGTACGCCGTCACGACCCACTGCCGGTTCGCGTCCGACATGCCGAGGTCCTGCTGGGCGGTGGGCAGCGCGATGGTCACGATCGTCGTGTCCAGCGTGATCATTAACTGCGAGAGCGCGATGGCCGCCAGTCCCCACCAACGGCGGGCGTGCAGCCGGGCGGGGCCAACGGTCGGGGCGCCCCCCGCCGGATTGCCTGTCTTGGGCATGACAAAGAGCACCTTCTCGGAGTGGAGGGAGCGCCTGCATTCATTACCTGCCGGCAGGTAAAGTTGAAGACACCGGTAACGTAGCCCATCACCTGCCGATCGGCAAGCAATGGGTTTGATGTGCGTGCGAGGCGACACCGGACCGTAGGCTTCGCGCACGGAGAGGGCGAAGGAAGGACATCCATGGCCGGCCGCCGTACCGACACCCGTGAGCGCGCACAACGCGTCGCTCTCCAGCTCTTCGCCGAGCACGGCTACGAGGGCACGTCACTCCGCATGATCGCCGAGAGGCTGGACATCACGAAGGCCGCTCTCTACTACCACTACAAGTCCAAGGCCGAGATCCTCGCCGCCGTCCTGGGCAACTTCTCGACGTCGGTCGCCGAGCTCATCGACTGGGGCAGGCAACAGCCTGAAGGGCCCGGCACCCGGCGCGAACTGCTGAGACGGTACGCCGAGTTGACCGCGAGCGGCATCACGGCCGCAGCCCGGCTGGTACAGGAGAACGAGCCGTCGCTCCAAGAGCAGTCGCTCGCGGCCGAGGTACGGGGCCACGTCGTCACGTTCTTCGACCTGCTGGCCGGGCCCGGTGTCCTGACGGGCGGCGTGAGCGACCCCGCCGCGTCCCTGCGCGTACGACTCGCCATCGCAGCCCTGCACATGGCGGGCGACGAGGCGAAGCACGCGCAGGGAGGTGGCGAGGAGCTGCTCAGCGCGGCTCTGGACATCGCATGCGACCTGATCGACCCGCCCGTGAACTCAGCACCCGAGCACACAGCGCGATTCACCGCACCGTAGCCCGGCACGCGATCCGTCTCCACCAGGAGGCTCGGGCCGACGCAGTCCAGGCAGCGGGGGATGCGCTCCTCCGTCACCCGCACCGCCACCGCCTCCGCGCGAGCCATCCGGACCCTGGCCCAGGAAGAGGTTCTGGGGCCCGGCCGACTGATCAACCACGCCCTGCACGCGCTCGGCCCGCTCGACGAAGTACGTGCCCGCTGGGCTGCCGCGAACAGCAGTCCGGCTCCGAAGGCCACGACATCCGCGCCGCTGGCGGCCGACCGCCGCCCGGCCGAGTGGAGGCCGCCCGCGCCCGCAGCACACCCCGCCCAGGCGCGTCACCCCCAGCCACGGCCAGTTGTCTCCCCACGCTGTCAGCAGCCCGCCCACCCGCGCGCGGCCACTCGTGAGATCTCCTCACGACGCTCTCTCAGATATGCGCCGCAAAAGGCCAGGTCAGATGCACCTGAAGTGCATTGACACGCTGCGAAAGCGGGCCTGTACCGCACGCCGCGCGGCCAGTACCGCACGGAAAGCAGCCGCGAAAGCGGCGATCCCGCAGGTCAGAACGTTTCCGCAGGATAAGACTGGTGGGGCGGGTGGGACTCGAACCCGCAGGCGTGACGCCTGTCACCTGCAACGATGCCGAAACAACGGGCATAGCCACCCGTTTCCATCCGACTACGTCCCTCTCGATCCGGCTCGCGCGGAGGTCGGTTAGGCGTTCGCCACACCACCCCGCCCCCCCCCTCGGCCGGCGGCGCCGCCACCCCCTAGCGGAGCCTCATGATGCCCAGTCGCCTGACAGCGCCAGCCGTCTCACGATCAGCCCTATCAGCTCCCTCACCGCCAGAGCCATCCTTGGCAGTGACTACTCTCCGTTGTGGAGCCTTGCCGGATGAGGGCACACCTGTGTAGTCACGGATGACGTGGTTACCCCCCTGCTGCGATCAGGGTGGCAACTCTCACGGCAACGTCCGCGTGGCTGCTCGTCGTGATGCCGAACGGATGGGGGCCGGTCAGCGCCTTCTCGGCATGTGGATGAGAATCCGTTGGATCCCAGTGAGAATGCCCAGTACTGCGAAGCCAGTGCCAGCAGGCAGGCGACCAAGAGAAACCGGACGCAAAGAGACTTTCAAGCCGGTGGCCGAACAGATGACGTCCCCGCCCGGACCTGGGCGGGGACTTTTGCTAACTGGCCGCGATCAGTCGCCCGGCGCCACCGGGACTTGGGCCCCCGGGCACTCTGACTGCTCAGCACTGTGGCACGGTCACAGGCACTAGTCTCCCGTCGCCAAGGTGGAGCCATCCCCTGCCTGGCGTGATCGGCCTTCCCACGATGGAGCCACTGACCTTGACGCCGATCAGGTCGCCCGCATATCGGGCCTGCGGAGACAGAAGCAGTCCACGATGAGCGTTCCTAGCTCGTCCTGACCAGCGGAAGCCGCTCCTGAGTTCCTCCTCGTCCCCGCCGAGAACCAATGCAGTCCCGTCCGCAAAACCCTGTTGAAGCATCGCTTCCAGCAGACGTCTGGCGCCACACTCCTCCAGGCGATCCGCATCGTCCATCACGACGACGACCGGTTCCTCGCATGACGCTTCCGCCAAGACAGCTGCGAGCTCGTCGTGTTCCACGTCGTCTTGGTCGAAACAGGCAAGGACTCCGTTTCGGGAGGCCAGCTCTCGCAATGGACACGGCTTCGGTGCAACCAACACGACGCGTGCACCGGCTCCGAGGAGCGAACAGGCGATGGTGGCCAAAGTCGTGGATCGTCCCGAACCAGCCGGGCCGGCCACGGTGAAGGCCGGAACAGTCCCACGGGACAAATCTGGCCCGTAGGGGGCCAGAACGTCTCCCCCGACGCCGACAAGCGCCCACAGTTTGGAGGCCGTCGGGTCACGCAACGACCATGCCTCGTCGAAGCTGATCTGTTGAGGCAAGTCCTCGCAACGTCTCTCCACTTCCAGCGCGTCGTGGGCCGCCTCCCACAGGCCCAGGAGCAGCACATGGTCTTCCAGCATCGGGTTGATCGCGTGGGAGAAAGCGACGATTGCCTCGCGGCTGGGCAACTCGTCGTGGGTATACCAGCGGATCCAGGAGCTGGCCGGGATCCCCGTCTGGTTCTCCAGGTCTGTGAAGGACCACTTGCGCTTGACGCGTTGCTCGTCGAGGCGCCGGTGCAACGTGACCAGCTCTAGGCGCGCTGGAGAGTACTCAACCTCGAACTCTCTGCTCTTCGTGCCGTAGAAGGTCGCGTTGGCGGGCCGCTGCTCCTCTGCTGCATCAGCCAGCTTGGAGAAGCCAGGACTGCGGCGGACGACCCCCAGGAAGACTCTCAGCGCATCCTTGTCATCCCAAAGCGCTTGCGCCGCGTTGATGATCAAGCCCTTCAAAGACTCCTGCGCGTAGTTGAACTCCGCGGCTTGGTTTGCGTCCGCGTGTGAGCCCTTCGCGCCGGATTCTCCTCGC
This sequence comes from Streptomyces sp. NPDC097595, assembly GCF_044761525.1. Taxonomy (NCBI): domain Bacteria; kingdom Bacillati; phylum Actinomycetota; class Actinomycetes; order Kitasatosporales; family Streptomycetaceae; genus Streptomyces; species Streptomyces sp. NPDC097595. Next base: position 83,284 of record NZ_JBIWCN010000019.1, on the reverse strand, counting down.
TCTTCCTCAACGCTGGGTTCCGCCGCCTCCTGGTCCGGCGCATCCTGGTCGAGTCCGCACTCGGCGCCGCCTTCAGCGTCTGCCTGTGGGCCCACTGATGCCTGAGCAACCGTCTCCGTCACAGCCTGTTTCCACAGGCTCTTGAAGCGATTGACTTCGCTGGAGACGTCGTCGCATCGGGCGGCTCCGGCCAGAGCGGCAACGATGAGCTCAAGTCGGCCAAGGTCTGGGAGGTCAGGCCGTTGAAAGGCGTTGAGGACCGACTGATGGTTCACGATCCAGTAGTCCTGTGCGTCCCGTCCGATGTGGTTTCTTATCGTTCGAGCCGAAGGAAACCCGGCTTCGAACCTCAAGGAGTGGAGCTCATCGTTCAGCTTCTTCAAGCACGGATGCCCATCCAGGTTCGGCTTCTTCCACGGTTGGGCAACTGCCATCACTTCCCCCTCAGTCACGCACTGTCAAAAGGTGTCCAGCGACTCGCCTCTATCTCCCCATGCTTAGCCGTGAGCACGCGTTAGTCATTGTTCCGTCCTGGTCTGCGCCGGCCAGTTCCGTCACGCCTTGTTCTGGATCTGTCAGGCGCTCCTGTGTCGGTCCCACGGTGGTTCCCGAACCCGTTGGCCCCACAGAGAGAAGGTTCTGGTGGACCAGATCAACCGACACCTCGTAGCCCTCCTGACAATCGGTGTCCTCGTCGCAGTTCTGTCGCTTCTGGCACCCGAAGCCGGGGCTTCCCTATCCGGTGCCGCAACGGTGGTGGCTCTGCTCGCTCAGGTCGCGCGTCGTAAGTAGCGTCACGGCGGCGCCCAAGCGGCCACCCTGGCGATGAAGTGGTGTCGTAAGCGGCCGGCCGGTCGCAACTGGGGCCGACACAGAGTGAAAGGCTTGCGGCTGGTGGAGCAGCCGCAAGCCGGGCGCACGGAGCCCGTCGCCGTCCACACCTGGGGTGGCCCTTCGTCGCGCTTGAGCCACCGAAGCTCCCACGAACAGCGCTCCCCCTTCCTCACGGAGCCCAAACGCGCCAGCTGCGGTCAGTGGCCCGGCACCATCGGGTCCCGCCGCGCAGCGCGCTCGGCCTGCACCCGCGGAGACGAAGACGGCTCCGTCAGCCGGTAGTCCCGGAACCACCTGCCAGACCGGCTCAAGTGCACCCACCGCCGGTGAGTACGTCACGCAATCGCGACGGTGATGCTTCTCCCACAACGGTCACTCATCCGAGACGTCCGGCTCCGTGTCTCCTGTCTCCTCGGCCGATGGAGCGAGGAATAGCGTGCAGAGCCTGTCGAGGATCCAGGTTCCGCTGTTCAGCGTCGTACCGTCGATCGTCACCGGGTGCATGAGCATTGGAGTGGCGGCGAAGACGGCGAGAACGGCTTCCTGCACTCCGAGGACCGGGGCAAGGCGCTCGTGGAGCCGGAGAAGCTGCGCCGCTCCCCGCGCGAGGATCTTGCCCTCGTAGTGCCACTCCGGAGAATCCTCCCGCTCCTCCGCGAGGACGCCGAGGCCGGCGGCGACGAGGTACGGGTCCCAGGCGTCGGGGTGCGAATTCAGCCAGGCGACCGTGGCCGCCAGCTCGTCGCCCTCGACCGCTGGGAGGGGATCCGCGGCTCTCGGAGCAACTAGGGGTTCCGGCAGTGCGTCCCTGAGCTGCGGGAGACCCGTCTCAATCGGGTCGCTGTCGAGGAGGTTGTAGAACAGTGCCCGCGTCATGGCTGTCGGCCCTTGCCCCGTGATCGCGGTAAAGGGTTTGAGCTCCCAGCCGGGGTCGGCGGTTGCCCGCTGCGCGTCGGTCTCGAACCGGTTGATGGCGTGCGTGGTCATGTGAGCGCGTGGAGCCCGGGGGTTCTTCTGTGCGGCCTCCGCCGCCGCACGGGTAGCACGCCAAACGAGGTTGTAGAGCTCGCCGAGCGGCCTGTGCTCGGCCACCTTGTACGCGGCCTCGGAGAGCCGGGCAGCGTGGTTTTCGGGTACAGCGGGCAGGTTGAGGTCGTCGAGCCGGTTGGTGAAGTAGCGGAGAGCCTCCTCCGCGATGAGCTCCCGGGCGACGGCCAGCAGATCCTCTTGACGACCTTCGTTCATCCCGGCGGGCGACAGAGCGGCGGCGAGATGAGCGTCGAGCTCCTCGACGGCCTTGCCCGCGCTTGTACCGTGGGGTGCGTAGTAGTGGGCGGCCAGCGGATAGAAGCTGCCTGACAGTTGAGGCGTGTCGATGGCGTCCAGATCGCCCTCGGCCTCGCGCAGGGCTTCCTCGAAGGTCGCCGGCTGCCAGACGAACACGGTCGCGGGGCTGGAGGCATGGATCCTGAGGAGATCGGCCCGGATCAACGTGCCAAGGAGCGAGCCGACCTTTCCGCTGTCCGGATGGAGCGGGTCCGGCCACGAGCCCACCGCGGTGATGGGAGAAGTCGACGGCGCGTACCGCAGTAGGGCCAGTGCGCCGACCATCTCCCGTACCCCCAAGGCCGGCACTTCCCCGTTCGAAGGGAAGACAGCGGCGTACTCCTCAGCGATGACGTCCCGCTGGAGCCGCTTCCAGCGTGCGTGGCCGGATTCGACGGCGTTCCGCTTTTCGGCCCTCGCCGTGGCGGCTTCACGCTTGGCCTTCCGCGCCGGATCGATGATGACGCGCACGGCAGAGGTCAGCGACTCGTTGCAGTCGGCGCAAGCGGGGTCGGAGCCGTCACAGACCTGCTGAAAGGCGGCTCGCGAGGTCAGGCTCAGCGAACCTCCGCACTGCGGGCACACTCGTCCGGCCACTACGGCTCGGACACCGGCTGCGGCAACGGCATAGATCTGGTGACCCCAGCCTGCGGTGTCGATGTCCTTGGCCTTCTCGCACCAGACCGGAGTGCCGAGCTCGGGCGCGAAACCGGCGAGCGCCCAATACCGCTCCCCGATCGCCACCAGTTCCGCGTCGGCTCCGTCGAGGGGGACAATCGCAGGAACGAGCTGGGCAAGATCATTTACAGCCGGTCGCGGCCTGGGAACGTCACTCACACCTCGCACCCTATGACCACCGTCGGCCGCGACGCAGCCGGTTCCGGTGGGCTGGGTGTGACGACATCAGGCGCGTACGTCTCGCTGTTGCAGTTCCTTGAGAACCGCCGCCACCGTGGCGAAGTCGTTGTCCACGTGGAGCACCGTGTGCCCGTGATGGACCGCTGTCGCACACACCACGAGGTCGATGGCTCCGGCGGCGCGGTGCTGCGCCCGCTGGGTGAGCTTGTACTGCGCGGTGTCGACCCAGCGCCAGGCGTTCTTGGGGACCGGCGAGAGATGACAGAGATTATCCAGCTCTTCAGCCAAGTCGTCCCGATGCGCCGAGCCAGTGGCCGAGTAGAGGAACTCCGCCTTCGTGGGTTCACAGACATGGAACACGCCGGCGGCGATGTGGCCTTCCCAGAGCCGCAACGCGCCCGGGGTGCGGAAGAGGTACCACAGGGCGGACGTATCGAGGAGGTACGTGATCACTCGAAGGCTGCCTGCCGTGCACGCTTGGCCGCTGTATGCGCCGCGGCCGCGGCCTCGAACTCGCCCCGCTCACCTCGCGCCGCAAGCTTCTCGGCGGCCTCCAGCCGCTTGACGCGCGCCACATAGTCCCGCAGAGCTCCGTTGACCGTCTCCTTCTTCGTCGACGCACCCATGAGCCGCATCGCCTCGGCCAGAGCCTCGTCATCGAGATCGACCTGAGTCACAGACATACCGGCCACCCCTCCACCTCTAGAAGTCCACGATGTACATAAGCATGACACTTCACCAACATTCTCGGGCGCCGACGCAAGACGCGGAGGAGGCTCGGGGGGGGGCGATGGCACGCCGATGCGGGGCGGTCGAGCGGAGCACAGCACTCCCCCGACGACCGTGGGACCGTTCCACGACGCCCCCACGGAGGCGTCGCCACAAAACACCAGACCAAAGCCACCCAGAGAACACCTTCGGCCTACGAGGGCCCGCGTTCACCACACTCCAGAGGCGATCGCCACACCCGAAAACATCCCCGGAAAACGCGTTACCCCAGGTCAGAACGATTCTGCCTGGGGATACTGGGTGGGGCGGGTGGGACTCGAACCCACGGCCGACGGATTATGAGTCCGCTGCTCTAACCGGCTGAGCTACCGCCCCGTCTCGGCGTGGCGCGTACAAGTGTGCGCCCGTCTGCCGCAGCATAGCCGGTCATACGATCTCCCGCTGCGGCTGCCCGGCTGCTGATGACCATGAAGACGGCGCTGCTCGCCGACCGGTTCCGGGCACACGAAAAAGGACCCCGAAGGGGGTCCTCTTCCGATCGCTCCCCCGACTGGACTCGAACCAGTAACCCTCCGGTTAACAGCCGAATGCTCTGCCAATTGAGCTACAGGGGATCGCGCTCCCCCGACTGGACTCGAACCAGTAACCTGCCGGTTAACAGCCGGCTGCTCTGCCAATTGAGCTACAGGGGATTGCTGCGGTGCCTCGAACGTACCTGCCTGGCGGATGCCGGGCGGCGCGCGTTCGCTGCGACACATACATTAGCGCAAGCAGGGGGGTGCTTTGCCAATCGGTATCGGCCGGGGTGATCTCGGGCGTCTGCGGGTAGGCGGGCAGCACACGTCGCACGGAGCGAAGGAAGGGTGGCAGCCATGCGGTACCGGCTCACGTTCATCGCCGGAGTGGCCCTCGGTTACGTGCTCGGCACGCGGGCCGGGCGCGAGCGTTACGAGCAGCTGAAGAAGTCCGCGCGCCAGTTCGCCCAGAACCCGGCCGTGCGCAACACCTGCGAGACCGCGGCCCAGAGCGGCCGGGAGTTCGCGGGCAAGGCGTACCACGCCGTGGGCGAGAAGGTCGGCGACAAGGTGCCGGCGTCCGTGACGGACCGGGTGCGGTCCATGCGGGGACGCGGAAACGGCAACGGCGTCGAGGACGACTGGGGGACCACCAACACCTAGCCGGCCCCGCCGTCGCTTCTGCCGCACCACCGGTACGGGAAACCTCCGGGGGTGCGGCAGAATCTGTGTATGGGCATAGTCGCCGGCTTGGACAGTTCTTCCGCGTTCACACACATCGTGGTCTGCGATACGGACACGGGCGCCGTACTGCGCGAGGGGTACGCCCCGCACCCCGTGGAGGCGAAGGCCACCGAGGCCGATCCGCAGGCGTGGCTGCTCTCCCTCGGTGAGGCCGCCACCGGCGGGCTGCTCGAAGGGGTGCAGGCCATCGGCGTGTCCGCGCAGCAGCACGGGCTCGTCCCCCTGGACCACCAGGGCAATCTCGTACGCCCGGCGCTGCTCGGCAACGACAAGCGGGCGCAGGCCGCCGCGGCCGATCTGATCGACGGGCTGGGCGGGCGGCAGGCGTGGGCCGAGGCGGTCGGCGCGGTGCCGCAGTCCGCACAGCCGGTGGCGAAGCTGCGCTGGCTGGCCCGGTCCGAGCCGGAGCAGGCGCAGCGGGTGGCGGCGGTGCTCCAGCCGCACGACTGGCTGGTGTGGCAGCTGCTGGGGCGGCCGGCCCGGCGGACCACCGACCGGGGCGCCGCTTCCGGGACCGGGTACTGGTCGGCGGGGACGGAGTCCTACCGGCCGGACCTCGTGGAGCTGGCGCTCGGGCACCAGGCCGCGCTGCCGGAGGTGCTCGGTCCGTCCGACGCCGCCGGGATGACGCCGGAGGGGCTGCTGATCTCCGCGGGGACCGGCGAGACCATGGCGGCGGCCTTCGGCCTGGGCGTCGGGGTCGGGGACGCGGTCGTGTCGCTGGGGGCCTCGGGCTCCGTGATGGCCGTGCACCACGAGGCGCTGGCCGATCCGACCGGGATGATCACGTCGTTCGCCGACGCGACGGGCATGCACCTGCCGGTGGTGCACACGTCGAACGCCGTACGCGCGCTGCGCGGGACCGCCGAGATGCTGGACGTGGAGGGGCTCGACGCGCTGTCCGCGCTGGCCCTGAAGTCGACGCCCGGCTCCTCGGGGCTCGTACTCCTGCCGTATCTGGAGGGTGAGCGCACCCCGCAGCTGCCGCACACCGCCGGGACACTGTGCGGGCTGCGGCGCGAGTCGATGAAGCCGGAGCACCTGGCGCGGGCCGCCTTCGAGGGCATGCTCTGCTCGCTCGCGGACGCGCTCGACGTGCTGCGCGGCCGGGGCGTGGAGGTGCGGCGGGTGTTCCTGCTGGGCGCGGCGGCCGAGCTGCCGGCGGTGCAGCAGCTGGCGCCCGCGCTGCTGGGGACGCAGGTGGTCGTGCCGCAGCCCGCCCAGTACGCGGCGCTGGGCGCGGCCCGGCAGGCGGCGTGGGCGCTCGGGGTCTCGCAGGGGGCGCTCGACGGGCGCACTCCCCCGGACTGGCAGGGCGCGGCGGCGCAGGTGCTGGAGCCCGGCGAGGAGCTGGCCGTGGGGCAGGCGGTGCGCCAGCAGTACATCGCGACGCGGGACCAGATTCACCCGGGAGCGTTCGACCCGCCACGGTGAGTGCGGAGGGACCGCGAAATTATGGACCGGGTCTGTTTTTTGACCTGGACTTGAATAAAAACGTTCGCGGTCCCGGTGAGCGGTGCCGGAAGATGGGTCGGCTCCCCCGACCTACGCCGACTCCGAGAGACACGCGTGCTCATAAAACTCCTGCGGGCCTATCTCGGTCCGTACAAGAAACCGATCGCGGTGCTGGTCGTCTTCCAGCTGTTGCAGACCTGCGCCACGCTCTACCTGCCGACCCTCAACGCCGACATCATCGACAACGGTGTCGTGGAGGGGGACACGGGTTACATCCTCCAGTACGGCGGCGTGATGATCGTCGTCAGCATCGCCCAGGTGGTCTGCAACATCGGGGCCGTCTACATCGGCGCCCGCACCGCGTCCGCGCTCGGGCGGGACGTGCGGGCGTCGGTCTTCGACCGGGTGCAGTCCTTCTCCTCGCGCGAGGTCGGGCGGTTCGGCGCCCCGTCGCTGATCACCCGTACGACCAATGACGTCCAGCAGATACAGATGCTGGTCCTGATGACGTTCACGCTGATGGTGTCGGCGCCGATCATGTGTGTCGGCGGCATCATCATGGCGCTGGGCCAGGACGTGCCGCTCTCGGCGGTACTGCTCGCGGTGGTGCCGGTCCTCGGGATCTCGGTCAGCCTGATCGTGCGGAAGATGCGCCCGCTGTTCCGGCAGATGCAGAAGCGGCTCGACACGGTGAACCGGGTGCTGCGCGAGCAGATCACCGGCAACCGCGTCATCCGCGCGTTCGTGCGCGACGGCTACGAGGCGGGGCGCTTCCGGGGCGCCAACACGGAGCTGACGGACGTGGCGCTGTCCACGGGCCGGCTGATGGCGCTGATGTTCCCGACGGTGATGACCGTCGTGAACGTGTCGTCCATCGCCGTGGTCTGGTTCGGTGCGCACCGCATCGACAGCGGCGGGATGGAGATCGGCGCACTGACCGCGTTCCTCGCCTATCTGATGCAGATCGTCATGTCGGTGATGATGGCGACCTTCATGTTCATGATGGTGCCGCGCGCCGAGGTGTGCGCCGAGCGCATCCAGGAGGTCCTGGAGACGGAGTCCAGTGTCGTCCCGCCGGTCGAGCCGGTGCGCGAGCTGCGCGCCCACGGGCATCTGGAGGTGCGCGGCGCGGACTTCCGCTACCCGGGCGCCGAGGAGCCGGTGCTGCGGTCGGTGGACCTGGTGGCGCGGCCGGGCGAGACGACCGCGATCATCGGGTCGACGGGCAGCGGGAAGTCGACGCTGCTCGGTCTCGTACCCCGGCTGTTCGACGTGACGGACGGCCAGGTCCTGGTCGACGGGACCGATGTGCGGACGCTGGACCCGGTGCTGCTGGCGAAGACGGTGAGCCTGGTCCCGCAGAAGCCGTACCTCTTCTCGGGGACGGTCGCGACGAACCTGCGGTACGGGAATCCGGACGCGACCGACGAGGAGCTGTGGCACGCGCTGGAGGTGGCCCAGGCGAAGGAGTTCGTCCAGGGCCTGGAGCACGGGCTCGACGCGCCGATCTCGCAGGGCGGCACCAATGTCTCCGGCGGTCAGCGCCAGCGGCTCTCGATCGCGCGGACGCTGGTGCAGCGCCCCGAGATCTTCCTCTTCGACGACTCGTTCTCGGCGCTGGACTACGCGACCGACGCGGCGCTGCGGGCGGCGCTCGGGCGGGAGACCGCCGAGGCGACGGTGGTGATCGTGGCCCAGCGGGTCTCCACCATCCGGGAGGCCGACCGGATCATCGTGCTGGACGAGGGGCGGGTCGTCGGGACCGGCACCCATCACGAGCTGATGGACGGCAATGACACGTACCGGGAGATCGTGCTCTCCCAGCTGACGGAAGCGGAGGCCGCGTAATGGCCGGGCCTGGCGGACGCATGATGGCGGGCGGGGCGCCGACCGAGCGGTCCATGGACTTCAAGGGGTCCTCGAAGCGGCTGCTGAAGCGCTTCGCCGCCGAGAAGAACACCCTGTACGCGATGCTGGTCGCGGTCGCGTGCAGCGTCGGGCTCTCCGTGGTCGGCCCGAAGATCCTCGGCAAGGCGACGGACCTGGTCTTCGCCGGGGTCATCGGCCGGTCCATGGACGCGGGGACGACCAAGGAGCAGGCCGTCGAGGGCCTGCGCAGGAGTAACAGCGGCCTGGCCGACCTGCTCTCCAAGGTGGACTTCACACCGGGCCGGGGCATCGACTTCGGCGCGGTGGGCGACGTCCTGCTGGTGGCCCTCGCGGTGTACGTCGGCGCGGGGCTGCTGATGCTGGTGTCGACGCGGCTGTCGATCCGGGTGATCAACCGGGTCGTGTTCCAGCTGCGCGAGGACATCCAGACGAAGCTGTCGCGGCTGCCGCTCTCGTACTTCGACCGCGCCAGGCGCGGCGAGGTGCTGAGCCGGGCGACGAACGACATCGACAACATCTCGCAGACGATGCAGCAGACGATGGGCCAGCTCATCAACTCCCTGCTGACGATCATCGGTGTGCTGGTGATGATGTTCTGGATCTCGCCGCTGCTTGCGCTGGTCGCGCTGGTGACCGTGCCGCTGTCGGTGGTCGTGGCGACGAAGGTCGGCAAGCGCTCGCAGCCGCAGTTCGTGCAGCAGTGGAAGGTGACGGGCAAGCTCAACGCCCACATCGAGGAGATGTACACCGGCCACACCCTGGTGAAGGTCTTCGGCCGGCAGGAGGAGTCCGCGAAGGACTTCGCCGAGCAGAACGAGGCGCTGTACGAGGCCGGGTTCAAGGCGCAGTTCAACAGCGGGATCATGCAGCCGCTGATGATGTTCGTGTCGAACCTGAACTATGTGCTGATCGCCGTGGTCGGCGGGCTCCGGGTGGCGTCCGGCGCGCTGTCGATCGGTGATGTGCAGGCGTTCATCCAGTACTCGCGGCAGTTCTCGATGCCGCTGACCCAGGTCGCCTCGATGGCCAACCTGGTGCAGTCCGGGGTCGCCTCGGCGGAGCGGATCTTCGAGCTGCTGGACGCCGAGGAGCAGGAGGCCGACCCGGCGAAGGGCGAGGGCGAGCACCCCGGCATCCTGCGCGGCAGCGTCGCGCTGGAGCACGTGTCGTTCCGCTACGACCCGGAGAAGCCGCTCATCGAGGACCTGTCGCTGAACGTCGAACCGGGCCACACGGTCGCGATCGTCGGCCCGACGGGCGCCGGCAAGACGACGCTGGTCAACCTGCTGATGCGGTTCTACGAGGTGACGGGCGGCCGGATCACGCTGGACGGCGTGGACGTCGCGAAGATGTCCCGGGCGGACCTGCGCGCGGGCATCGGCATGGTCCTCCAGGACACCTGGCTGTTCGGCGGGACCATCGCGGAGAACATCGCCTACGGGGCCTCCGGCGACGTGAGCCGGGAGCGGATCGAGGAGGCGGCGAAGGCGGCCCACGCGGACCGCTTCATCCGGACCCTGCCGGACGGTTACGACACGGTGATCGACGACGAGGGCTCCGGGGTCAGCGCGGGCGAGAAGCAGCTGATCACCATCGCCCGGGCGTTCCTGTCCGACCCGGTGATACTCGTGCTCGACGAGGCGACCAGCTCCGTCGACACCCGGACCGAGGTGCTGATCCAGAGGGCGATGGCGGGCCTGGCGCACGGCCGTACGAGCTTCGTGATCGCGCACCGGCTCTCCACCATCCGGGACGCCGACGTCATCCTGGTCATGGAGAACGGCTCGATCGTGGAGCAGGGCACGCACGACGAACTGCTGGACGCGAAGGGTGCCTACGCCCGGCTGTACGCGGCGCAGTTCGCCCAGGCGGTCGCCGAGGTCGACTGAGCGGTACGGCCGCTCCGCGGCTGCCCCGACGGGTGCATGTCCTAGTCGAGGTAGCCGCGGAGCTGGTCGGCGGAGGCGTGGTCGCGGAGCCGGGTGAGGGTCCTGGACTCGATCTGGCGGATGCGTTCGCGGGTCACGCCGAAGATGCGGCCGATCTCCTCCAGGGTGCGGGGGCGTCCGTCGACCAGCCCGTAGCGCAGCTGGACCACCTTGCGTTCGCGCTCGCCCAGGGTGGAGAGCACGTCCTCCAGGTGTCGGCGCAGCAGCAGGAAGGCCGCGGACTCCACGGGGGACGCGGCGTCCCCGTCCTCGATGAGGTCGCCGAGCGAGACGTCCTCCTCCTCGCCGACCGGGGCGTGCAGCGAGATGGGCTCCTGGGCGAGGCGCAGGATCTCGCCGACCCGTTCGGGCGTCAGGTCGAGGTGGCCGGCGACCTCTTCGGGCGTGGGTTCGTAGCCGCGTTCCTGGAGCATGCGGCGCTGGACCCGGACGACGCGGTTGATCAGCTCCACGACGTGGACCGGGACCCTTATGGTGCGCGCCTGGTCCGCGAGGGCGCGGGACATGGCCTGCCGGATCCACCAGGTCGCGTACGTCGAGAATTTGTAGCCGCGCGCGTAGTCGAACTTCTCGACGGCGCGGATCAGCCCAAGGTTGCCCTCCTGGACGAGGTCGAGCATGGTCAGGCCGCGGCCCACGTAGCGCTTGGCGACGGAGACGACGAGGCGCAGGTTGGCCTCGATGAGGCGGCGCTTGGCCATGCGGCCCATGACGACGAGCCGGTCCAGATCGACGGCGAGGCGGGTGTCGGGGTCCGGGGTGCGGGCGAGGCGTTCCTCGGCGAACAGGCCGGCCTCGATGCGCCGGGCGAGCTCCACCTCGTCGGCGGCGGTGAGCAGCGGGATGCGCCCGATCTCGCGGAGGTACTGGCGGAACAGGTCCGAGGTGGGCCCGGCCTCCGGTCTCCCGCGCGGCTCCGGGGGCTCGTCCGGCTCCTCCAGGACCCCTTCGGGGTGGTCCGCCGCCATGGCCTGTACGGGGACGGCGGGGGCGCGCTCGGCTTCGGTGACGGTCCGGGTCTGCACGGGGGCGACCTCCAGGTGATCGCTGCCGGACCGCGGGGGTGGGGCCGCGCTCCGATGACTCAGGGCACCGCCATCAGTGTGGGGTACGACACACAGCCGCCACGAGGGGCGTGCGGTGACTTTCTGAATCCGTGCCGTGACGGCCCGGTGATGTCAGAGGGCGTCGGCGCCGTGATTGCGCAGGGTCTGGGCGTACTGCTGGAGGACCCAGACCTCGTTCTGCGCGGCGGCGAGGTGGTCGGGGGCCACATTGCTGCCGAGGCGGGCCAGGCTGCTCTGGACGTCGTTGATCCGGCGGTCGACGGCGCGGAGGCGGACCTTGACCAGGTGCTCCCCGGCGTAGGTCTCGTCGATGGACTTGCCGTGGAAGACCTCGACCGCGAGCTCGGTGATCAGCTTGCGGACCGACTCGTTGGGCGTGGCGTCGAGCACCCGGACCAGGTATTCGCGGCTGTCGGCGAGGCCCTGTTCGGCGCCCCCCGCCTCCGCGATGCACTCGCGCACGGCGGTGTAGGGCGGTGCGGTGAACTCGTCGGAGCCGTAGGCGTCGAAGGCGGGCGCGACGAGCTCGGGGCGCTGGAGGGCGAGCTTGAGCAGTTCGCGCTCGGTGCGGTGGGCGGGGCTGCGGAGGTTGAGCGCGGGGCCCGAGGGGACCGGCGGGGCCTGGACCTGCTGGTGGCGGGCGCCACCGCGGGCGGCGGGGGCGGGTCCGCGCCGGTCGCCGCCCCGGCCCCGGGCCCACTGGGCGAGCTGGTTGATCCGGTGGACGACGTACTCCTGGTCCAGGATGCCGACGAAGCCGGCCAGCTGGACGGCGACCTCGCGCTGGACGCTGCCCGTCTTGATCTTGGCGACGACGGAGGCGGCCTCGTCCAGCGCGGCGGCGCGGCCGGCCGGGGTCTCCAGGTCGTACCGCCCGACGATCTGGCGCAGCGCGAACTCGAAGAGCGGGGTGCGCGGTTCGACCAGGTCGCGGACGGCGTCGTCGCCCTTGACCAGGCGCAGGTCGCACGGGTCCATGTTGTCCGGGGCGATGGCGATGTACGTCTCGGCGGCGAACTTCTGGTCGTCCTCGAAGGCGCGCAGGGCGGCCTTCTGACCGGCGGCGTCGCCGTCGAAGGTGAAGATCACGCGGGCGCTGCCGTTGTCCATGAGGAGGCGGCGGAGGATCTTGATGTGGTCGCCGCCGAAGGCGGTGCCGCAGGTGGCGATGGCGGTGGTGACCCCGGCGAGGTGGCAGGCCATCACGTCGGTGTAGCCCTCGACGACGACGGCCCGGCTGGACTTGGCGATGTCCTTCTTGGCCAGGTCGATGCCGTACAGCACCTGGGACTTCTTGTAGATCGGGGTCTCGGGGGTGTTGAGGTACTTCGGGCCGTTGTCGTCGTCGCGGAGCTTGCGGGCGCCGAAGCCGACGACGTCCCCCGCGGTGTCGCGGATGGGCCACATCAGGCGGCCCCGGAAGCGGTCGATGGGGCCGCGCCTGCCGTCCTGGGAGAGGCCGGAGGTGATCAGCTCCTTGTCGCTGAAGCCCTTGCCGCGCAGGAAGCGGGTGAGGTGGTCCCAGCCGGCCGGGCTGTATCCGACGCCGAAGTGGGCGGCGGCTGCCTGGTCGAAGCCCCGGTCCGCGAGGAACGTGCGGCCGATCTCGGCCTCGGGGCCGTTCAGCTGGTCCACGTAGAACTCGGCGGCCGCCTTGTGCGCCTCGACCAGCCTGATCCGCTCGCCGCGCTGGTGGGAGGGGTTGTAGCCGCCCTCCTCGTAGCGCAGGGTGATGCCGGCCTTGGCGGCGAGCCGCTCGACCACCTCGGCGAAGGTCAGGTGGTCGATCTTCTGCACGAAGGCGATCGTGTCGCCGCCCTCCTGGCAGCCGAAGCAGTGGAAGAGACCCTTGCTCGGACTGACCTGGAAGGAGGGGGACTTCTCGTCGTGGAAGGGGCAGAGGCCCTTGAGGTTGCCTCCGCCCGCGTTGCGCAGCTGGAGGTACTCGGAAACGACGGCGTCGATCGGGACCGCGTCCCGTACCGCCTTCACATCGTCGTCATTGATCCTGCCTGCCACGCGTTGAAGTCTACGGGTGGGCTCGGACAGGGACGGCGCGGGCGGGGGCGGTTCCGGGCCGGCGCGGGGTACTGACGGAGATGTCCGCGCACCGGCCCGGGGTCGCTCAGACCAGGGATTCCAGGGGCACCGAGGGGTCGGCCAGGGCGTCCGGGTCGACGGGGCGACCGGCCCTGATCAGCTTCTGGATGGGCTCAGTGACGTCCCACACGTTGACGTTCATCCCGGCGAGCACGGTGCGGTCCTTCAGCCAGAACGCGATGAACTGGCGCTTGCCCGCGTCGCCCCGGATGACCACCTGATCGTAGCTGCCGGGCGGGGCCCAGCCCGAGTACTCCAGGCCCAGGTCGTACTGGTCGGAGAAGAAGTAGGGCACCCGGTCGTAGGCCACGTCCTGGCCGAGCATGGCGCGGGCCGCGGCCGGGCCGCCGTTCAGCGCGTTGGCCCAGTGCTCGACCCGCAGCCGGGTCCCGAGCAGCGGATGGGCGGCGCTCGCCACGTCGCCGGCGGCGTAGATGTGCGGGTCGCTGGTGCGCAGCGAGGCGTCGACGGCGATGCCGCCGCCCTCCTCGCGCGGGGCGATCTCCAGTCCGGCCGCCTCGGCGAGGGCGGTGCGGGGGGCCGCGCCGATGGCGGCGAGGACGTCGTGGGCGGGGTGCTCCTCGCCGTCGTCGGTGCGCACCGCGAGGACCATGCCGTCCTGGCCGACGATCTCGGTGAGCCGGCCGCCGAAGTGGAAGCGGACGCCGTGGTCGCTGTGGAGCTCGGTGAAGATCTGGCCGAGCTCGGGGCCGATGACCCGGAGCAGCGGGGTGGCCTCCGGTTCGACCACGGTGACCTCGGCGCCGTAGCCGCGGGCGGCCGCCGCGACCTCCAGGCCGATCCAGCCGGCCCCGGCGATCACCAGGTGGCCGTTGTCGCGGCCGAGGGCGGCCAGCACGTTGCGCAGCCGGTCGGCGTGGGCGAGGCGGCGCAGATGGTGGACGCCGGCCAGGTCGGTGCCGGGGACGTCGAGGCGGCGGGGTTCGGAGCCGGTGGCGAGGAGCAGCTTGTCGTAGTGGATGACGGTGCCGTCACCCGTCTCCACGGTGCGCGCCTCGCGGTTCAGGTCGGTGACGGACTGGCCGAGGTGGAGCTCGATCTCGGCGCCCGCGTACCAGGCGGTCTCGTGGACGAAGACGCTGTCGCGGTCCTCCTTCCCGGTCAGGTACCCCTTGGACAGGGGCGGGCGTTCGTACGGATGGTCGCGCTCGTCGCCGATCAGGATGACCCGGCCGCTGAACCCTTCCGACCGGAGCGTCTGGGCTGCCTTCGCCCCGGCCAGCCCTCCGCCGACGATGACGAACGTCCGATGTGCGTCGACCACGTGATGCCTCCTCGGTGCTTGCTGCGCGGCGCCAACTGCGAGCGTCCCGCACGCAGCGTAATGGGGGAAGGGGGTGTGGCCCGATCAGGTCACTCCGGGTGGCGGACGCCCCCTCGGGTGAGGTGGGTGTGCAATGCGCGGGCCGAGGCGTCGGTGAGGGCGGCGATCTGGTCGACGAGGACCCGCTTGCGGGCGCGGTCGTCGGGTGCCGTCTCGTACAGCGCGCGCAGCTGCGGTTCGAGCCCTTCGGGGGCGCGGGCGGTGAGCGCGGCGGCCAGTTCGGCGATGACGATGCGCTGGTCGGCGCGGATCTCCTCCTGCTCGGCGCGCTGCATCACGTAACGGTCGGCGATGGCCTTGAGCACCGCGCACTCGTTGCGGGTGGCGCGCGGGACGACCAGTTCGGCGCCGTACCGGCTGAGGCGTCCGGTGCCGTATCCCTGGCGGGTGGCGGTCTCGGCGGCGAGGCAGAAGCGGCCGATCAGCTGGCTGGTGGCGTCCTTCAGGCGGGCCTGGGCGACGGCGGACCCGTCGTAGCCGTGCGGCCACCACTCCTGGGCGATGAGCCGGTCGAGCGCGTCGGCCAGCTCCTGCGGGTCGGTGTCGGCGGGGACGTAGCGGCCGATGGCGACGTCCCAGATGTCGCGGCGCTCCGGCTCGGCCTCCAGGCAGTTGGGGTCGATGTGGCCCGCGTGCAGCCCGTCCTCGAAGTCGTGCACGGAGTACGCCACGTCGTCGGACCAGTCCATGACCTGGGCCTCGAAGCACTTGCGGTCGCGGGGGGCGCCCTCGCGGAACCACCGGAAGACCGGCAGGTCGTCCTCGTAGACCCCGAATTTGGGCGAGCCGGGGTCGGTGGGGTGGGCGCCCCGGGGCCAGGGGTACTTGGTGGCGGCGTCGAGGGCGGCGCGGGTGAGGTTGAGGCCGACGCTGACCAGGTCGCCGGTGCGGGGGTCGGGGACGAAGCGCTTGGGTTCGAGGCGGGTGAGCAGCCGCAGCGACTGGGCGTTGCCCTCGAAGCCGCCGCAGTCGGACGCGAAGTCGTTGAGCGCCTGTTCGCCGTTGTGGCCGAAAGGCGGGTGTCCCATGTCGTGGGAGAGGCAGGCCGCCTCCACCAGGTCGGGGTCGCAGCCGAGGGCGGCGCCGAGCTCGCGGCCGACCTGGGCGCACTCCAGGGAGTGGGTGAGCCGGGTGCGCGGGCTGGCGTCCCAGGCGGGGCCGCGGGTGCCGGGCGTGACGACCTGGGTCTTCCCCGCGAGCCGGCGCAGCGCCGCGGAGTGCAGCACGCGGGCGCGGTCGCGCTGGAAGGCGGTGCGGCCGGGCCGTTTGTCCGGCTCGGGGTCCCAGCGCTCGGCGTCGAACGCGCCGTAGGGCGCCGTACCGGGATGCTGTGTGCCGTCCGTGCCGTTCATGCGTCCGAGATTAATCGGCGTGCCGACAGGAGGGGTCAGGCGGAGGCCGCGAAGCGTGTGTTCATCGGTATGTCGCACAGGGCCGCTCCGGCCGCGCGCGCCTCGTCGTACCGGTGCAGGAGCAGCCGGGCCAGTGCGGGGTGGGCGCCGAGCGGGGCCGCGGCGATCCACGGTGCGTGGGCGGCGGCGGCCGAGGCGAAGCGCCCGGGGGCGGTGAAGTACGAGGCGACGGCGATCCGGCGGTGGCCCCGGGCGGCGAGCGCACGCACGGCGGCGGGCACGGTGGGCGAGGCGGCGGAGGCGTACGCGGGCACGACGGGCACGCCGCCGAGCCGTTCCCCGAGGAGCCGTGCGGTATGCCGGGCGTCGGCGGCCGATTCGGGGTCGCGCGATCCGGCGGCGGCGAGGACGACGGCGGTGCCCCGGTCCCCCCGGCCCGACCCGTCCCAGCCGGCCTCGGCCAGCCGGTCGTGCAGCGCCTCCACCAGCAGCGGGTGCGGCCCGAGCGGCGCGGCGACCCGGGCCCGCAGGGCGGGGGCGGCGGCGACGGACGCGGGGATGTCGTGCTTGACGTGGTGCCCGCGCCCGAGCAGCAGCGGTACGAGGACGGCCTCGCCGGCACCGAGGGCGTCCAGGGCGTCCGGCAGGAGCGGCGTGTTGAGCTCTATGTGGCCGATACGGACGTCGAGCCCGGGGCGCAGTTCGCGGACCCGGTCCAGGAGGGCGGCCACGGCGTGCGGGGTGCGCGGGTCCCGGCTGCCGTGGGCGACGGCGACCAGGGCGGGGGCGGCGGACGCCGGGCGGTGCGCGGGAAGGTGCCGGATGCGGTGCATGGGGTCGATGGTGGCGGACGCACGTTGCCGGGGCGTTGCATGTCGGTCACGTGGGTTTTCCGCCGCCTCACGGGGGAAGCGCTGCGGCCGGGAGGCCCTCAGCCGCTCCCCCGTACCGCGAACAGGTGCTCGATGACCTGGGCCACCCCGTCCTCCTCGTTGGTCCGGGCGTGCGTCGGCACGGCGGCCAGGACCGCCGGGTGGGCGTTGGCCATGGCGTACCCCGTACCGGCCCAGGCGAGGACCGTGAGGTCGTTGGGCATGTCACCGAACGCGATGACGTCCGCCGCCTCGATGCCCCGTTCCGCGCAGAGCACCGCGAGCGCGCCGGCCTTGGTGACGCCGGGCGCGCTGATCTCCAGCAGCCCGCGCCCGCCGGAGTGGGTCAGCTGGACGGTGTCGCCGGCCCCCGGGCGGGCGGCGGCGAGCAGGGTGTCCGCGTCGAGCTGTTCCGTCCAGGCGAGCAGCTTGGTGACGGGGGCCTCGGTGAGCCACAGCTCGGCGAGGGAGGCGACGGGGAGTTCGGCGCCCTCGTCCTCGGACAGGCGCAGCCGGTAGGCGGGTTCGTAGAAGACCTGGTTGCCGGTCTCCAGGGCGAAGCCGACGCCGGGGACGGCGGCGGCGAGCGCGGTGGCGACCTGCCGGGCGACGGACAGGGACAGCATCTGCGAGGAGACGACGCTGCGGCTCGCCATGTCGTAGACGAGGGCCCCGTTGCTGCACACCGCCGTGCCCACGAGGCCGGTGGCCTCGGCCAGCCGGTCCACGAAGCGGGGCGGCCGGGCGGTCACGATGACGATCTCCGCCCCGGCCTCCTCGGCGGTGCGCAGGGCGCGCAGGGTGCGGGGCGAGAGCGAGCCGTCCCCGCGCAGAAGGGTGCCGTCGAGATCGGAGGCGATCAACCGTGGAAGCGACATCGCCCGATGGTACGCGGACCGCCCGGGCCGGTCCGAGAACCCATTCGGCCGCCGGATCGTCCAGTAGGGCAGGGGCGGTCGGCCCTGGGAGCAGGGGGCGGACGAGTGAGGGTACGGATGCGGCGGACACCGGGAAGCGAGCGGACGCGGGGCGTCCGGCTGCTGAGAGCCCTGCGGCCCCGGCTGCTGCCGAAGACCCGGCGGGGGCGGCGGCGGGCGGTGCAGGGGGTGATGGCCGCGTGTGTGCTGGCGCTCGCGCCGGCGGCCTGGCTGCATGTGGTGGCCGATGCCCGGATCAGGACCGTGGAGGACGTGCCCGCGCGGCAGGTCGCGGTGGTGTTCGGGGCCGGGCTGTGGGACGGGAAGCCGTCCCCGTACCTCGCGAACCGGCTGCGGACGGCCGCCGCGCTCTACCGGGAGGGCAAGGTGAAGGTCGTCCTGGTGACCGGGGACAACAGCCGCGTGGAGTACGACGAGCCGGACGCGATGCGGGCGTTCCTGGTCGGGAAGGGCGTGCCGGACGACCGGATCGTCAGCGACTTCGCGGGCTTCGACACCTGGGACTCGTGCGTGCGGGCGAAGAAGATCTTCGGCGTGGACCGGGCGGTGCTGGTGAGCCAGGGCTTCCACATCCGCCGGGCCCTCGCACTGTGCCGGGCGGCGGGGATCGACGCGTACGGGGTCGGGGTGGACGCGAAGCACGACGTCACCTGGTACTACGGCGGGACGCGGGAGGTGTTCGCAGCGGGGAAGGCGGCGCTCGACGCCCTGTTCGAGCCGGACCCGCACTTCCTGGGCCCCCGCGAACGGGGCGTGGACGACGCACTGGCGGCGGCCTCCCGCTGACCGGCCCCGAGCGGCTCGGACCGAGGTGTCGGCCTCTCCTCGCGGTGGTGGGCGGTCCCCCGTCGATTGTGGGGGACCGCCTCCCGCCGCGCCATCAGCCGCCGTACGGGTGGGTCCTCTTCGCGTCCCGCAGGGCGCGGCCCCACCAGACGAGCTGGTCGAGCAGCGTCTTCACGGCGGCGTCCGGGCCCGCCGGGTCGCGGTGCCTGCCCGCGTCGTCGAACTGGGCCCCGGCGTTGTGGAAGGAGACGGTGTCGCGGATCGAGACGGAGTGCAGCTCGGCGAAGACCTGGCGCAGGTGCTCGACCGCGCGCAGTCCGCCGGAGACCCCGCCGTAGGAGACGAACGCGACGGGCTTGGCCTGCCACTCGTCGCGGTGCCAGTCGATGAGGTTCTTCAGGGGCGCCGGGTAGGAGTGGTTGTACTCGGGGGTGACGACGACGAAGGCGTCCGCCTCGGCCAGCCGGGCCGAGACCCCGGCCAGCACCTCCCGGGCGTCGCCCTCCAGGCGGTAGGAGAGGGCGGTGGGCAGATCGAGGGCGGCGACGTCGACCACGTCCGTCGAGAGCGCGGGGTGGGCGTCGGCGTGGGCGAGGAACCAGTCGGCGATGACCGGGGCGAACCGGCCCTCGCGGTTGCTGGAGAGGATGACGGCCACCTTCAGCGGGGCGGTCTCGGGCAGGGCGGTGGCGGTGGATTCCGCGGTGGTGAGGTCCATGGCGAAGACGTTCGACCATCAACCATGGTTGAGGTCAAGCGTGATCGGGAACGCGCCTCCCGCCGGGTGCCGGCGGCCGCATACCGTGGCCGCATGACGACTCCAGCAGCGGCGGCCCTCCCGTACGCCGAGTTCGACGGCCGGCCCGCCACCGCGGACGATCTGAGCCGGGCACTGTTCTTCAACTACGGCCACTTCACCGCGATGCAGGTACGCGAGGGCCGGGTGCGGGGCCTGGATCTGCACCTGGCCCGGCTGGACGCGGCCAACCGCGAACTGTTCGAACTCCCCCTGGACGGGGAGCTGGTGCGCCGGCTGATCCGGCACGCGCTGGAGAGCGCGGGCGCGGCGGACGCCTCGGTGCGGGTGCACGCGTATCTGCCGCCGGGGAGCACCGCGACGACCGTGATGGTGGCGGTACGGGAACCGGGCGGGATGGACCCCGGGCCGAAGAGCCTCAAGTCCGTCCCGTTCGCCCGGACCGCCCCCCACCTCAAACGGCCCGGCGAGTTCGGCCAGACCTACTACGCGCACCTGGCCCGCCGCGCCGGTTACGACGACGCGCTGCTGACCCTGCCCGACGGCTCGGTGACCGAGGGGTCGGTCACCAACATCGGATTCTGGGACGGCACGGCTGTCACCTGGCCGCAGGCCCCGGCCCTGTCCGGCGTGGCCATGGGCGTCCTGGAACGCGAACTGCCGGGCGCGGGCCTGAAGTCGCTGCGCCGGCCGGTCACCCTGGACGGGCTCGGGGCGTTCCGCTCGGCGTTCCTCACCAACTCGCTGGGCATGGCCCCGGTCGCCCGGATCGACGGCACCGCGTTCACCGTCGACGCGGAGCTGATGGAGCGGCTGGCGGCGGCGTACGCGGCGGCACCGGGCGAGGAGGTCTGACCATGGAGGCCCCCCTGCTGCTCCACATCGAGGGATCACGTCTGCCCGGGCGCTCCTGCCCGGCCGGGCCCGGCTTCCCCGGCTACGAGAACATCCACGTGGGCGTCCAGCGCAAGGACAGTCCCGGCGAACTCCTCGGCCCGACCCCGGCGGACGCGCCGGGCGCCCGCTGGACCCTGGAGTGCACGGCGGCCGAGGACGCGGACGGGGTCGCGGTCCGGGGGCCGTACGTGCAGAACCGGTTCGGCGGGCGCTTCGTGTACCTGTCCTGGGGCACGGTCGACGCGGACGGCCTGTTCACGATGTTCCGGCGGGCCAAGCTGATGTTCGCCGACGTCGACCCGGCCGTCCTGGCGGCGGCCGTGCGCTCGGGGCATCTCACCGCCCGGCTTCCGCTCTCGGACGCCGAGGGACGGCCGCTCTGCGCGCGCGTCCGGCCGCCGGTGATCGAGTGGTCGGCCGAGGCACCCGGGCACCCCTGACGCAGTCCGCCCCCTCCGGACCCAGGGGGGAGAGGTCGGGAGGGGGCGTCGGCCGGGGGCGGCAGTGCGCACCGTCCCGTGGGGGGTTGTGATGCGTGTTCCCGCTCAGCCGCACCTCACGCATGTGATGTACGCCACATTGCCCGGCGGACCCGTCACCCGAACGGCACCACGGCGACACGGACCGTACCCTCTGCTCGCCAACACACCCGTGACCTGCGACGACACCCCTTGGCAAGGAGGGCGCGCCGGGCCGTACGGGTGAGAGCTGACTTGGTGTCAGCAGGCATGGGGGCCGGTCCGGCTGTTGGCTCGGAGCCAGGACACACCCGCCAGCGCCCCTTGCTCGGAGGAAACCCCCATGCGCCGTCCTGCCCGACTCGTGACCGGCACCGCCGCCGCGGCCCTGGCCGCCGCCGCGCTCGGCCTCAGCGCCGCCGCCCCGTCCGCGTACGGGGACGAGCCGACGCCACTGAGGATCACCCCCGCCAGTGCCGCGCCGGGCTCCACGGTCACCGTGGACACCACCGCCTGCGGCGCCGACAGCGCCGCGACCGGCGACGCGAGCGCGCTGGACGCCCCGGAGTTCCCGCTGGCGCCCGTCTCCCTCGAAGAGGCCCTGGCCGGTTCCTTCCGGGTGCCGGGCGGCGTCGCGCCCGGGTCCTACGGCATCGGCGTGGACTGCGCGAACGGCAAGAAGGCCACCGGTGAGATCGAGGTGAAGGCCGCGGGCTCCTCGCGCGACGAGGGCGCCGGGAACGCCGGGGACGCCGAGGACCCCGCGGGCACCACCGGCTCGCCCACGTACGACTTCTCCGACATCGAGGGGCTCGGCAGCGACGAGGACACGGAGGACCCGGACGGGCTCGACGGACTCGACGCCGAGGCCGCCGGCTCCGGCCTCGTCCCGGACGCCCCCGCCGAGGCCGGCCGCTCCACGCCCACCGAGCGCCCCGCGCCCACCGGCCGCCCGACCGGGTCATCCGACTGGGACGAGACGGGGTCCGGGCGTGAGACGCCCTCCGGGCACCGGACCTCGGCCGCGCCCACCGCCCCCTCGGGGCACGTGAAGACCGGAGTCGGCGGCAGCGTCGGCCCGGACACCACCCAGATCGCGGCGGGAGCCGGCGTACTCGCCGCTGCCGCCGTCGGCGGAGCCTGGCTCCTGCGTCGCCGGGCGAGCGGCACGCGGGACGCCGGCTGACGGAGGCATCCACCCCTCCGTACCGCCCGGTGTCCGTCCCGGTGGCCCCGCGCCACCGGGACGGGACCTCTTCCCGCTTCCGTACCCCGGAGGACCACCGTGTCCCAGAAGGCCAAGGGCTGGCTGCTCGTCGTGGTGGCGCTGGCCGGTGTCTGGCTGATCCAGAACGGCGCGGGCACCCGGCTCACCCCGCCGGGCCCGGCCGCCGCCCAGGCGTTCGCCGCCGGGCCCGCCCTGCTGCCCGGCTCCCCGGTCGCCGAGCCGCTGCGCCCCTCCGCGCCCGTACGCATCCGGATTCCCGCCATCCGGGTCGACGCGCCGATGATGCGGCTCGGGCTGGGAGCGGACGGCAGCCTGGACGTGCCGCCGGCCGGGAACACGGACATCGTCGGCTGGTACAAGGACGGCACGCCGCCGGGCGCCAAGGGCACCGCGATCGTCGCCGGCCACGTCGACAACGCGGAGGGCCCGTCGGTCTTCTACGACCTGGGCTCACTGAAGAAGGGCAGCACCGTCGAGGTGGACCGGCAGGACGGCCGTACCGCCGTCTTCACGCTCGACGCGATCGAGGTGTACGAGAGCGACGACTTCCCCGACCAGCGGGTCTACGGCGCCTCCGAGCACGCCTCGCTGCGGCTGATCACCTGCGGCGGCGGATACTCCGAGGCGACCGGCTACCGGGGGAACGTGGTGGCGTACGCCCACCTCACGAGCGTCCGCTGACGCTCAGCTCTGCCACTGGTCGAACCCCAGCTTCGCCACCAGCGAGAACACCACCACCAGCAGCACCCCGCGCACGAACTCGCTGCCCTTGCGCAGCGCCATCCGCGCGCCCAGCAGCCCGCCCGCCAGGTTGAACACCGCCATCAGCGCCGCCAGCTGCCACAGCACATTGCCCTGGTACGCGAACATCGCGAGCGCCCCGGCGTTGGTGCAGACGTTGACGATCTTCGCAGTGGCCGACGCGGTCACCAGGTCGAGGTGGAGCACGGCGGTCAGGGCGAGCACCAGGAAGGTGCCCGTACCGGGTCCGAACAGCCCGTCGTACAGGCCGATCCCGCCGCCCACCAGGACGATCGCGGTGATCCTGCGGGCCCGGGTGACCTGGGGCGGGACGCCGTCGCCGGCGGCCCGGCCGAACTGGGGCCGCAGCATCACGAACCCGGCGACCGCGATCAGCACCACCATGATCACGGGCCGCAGCACCTCGCTGCTGATCCCGGCGGCGAAGAACGCTCCGGTCATCGAACCGGCCAGGGCCGCGAGCCCGATCCGGACCGCCGTGCCCACCTTCACCGGCGCCTTGCGCGCGTAGGTGACGGCGGCGCCCGAGGTGCCGACGATGGCGACCGCCTTGTTGGTGCCGAGGATCTGCGCGGCCGGCAGGTGCGGCAGACCGAGCAGCAGCGCGGGCAGCAGGAGCAGCCCGCCGCCGCCGACCACCGCGTCGACCCAGCCCGCCGCGGCGGCGGCGAGGCACAGCACGACAAGGGTGGTCAGGGTGATGTCCGGCATGAGCACGACCCTATGGAGCGGATGCGTGCACCGTCCAACCGTTCCGGGCCCGCACCGGGAAAGTTGAGCCAACTCTGAGGTTTCCGCAGGACAAGGCCCCTTTTCCGGCCTCCGCCGGCCGCCTCACAGACCTTTTCGGCGGGTGCTGAGCGCAAGGTTCCTCCCGGGAAACAGCGGGGAACCGGCCGGGTAACACCGCCGGGACACGCTTCCGGTCATGAGCACACAGGCCCGGCGCCTGTGGCCCTGCCGAATCTGCTCACCGACGACGGAGGCCCCGAGATGCCGGTGTCCACTCCCCCGACCGCCCCCACCTCAGGTCCTGCCGCCGTGCCGACGCTCGTGGTCGTCGGGCACGGGATGGTCGGCCAGCGCTTCCTGGAGGCCCTGGCCGAGCGCGGTCTGACCGGCGCCTCCGGGACCGCCCGGGTCGTCGTCCTGTGCGAGGAGCCCCGCGCCGCCTACGACCGGGTCCAGCTGACCTCGTACTTCGCCGGGAAGACCCCGGACGACCTGTCGATGGTCGAGGACGGCTTCATGGAGCGGCACGGCTTCGAGCTGCGGCTCGGGGACCCGGCGGTGGCCGTGGACCGCTCGGCCCGTACGGTCACCGCGCGGTCCGGCGAGGTCTTCGCGTACGACACGCTGGTGCTGGCGACCGGGTCCTACCCCTTCGTGCCGCCGGTCCCCGGCAAGGACAGCACCGGCTGCTTCGTCTACCGGACGATCGAGGACCTGCTCGCCATCGAGGAGTACGCGAAGAACGCGACGACCGGCGCGGTGGTCGGCGGCGGGCTCCTCGGTCTTGAGGCGGCCGGCGCGCTGAAGGGCCTCGGCCTGGACACGCACGTGGTGGAGTTCGCGCCCCGGCTGATGCCCGTCCAGGTGGACGCGGGCGGGGGCGCGGCGCTGCTGCGCACCATCGAGGACATGGGCCTGACCGTGCACACCGGGGTCGGCACGCAGGAGGTGACCGCGGGCGAGGACGGCACGGTGACCGGGATGGCGCTCTCCGACGGGTCCGCGCTGGCCACGGACCTGGTGGTGTTCTCGGCCGGGGTGCGCCCGCGCGACCAGCTGGCCCGGGAGTGCGGGCTCGCGGTCGGGGAGCGCGGCGGGATCGTCGTGGACGAGGAGTGCCGGACCTCCGACCCGGCGGTCTTCGCGATCGGCGAGTGCGCGCTCGCCTCGGACGGCCGGGTGTACGGGCTGGTGGCGCCGGGGTACGAGATGGCGCTGACGGCCGCCGAGGTGATCGCCGGCAAGGCGGCCGCGTTCACCGGCGCGGACCTGTCGACCAAGCTGAAGCTGCTCGGCGTGGACGTGGCCTCGTTCGGCGACGCGCACGGCACCGCCGAGGGCTGCCTCGACGTCGTGTATTCGGACGCCCGCTCCGGCGTCTACAAGAAGCTGGTGGTGGCGGCGGACGGCACCCTGCTGGGCGGGGTCCTCGTGGGCGACGCCGACCAGTACGGCACGCTGCGCCCGATGACCGGGAGCGTGCTGCCCGTCGCACCGGAGCAGCTGGTGCTCCCGGCGGGCGCGGGCGGCCCGGTGGCGCTCGGGCCCTCCTCGCTGCCCGACGAGGCGGTGATCTGCTCCTGCCACAACGTCACCAAGGGCGCGATCTGCGAGCACACCACGCTGCCCGAGGTGAAGAAGTGCACCAAGGCGGGCACCGGCTGCGGCAGTTGCGTCAAGGTGATCGGCCAGCTGCTCCCGCAGAGCCAGGACGCGGGCCTGTGCGGCTGCTTCGCGTACACCCGCAGCGAGCTGTACGAGATCGTGCGCACCCTGGGGATCACCTCGTACGCGGATCTGCTGGACTCGCACGGCCGGGAGGAGGCCCGGGGCGGCGACGGCTGCGAGGTCTGCAAGCCGACGGTCGGCTCGGTCATCGCCTCGCTGGCGCCCACGGTCGGCGCGAGCGGTTACGTCCTGGACGGGGAGCAGGCGGCCCTCCAGGACACCAACGACCACTTCCTGGCCAACCTCCAGCGCAACGGCTCGTACTCGATCGTGCCGCGCATACCCGGCGGCGAGATCACCCCGGACAAGCTGATCGTGATCGGCGAGGTGGCCCGCGACTTCGGGCTCTACACCAAGATCACCGGCGGCCAGCGCATCGACCTCTTCGGCGCCCGCGTCGACCAGCTGCCGCTGATCTGGACCCGGCTCGTCGACGCGGGCTTCGAGTCCGGGCACGCCTACGGGAAGTCGCTGCGCACGGTCAAGTCCTGTGTCGGGCAGACCTGGTGCCGCTACGGCGTGCAGGACTCCGTGAAGATGGCGATCGACCTGGAGCTGCGCTACCGGGGGCTGCGCGCCCCGCACAAGCTGAAGTCGGCGGTCTCGGGGTGCGCGCGGGAGTGCGCGGAGGCCCGGGGCAAGGACTTCGGGATCATCGCCACGGCGGGCGGCTGGAACCTCTACGTGGGCGGCAACGGCGGCGCGACCCCGCGCCACGCGGACCTGCTCGCCCAGGACCTGTCCGACGCCGAACTGGTCCGGCTGATCGACCGCTTCCTGATGTTCTACATCCGCACCGCGGACCGGCTGGAGCGCACCTCGGCCTGGCTGGAGCGCATCGAGGGCGGCCTGGAGCACGTCCGGGACGTCGTCGTGCACGACAGGCTGGGGCTCTGCGAGGAGCTGGAGCGGCTGATGGCCGACCACGTCCGCGGCTACCGCGACGAGTGGGCCGAGACCATCAACGACCCCGAGCGGCTGCGCCGGTTCGTCACCTTCGTCAACGCGCCCGACGCGCCCGACCCGTCCGTGAAGTTCGTCCCGGAACGCGACCAGGTCAAGCCGGACCTGGACATCCTCGCGGGACCGGTTCTCGCCATCCGCACTCTTGAAGGGACCGCCTCCTGATGACCACGCAGACACTGGAGACCGCGCAGGACACCCGGACCGTCCGGCTCGCCGCCGGGGACGGCTGGCTCACGGTGTGCGACCGCTCGCTGCTGACCCCCGGCCGCGGGGTCGCCGCCCTCCTCCCGGACGGCCGGCAGGTGGCGCTCTTCCTGGACCGGGCGGGACGCACGTACGCCATCGACAACCGCGACCCGTTCACCGGGGCCTATGTCCTCTCGCGCGGCCTGGTCGGCTCGGACGGCGGGCAGCCCTTCGTCGCCTCGCCCCTGCTCAAGCAGCGCTTCGACCTGGCGACGGGCGCCTGCCTGGACGACGACGAGGTCTCCGTACCGGTCTTCGAGGTACGCGCGGACTGACGCGCACCGGCGGCCGGAAGTACCCCCGAACGGGTGCTTCCGGCCATGCGCGTGCCCGGTCGTACGCTTGATCCATGACCCAGGGCTGGAGCGCGCGCGACATACCCGACCAGAGCGGCCGCACGGCCGTGGTGACGGGGGCCAACAGCGGGATCGGGCTCGTCACCGCCCGTGAGCTGGCCCGTTGCGGGGCCAGGGTGCTGCTCGCCTGCCGCGACGAGCGGCGCGGCGAGGAGGCGGCGGCCCGCATCCGTTACGCGGTGCGCGGCGCGGACGTCGAGTTCGCCCCGCTCGATCTGGCCGATCTGTCCTCGGTGCGCGCGTTCGCCAAGGACCTCCGGGCGGACCGGCTCGATCTGCTGGTCAACAACGCCGGGGTGATGGCGCTGCCGTACGGGCGGACCGCCGACGGCTTCGAGACCCAGTTCGGCGTCAACCACCTCGGGCACTTCGCGCTGACCGGGCTGCTGCTGCCGAGGCTGTCGGCCACCGGGGGCGCCCGGGTGGTGACCGTCTCCAGCGGGCTGCACGCCCTCGGCAACATCGACATGGGCGACCTCAACAGCGAGCGGAACTACCGCCGCTGGACCGCCTACGGCCGCTCGAAGACCGCGAACCTGCTCTTCGTCCACGAGCTGGCCCGGCGGCTCGCGGCGGTCGGCAGCCCACTGGTCGCCACCGCCGCGCACCCCGGCCTCGCCGCGACCAACCTCCACACGGCGGGGGCCCGGCTGGAGAAGCGCAGGGTGGCCGAGCGGGTCATGAACCTCACCAACCTCTTGGCCCAGCCCGCGTCCGCCGGGGCCCTGCCCACGCTGTACGCCGCCACCGCGCCGGGCGTGCGCCCCGACTCGTTCACCGGCCCCCGGCTGGGGTGGCGCGGCGCGCCCGGACCGTCCTCACGGGCGGGCTGGACGCGCGACGACGTGGCGGGCGAGCGGCTGTGGGTGGCCTCGGAGCAGCTGACCGGGGTGACGTACGCGGGGCTGTAGCCCGGCCCTCCACGGCTCGGCCCTCCACGACTCAGCCCTCGACGGCGGACGGGTCCATCCAGACGACCTCCCACATGTGGTGGTCCGGGTCCTGGAAGGAGCGGCCGTACATGAAGCCGAGGTCCTGCGTCTCGTTGGCGGGCGATCCGCCGTTGGCGAGGGCGGCCTCGGCCAGCTCGTCCACCTTCTCGCGGCTGTCCGCGCTGAGCGCGAGGATCACCTCGGTGGACGCGGACGCGTCCGCGATGTCTTTCTTGGTGAAGTCCTTGAAGCGCTCCTCCTGGAGGAGCATCGCGAAGATCGTGTCGCTGATGACGAGGCAGGCGGTGCGCTCGTCGCTGAACTGCGGGTTGAAGGAGTAGCCCAGCTTCGCGAAGAAGTTCTTCGACGTCTCCAGGTCCTTGACCGGCAGGTTCACGAAGATCATCTGAGGCATGGCCGTCTCGCTCTCTCGGTGCTCGGGTTCGGTGTGCGTGTTCTCGACTGGTAGACGCCGGGGCCGCCCGGAACTCATCGGTGCGGGCCGCGGATCCTTTCCGTACCGGGCACCTCACGAAACCGCGACCGGCGCCCCGCCCCTCAGCAGCGAGCCGCCCAACGGGGTCAGGGTGTGCTGGACGGAGCTGCCGTGCCGCAGGGTGTGGACGAGCCCCGCCTCCCGCAGGACGCAGGCGTGCTGGCTGGCCGAGGCGAGGGAGACCCCGGCGCGCCGGGCCAGTTCGCTGGTGGTGCAGCCGTCGCCGATGGCCCGCAGGACCGTGGAGCGGGTCTGCCCGAGCAGCCGGCCGAGCGAGGGGCCCGGGTCGGCGAAGGCGGGGGCGGCCCGGTGGGCGACCGGGTAGACCAGGACCGGCGGGAGCAGGGGGTCGCGCAGGACGACGGGGGCGCCCCGGCAGAAGTAGGACGGCTGGAGGAGCAGTCCGCGCCCGTCCAGGTGGAGGTCGCGGTCCACGGGGTAGTCCGCCTCCAGGACGGGCGCCCGCCAGCGGATGACCGGGGGCAGCGAGGCGAGCAGTTCGTCGGTGCCGCCGCCCAGCAGGGCGCGGCCCCGGATCGCCCGGTCGGCCTCGACGGCGGAGCGGATGTGCGGCCAGTACGGCTCGACGGCGGCGCGGTGGTAGTCCCGTAAGGCGGCGACGAGCCGGGCCAGGGGCTCGGCGCCGCCCTCGCGCAGGGGCTCCAGGCGGGCGGCGTGCCTCGCGCCGGCGTCCCCGAGGAGGGCGATCTCGGCGCTCAGGCGCTCGGGCGGAGTGGCGCGCACGGCTTCCATTCCGGCGTCGGGTCCGAGCGGTTCGGCGCTTTCCTGAGAAGGCGTCAGGAAGTCGGGGAAATATCCGCGCTGCGGGACCACCGCGGACAGCAGACGTACTTCACCGCTCAACCGTGGGCGGGTTTCGGTGCGCCATTTCCCGAAGACCGCGGAAGCCCTCCGGTCCCTCAGCCGGTGAAAACTGAGAATGGTCTCCCACAGCGCGTCCGGCCCGGAGGCCATCCGCACCCTGGAAAGGTCCCATCCGGAGACATGGATACGCAGCACCGAACTCCCACCCCTTGCACCTGCAATTCCCCCCTCGCAAGAGTATGCGAATCGTAACAGCACGTCACCACGGGGTTTCGGCCAGAGGTGAAACGCCTCGCCGGGACCGCCCGCCGGACGAAAAGCTGTACGGCGTCGGGTGCGATTCCGGAGCCACCGGAAGAGCGAGTGAAGGCCGTGGGGGGTTTTGCTCGTTCGGCGGCGGTTGGCAATGGTGCGGCTCCGCACTCGATGGGGGTAAGCCGGGTGCGGCCCGTGGATGGGGATCCACGGGCCGCACCCCGGTCCGTTCAACTCGATTTCTTTGCGCATTAAACGAAGCAATGGGCGCTGGGCGCCAATTTACCGGAGCATGACAACGTTGTACGGGGATGCCGTCCCACATGACAAGACGGTGGCACCCCCGCACAGGGTGCCACCGTCTCAGGAATTCCGCGTCAGCGGCTGTCGCTCGCCCGCGCCCCGGCCGCCGCCCGGCCCGCCTCAAGACGCGCCACCGGAATGCGGAACGGCGAGCAGGAGACGTAGTCGAGACCGGCCTCGTGGAAGAAGTGCACCGACTCGGGGTCGCCGCCGTGCTCCCCGCAGATGCCCAGCTTCAGGTCCGGGCGGGTGGCCCGGCCGGCCGCGACGGCGTTCGTGACCAGCGAGCCGACGCCGTCCTTGTCGATCGTCTCGAAGGGCGACACCCCGAAGATGCCCTTCTCCAGGTACGCGGTGAAGAAGGACGCCTCCACGTCGTCGCGGGAGAAGCCCCACACCGTCTGGGTCAGGTCGTTGGTGCCGAAGGAGAAGAACTCCGCCGCCTCCGCGATCTGCCCGGCGGTCAGCGCGGCGCGCGGGAGCTCGATCATGGTGCCGATCTTCAGCTTGAGGTCGGTGCCGGTGGCGGCCTGGACCTCCGCGATGACCCGGTCCGCCTCGTCGCGGACGATCTCCAGCTCCTGGACCGTGCCGACGAGCGGGATCATGACCTCGGCGCGCGGGTCGCCCTTGGCGTTCTTGCGGGCGGCGGCCGCCTCGGCGATGGCCCGCACCTGCATGGCGAACAGGCCGGGGATGACCAGGCCGAGGCGCACCCCGCGCAGCCCCAGCATCGGGTTCTGCTCGTGCAGCTTGTGCACGGCCTGGAGGAGGCGCAGGTCGTTCTCGTTGGCGTCCTTGCGGGCCTCGGCGAGGGCCACGCGTACCGAGAGCTCGGTGATGTCCGGCAGGAACTCGTGCAGCGGCGGGTCGAGCAGCCGCACGGTGACCGGCAGCCCGTCCATCGCCTCGAACAGCTCGATGAAGTCCGCCTTCTGGAGCGGGAGCAGCTGCTCCAGGGCGGTCTCGCGCTCCTGGTCGGTGTCGGCCAGGATCAGCTTCTCGACCATCTCGCGGCGCTCGCCGAGGAACATGTGCTCGGTGCGGCAGAGGCCGATGCCCTGGGCGCCGAAGCGGCGGGCACGCAGGGCGTCCTCCGCGCTGTCCGCGTTGGCCCGCACCCGCAGCCGGCGCACCCGGTCCGCGTACGCCATGATCCGGTGTACCGCGGCGACCAGTTCGTCGGCGTCGTCGGCGCCCGCGTGCATCCGGCCCTCGAAGTACTCGACCACGGGGGACGGTACGACGGGGACCTCACCGAGGTACACCTTGCCGGTGGAGCCGTCGACGGAGACGACGTCGCCCTCCTCCACGACGATGTCGCCGACCGTGAGGCGCCGGCGCTTGGTGTCGACCTCGATCTCCTCGGCGCCGCAGACACAGGTCTTGCCCATGCCCCGGGCGACGACGGCGGCGTGCGAGGTCTTCCCGCCGCGCGAGGTGAGGATGCCCTCGGCGGCGATCATGCCGTCCAGGTCGTCCGGGTTGGTCTCGCGGCGGATCAGGATGACCTTCTCGCCGGACCGGGACCACTTGACGGCGGTGTACGAGTCGAAGACCGCCTTGCCGACCGCCGCGCCGGGCGAGGCGGCGATGCCCCGGCCGAGCCGCCGGGTCTTCGCGGTGTCGTCGAAGCGCGGGAACATCAGCTGCGCGAGCTGGGCGCCGGTGACCCGCTGAAGGGCCTCGGCCTCGTCGATGAGCCCCTGGTCGACCAGCTGGGTCGCGATCCGGAAGGCGGCACCGGCGGTGCGCTTGCCGACCCGGGTCTGGAGCATCCACAGGTGGCCGCGCTCGATGGTGAACTCGATGTCGCAGAGGTCCTTGTAGTGGGTCTCCAGCGTCTCCATGATCGTCAGCAGCTGGTCGTACGACTGCTTGTCGATCGACTCCAGCTCGGCGAGCGGCACGGTGTTGCGGATGCCCGCGACGACGTCCTCGCCCTGCGCGTTCTGGAGGTAGTCGCCGTAGACGCCCTGGTGGCCGCTGGCCGGGTCACGGGTGAAGGCGACGCCCGTACCGGAGTCGGGGCCGAGATTGCCGAAGACCATCGAGCAGACGTTGACGGCGGTGCCGAGGTCGCCGGGGATGCGCTCCTGGCGGCGGTAGAGCTTGGCCCGGTCGGTGTTCCACGAGTCGAAGACCGCCTTTATGGCCAGGTCCATCTGCTCGCGCGCGTCCTGCGGGAAGTCGCGGCCGGCGTCCCGCGCGACGATCTTCTTGAACTCCTTGACCAGCTTCTTCAGGTCGCCCGCGTCCAGGTCCACGTCGACCTTGACGCCCTTGGCCTCCTTCGCGGCCTCCAGCGCCTCCTCGAAGAGCTCGCCGTCCACCCCGAGCACGGTCTTGCCGAACATCTGGATCAGCCGGCGGTAGGAGTCCCACGCGAACCGCTCGTCGCCGGCCTGGGCGGCGAGGCCCACCACGGAGGCGTCGGAGAGGCCGATGTTGAGGACGGTGTCCATCATCCCGGGCATCGAGAACTTGGCGCCGGAGCGTACGGAGACCAGCAGCGGGTCGTCGGCCTGGCCGAGCTTCTTGCCCATCCGCGTCTCCAGGGCGCCGAGGTGCGCACTCACCTCGTCGCGGAGGGCGGCCGGCTCGTCACCGCTGTCCAGGTAGACCTTGCACGCCTCGGTGGTGATGGTGAAGCCGGGCGGGACGGGGAGCCCGAGGTTGGTCATCTCGGCGAGGTTGGCCCCCTTCCCGCCGAGGAGGTCCTTCAGATCCTTGTTGCCTTCGGTGAAGTCGTAGACGAACTTCTGCACATCTTTGTTTTCCGACACGGTCTCGACTCCTCGAAGACGCGGTGGCTGCCCTGACGGCGAGGAACATACCCAGATCGAAGGTGCCTGGGTACGTCCACTTGCGCGTCGTACGGCCGTAACCACCCGTCCGCCAGCAGATCGAAAGTCGGCCGGCCGGAAGCCATCCGGAATCCTGCATTCAGGAGTCGTACACAGGATCACGCAGCGCACACCGGAACCCGCGATTAGGTGGCCGAAAGTAGCCGAAGCATCGATCGATCAAAGTACGAGCACCTGGCACTCAGTGCCACCCTTTGAGAAATGCAGCCCCGGTTTTCCCGCTCATCTGAGCGTCACGCCTCTCAAGGTGGCGAGAATCACTCGATGGGGCCACCGCTCAGATGAGCGAAAACGCGCATGGGGGGCACGCGGTGCCCCCCATGCGCCGACGGCTTTTCTCAGCCCCCGGAGGTGTCCAGCTCCGCGTCGGCGCTGATGCCCGCGCAGTCGTACGGGTCCTTCAGCCAGCCGTCCGGGAGAGCCACCCGGTTGTTGCCCGAGGTGCGGCCGCGCGGACCGTCGGCGCCGTCCGGCCAGGGCTGGTCGAGGTCAAGCTCCTGGAGCTGGGAGCCCAGCTCCTCCAGCGAGGAGGTGATCGCCAGCTTCTTGCGCATCTCGGAGCCGACCGCGAAGCCCTTGAGGTACCAGGCGACGTGCTTGCGGAAGTCGATCACGCCGCGCGCCTCGTCACCGATCCACTCCCCCAGCAGCGTCGCGTGCCGCAGCATCACGTCGGCGACGGTGCGCAGCGTGGGCGCCTGCCGGGTCTCCGTGCCCTCGAACGCGCTGACCAGGTCGCCGAAGAGCCAGGGGCGGCCCAGGCAGCCGCGCCCCACGACGACGCCGTCGCAGCCGGTCTCGCGCATCATGCGCAGGGCGTCGTCCGCGCACCAGATGTCGCCGTTGCCGAGCACCGGGATCTCCGGGACGTGCTCCTTGAGGCGGGCGATGGCGTCCCAGTCGGCGGTACCGCCGTAGTGCTGGGCGGTGGTCCTGCCGTGCAGGGCGACCGCCGTGACGCCCTCCTCGACGGCGATCCGGCCGGCGTCGAGATAGGTCAGGTGGTCGTCGTCGATGCCCTTGCGCATCTTGATCGTGACGGGCAGGTCCCCGGCCCGGGAGACCGCCTCGTGCAGGATCGCGCGCAGCAGCGGCCGCTTGTACGGGAGGGCCGAGCCGCCGCCCTTGCGGGTGACCTTGGGGACCGGGCAGCCGAAGTTGAGGTCGATGTGGTCGGCGAGGTTCTCGTCCACGATCATGCTGACGGCCTTGCCGACCGTGTCCGGGTCCACTCCGTACAGCTGGATCGAGCGCGGGGTCTCGGTCGCGTCGAAGTGGATGAGCTGCATGGTCTTCTCGTTGCGCTCGACCAGGGCCCTCGTCGTGATCATCTCGCTGACGAAGAGGCCCTTGCCGCCCGAGAACTCCCGGCACAGCGTGCGGAAGGGGGCGTTGGTGATGCCGGCCATGGGCGCGAGGACCACCGGCGGCTGCACGGTGTGCGGGCCGATGCGGAGCAGCGGGGGCGAGGGGGCGAGCGTGGTCATGGCCCCATTGTCCCGTACGCCGATGACTGCTCCCCAGGGCGTCCCGCCCCGCCGGGGCGAGGGGAAGAGGGGGCGTTGTCCGACCCCCGCCGTAGCGTGGGGATTCCGGCGACCGGCCGGCCTGTGAAGGAGACGAAGCTCATGACTACGACCTCTGCCCGCTTAACTCCCGGCTCCCCCAGCCGTCGCGGTCTGCTCGCGCTCGGCGGCGCCGGGGTGCTGCTCCTCGGTACCGCGGGCACCGCCCGCGCGGCGGCCGATCCCACGACGGCCCGGCTGCGCGAGCTGGAGCGGACGCACGGCGCCCGCGTCGGCGCGTTCGCGTACAACGTGGCGACCGGGGTCGCGGTGCGGCACCGGGCGGACGAGCGCTTCCCGATGCTGTCCACGTTCAAGACGCTCGCGGCGGCGGCCGTCCTGCGGGATCTGGACCGGGACGGCGAGGTCCTGGCGAAGGTGATCCACTACACGAAGGCGGACTGCGTCTCCGACTCGCCGGTCACGGACACCGCGGAGAACATCGCGAACGGGCTGAGCGTGGCCCGGCTCTGCGACGCCGCCATCGGGGACAGCGACAACACCGCGGGCAATCTGCTGCTGCGCGAGCTCGGCGGCCCGCACGCCGTCACCCGCTTCGCCCGCTCGCTGGGCGACCGGGTGACCAGGCTGGACCGCTGGGAGCCCGTGCTGAATTCCGCCGAGCCGGGCCGGGTCACGGACACCACGACCCCGTCCGCGCTCGCCCGCGACTACGCCCGGCTGGTCCTGGGGGACGTGCTGCAGCGCCGGGACCGCGCACTGCTGACCCACTGGCTGCTCAACTGCCGGACGAGCGGGACGCGGTTCCGGGCCGGGCTGCCGCCGGAGTGGACGGTCGCCGACAAGACGGGCGGCGGCTCGTACGCCTCGTGCAACGACGTGGGCGTCGCGTGGACGGAGGAAGGCGTACCGGTGGTCCTGGCGGTGCTGACGACGAAGCCGACGGGCCCTTCGGACGCGGCCGGCGACCACCCGCTGGTGCGGGACGTGGCGAAGGCCCTGGCGGCAGCAGTCGTTAGTTAGTCGTACTATCAATGAATGCCTGAGCTCAGCCACCGACGGCGGATGCTGGTGCTGGCGATCTGCTGCATGAGCCTGCTGATCGTCAGCCTCGACACCACCGCCCTCAATGTCGCCCTGCCCGCCATGCGCCAGGACCTCGACGCGAGCGTCGCGGGGATGCAGTGGACGATCGACGCGTACACGCTCGTCCTCGCATCCCTGCTGATGCTCGCCGGTTCCACCGCCGACCGGATCGGCCGGCGGAAGGTCTTCATGGCGGGCCTGGTGCTGTTCACGCTGGGCTCGGCGCTCTGCTCGCTGGCACCGAATCTGGAGGCGCTGATCGCCTTCCGGATGGTGCAGGCCGTGGGCGGCTCGATGCTCAACCCGGTCGCGATGTCGATCATCACCAACACCTTCACCGACCCCCGCGAGCGCGCCCGCGCGATCGGGGTCTGGGGCGCGGTCGTCGGCGTCTCGATGGCGGCGGGACCGGTGGTCGGCGGCGCTCTGGTCGACTCGGTCGGCTGGCGCTCGATCTTCTGGGTCAACCTCCCGGTGGGCCTCGCCGCCCTGTTGCTGACCTGGCGTTACGTCCCCGAGTCGCGCGCCCACCGGGCCCGCCGCCCGGACCCGCTGGGCCAGCTCCTGGTGATCACGCTGCTGGGCTCGCTGACGTACGCGATCATCGAGGCCCCGCAGAAGGGATGGGCCTCCGCCGAGATCCTGCTCTTCGCGGGGCTCGCGGCGGCGGCCCTCGTGGGGCTGCTGGTGTACGAGCCCCGGCGCGCCGATCCGCTGATCGACCTGCGGTTCTTCCACAGCGTGCCGTTCAGCGGGGCCACGGTCATCGCCGTCAGCGCCTTCGCCGCGCTCGGCGGCTTCCTCTTCCTCAACACGCTCTACCTCCAGGACGTCCGGGGCCTGAGCGCGCTGGACGCCGGGCTCTACACGCTGCCCATGGCGGCGGTGGTGTGCCTGCTGTCGCCGCTGTCCGGGCGGCTCGTGGCCAGTCGCGGACCGCGCATCCCGCTGCTGATCGCGGGCGGTGCGATGGCGGTGAGCGGCCTGATGCTGGCGGCCTTCGACGCGGAGACCGGGACGGTCTCGATGTTCGCCGCGTATGTGCTGTTCGGCCTGGGCTTCGGCTCGGTGAACGCGCCCATCACCAACACCGCCGTCTCCGGCATGCCCCGCTCCCAGGCGGGCGTCGCGGCCGCCGTCGCCTCCACCAGCCGGCAGATCGGGCAGACCCTCGGGGTCGCCGTGATCGGCGCGGTCCTGGCGGCGGGCATGGCGGACCCGGGCGGCTCGGACGGCTTCGTGGCGGCGAGCCGGCCCGGCTGGTGGATCGTCACCGGCTGCGGGCTCGCCGTCCTGCTGATCGGCGCCCTGAGCAGCGGCCGCTGGGCCCGGTCCACCGCCCGCCGGACTGCGGAGCGGCTGGCGGAACCGGTGGCCGGGAGCTCGGCCGCTCAGCCTTCGGAAGCCCGCACCAGTTCCTGAAGGCGGGCCAGCCGCTCGTACGTCTCGTCGTCCCGGGGCGCGTAGCTGACCAGGCGCGGTCCGGCCGAGGGACCGAGCCACAGGTCGGTGGCCTCCACCCGGAGCAGCCCCACCCAGGCGTTGCGGAAGACCTTGGCCCGGCTGCCCGCGCCGACGACCTCGTGCCGGGCCCAGTTCTCGCGGAACTCCTCCGAGGCCGCCTCCAGGCGCCCCAGCAGCTCCTTCCAGGCGGGCTCGGCGAGGTGTTCCGCCATCGCCGCGCGGAACTTGGCGGTGATGTAGCGGGTCACCTCGGCGGTGTCCATGACGGAGGCCCGCCACTGCGCGTTGGTGTGGGCGAGCAGCATGACGTTGCGGTCCTCGGGCGCGACCTCCTCCAGGTCGCAGAGCAGCCGCCCGTACGTGCGGTTGTGGGCGAGGATGTCGTACCGGCTGTTCTGCACACAGGCGGGGATCGGCTCCAGCTGCCGCAGCATGGTCCGCAGCGCCGGGGTGACGTGCGGGCAGTCGGTGCCGGGGGCCGGGTCGATGGCCGCGGCGAGCGAGAAGAGGTGGCTGCGCTCGCTGCGGTCCAGCAGCAGGGCGCGGGCGAGGGCGTCGAGGACCTGGGGCGAGACCTGGATGTCCCGGGCCTGTTCGAGCCAGGTGTACCAGGTGACGCCGACGGCGGAGAGCTGGGCGACCTCCTCGCGGCGCAGCCCCGGGGTGCGCCGGCGGCGGCCCCGGACGAGGCCGACCTGCTCGGGGGTGATCCGTTCGCGGCGGCTGCGCAGGAAGTTCGCCAGCTCGTGCCGCCGGATGTCGGGCTCGCTCGCGCCGGGGACGGCCGTCTGCGTCAGGGGCGTCGCCATCGTCGTCATTCCTCCAGGGTGCGGGCCCGGTGCGGGCCCCGGGCTGCTGGTGCCTGGTGGTCCTTGTACCAGGATAAGGACACTCTGGTACCAGGCTGCGAGGGGCGCGATCGTCGATGGCGTGAGTGAATCCTCTGTACGGACGACAACGGCAAGCGCCACCACCTCCCCGGTGGTGCGGCACGACCATCCCGCCCCGGTCCTCGGCACGCTGGGGCTGTTCACCGTGCTGCTGGGCGCGGCCCTTCCCCTCATCGACTTCTTCATCGTCAACGTGGCCCTGCCCACCATCGACCGCGACCTGGCGGCGGGCCCGGCCCTGCTGGAACTGGTCGTCGCGGGCTACGGCCTCGCCTACGCCGTGCTGCTCGTCCTCGGCGGGCGGCTCGGTGACATGGCGGGGCGGCGCCGGCTCTTCCTGGCCGGCATCGCGGCCTTCGGGCTGACCTCGCTGGCCTGCGGGCTCGCCCCGACCGCCTGGACCCTGGTGGCGGCGCGGGTGGCCCAGGGCGCGTCGGCCGCGCTGATGCTGCCGCAGGTCCTCGCCACCATCCAGGCGGCCACCTCCGGCCACCGCAGGGCCCGGGCGATGAGCCTGTACGGGGCGACGGCCGGGCTCTCCATGGTCGCGGGCCAGATCCTGGGCGGGGCGCTGGTCGCCGCCGCGCCGCTCTCCTCGGTGTTCGGCGAGAGCGCGGGCTGGCGGTCGGTGTTCCTGGTCAACGTGCCCGTCGCGGCGATCGGTCTGGTGCTGGCGGCGCGCGCGGTCCCGGAGACGCGGGCGGACCGGCCCGCGCCCGTCGACGTACCGGGCACGCTGCTGCTCGCGGTGTCGCTGCTGACGCTGCTGGCCCCGCTCACCGAGGGCCGGGCGGCGGGCTGGCCGCTGTGGACCTGGGTGTCCCTCGCGCTGTTCCCGTTCGCGGCGGCGGCCTTCTACCGGGTGGAGCGGCGGGCGGACCGGCGCGGGCTGGTCCCACTGGTGCCGCCGAGCCTGCTGCGCCTGGAGTCGCTGCGGCGCGGGCTCGCCCTGGTGGTGCCGTTCTCGGTGGGCTTCGGCGGCTTCATGTTCGTCATCGCGGTCGCGCTCCAGCAGGGCCTGCAGCTGGGCCCGGCGCGGTCCGGGCTGTCGATCGCCCCGATGGCGGTGGCCTTCTTCGCGGCCTCGCTGGCCGGTCCCCGGCTGGTGCGGCGGTACGGCAGCCGGGTCGTGACGGCGGGCGGGCTGATCCAGGCGGTGGGCGTGGCGGTGCTCGCGTTCACCGTGTGGCGGGGCTGGCCGGACCTGGGCATGGCGGGCCTGCTGCCGGGCATGGCGGTCGCCGGTTTCGGCCAGGGCCTCCAGCTGCCGGTCATCTTCCGCATCATCCTGTCGGACGTACCGCCGGAGCGGGCCGGGGTGGGCGGCGGTGTGATGACGACGACCCAGCAGGCGACGCTGACCCTGGGCGTGGCGACGCTCGGCTCGCTGTTCCTGGCGCTGGTGCCGGGGTCGGGGATGCGGGACGCGCTGATCGTGACGCTGCTCGTCCAGCTGGCGGCGGTCGCCCTGACGACCGCGCTGAGC
The DNA here is from genome assembly GCF_044761525.1 of Streptomyces sp. NPDC097595. NCBI lineage: Bacteria > Bacillati > Actinomycetota > Actinomycetes > Kitasatosporales > Streptomycetaceae > Streptomyces > Streptomyces sp. NPDC097595. Next base: position 44,264 of record NZ_JBIWCN010000019.1, on the reverse strand, counting down.
CTGCGGCTGCCGCGCACGGTGAGCTGAGGGGCGGGGGCTCCGGACGGGGCGGCCCGGGACGCGGGGCGGACACGGCACGGCCCCGGCGGGCGGACCTGGTGGTCCGGCCCGCCGGGGCCTCGGTGTGTGCGCGGGGCGTCAGCTCTGCGCCGGGGCCTCCGGCTCCGCGGCCGGCGCGTCGGCGTCCGCGGTGTCGGGCTGCTCGGTGCCGGCGGCCCGCTCCCGCATCTTGCGGAGCAGCTCCTGCTTCTGGTCGGCGGCCGACTTGCGGTCGGCGGCCTCTCCGGCGGGACCGGCGCCCTGCGCCCCGCCGCGGGACAGCTTCTTGCGCTGTCCGCCGACGCCGAGGAGGTTGTTGCGGCTCTTGGCCATGGGGTTCTCCCAATGTGTGGTCTCGGTGAGGTCTCTCGTGACCTCGGATCGATCCGGGGGGCGGCGGGTGGTCGGACCCGCCGCGCTCTCACTCGTAGATCTGGAAGAACGAAGACATGGGCAGGACGGTACCCACACCGGGCGCCCGGCTCACCCGGTTTTCCGTCCCCGGTCCCCCCGGCGCACGAGGCCCCCGGTTCCGCGGCGGGCGCGGAAGCCGGGGGCTTCGGTCGGCGGGTGCGGGCGTCAGCAGCCGAGCAGGCGGGAGGCGAGGTAGCCCTGGATCTGGTCCAGGGAGACGCGCTCCTGCTTCATCGTGTCGCGCTCGCGGACGGTGACCGCGTTGTCGTCCAGGGTGTCGAAGTCGACGGTGACGCAGAACGGCGTGCCGATCTCGTCCTGGCGGCGGTAGCGGCGGCCGATGGCGCCGGCGTCGTCGAACTCGATGTTCCAGTTCTGCCGGAGATCGGCGGCGAGGCCCTTGGCCTTCGGCGAGAGCTGCGGGTTGCGGGAGAGCGGGAGGACCGCGACCTTGACCGGCGCCAGGCGCGGGTCGAGGCGCATCACGGCGCGCTTCTCCATGACGCCCTTGGCGTTCGGCGCCTCGTCCTCGCTGTACGCGTCGAGGAGGAAGGCCAGCATCGCGCGGCCGACACCGGCCGCCGGCTCGATGACGAACGGGGTGTAGCGCTCGCTCTTCTCCTGGTCGAAGAAGGAGAGGTCCGTGCCCGACGCCTTGGAGTGGGCGTTGAGGTCGTAGTCGGTGCGGTTGGCGACGCCCTCCAGCTCGCCCCACTCGCTGCCGCCGAAGCGGAAGCGGTACTCGATGTCAGCGGTGCGCTTGGAGTAGTGGGAGAGCTTCTCCTGCGGGTGCTCGAACCACCGCATGTTCTCCTCGCGCATGCCGAGACCGGTGTACCAGTTCCAGCGCTGCTCCATCCAGTACTCCTGCCACTGCTCGTCCTCGCCCGGCTTGACGAAGAACTCCATCTCCATCTGCTCGAACTCGCGCGTGCGGAAGATGAAGTTGCCCGGAGTGATCTCGTTGCGGAAGGACTTGCCCATCTGCGCGATGCCGAACGGGGGCTTCTTGCGCGCGGTGGTCAGCACCTGGGAGAAGTTGGTGAAGATGCCCTGCGCGGTCTCGGGGCGCAGGTAGGCGACCGAGCCGGAGTCCTGGGTCGGGCCGAGGTGCGTGGAGAGCAGGCCGGAGAACTGCTTGGGCTCGGTGAAGGTGCCCTTGTTGCCGCAGTTCGGGCAGTTGAGGTCGGCGAGGCCGTTCGCGGGCGCCTTGCCGTGCTTCTCCTCGTACGCCTCCTCCAGGTGGTCCGCGCGGTAGCGCTTGTGGCAGGAGGTGCACTCGGTCAGCGGGTCCGAGAACGTGGCGACGTGGCCGGACGCCACCCACACCTCGGGGGCCAGGATGACCGACGAGTCGATGCCGACGACGTCCTCGCGGGAGGTGACCATGTAGCGCCACCACTGGCGCTTCAGGTTCTCCTTGAGCTCGACGCCCAGCGGCCCGTAGTCCCAGGCGGCCTTCTGACCACCGTAGATCTCGCTGCAGGGGTAGACGAAGCCACGGCGCTTGCTCAGGCTGACGATGGTGTCGATCTTGTCGGCGGCCACGGTGCTCTCTTCATTACGACGGAACGGGCGGGCGAATGGCCCAGATTACCGGCGGCCACTCCCCTTCGATCAAATCGGTATCGGTCCCGGCCGCGAACCCCGCTTGTTGACAATCGTTTCCACTTTTGTTGAAAATGAGTGTCATGAACATACGCCGCCTCATACCGGCCGCCGCCGTCACCGGCGCGGTCGCGCTCGGTCTCACCGCCGTCACCGCCTGCTCGTCGTCCGACACCTCCGACCACAAGGGCGACGGCCGGCTGGACGTGGTGGCGTCCTTCTATCCGATGCAGTTCCTGGCCGAGCGCATAGGCGGCGACCACGTCTCGGTCACCAGCCTCACCAAGCCCGGCGTGGAGCCCCACGACCTGGAGCTCAGCCCCCGGCAGACCGGCAGGCTCAGCGACGCGGACTTCATCCTCTACCTCAAGGGCCTCCAGCCGGCCGTCGACGAGGCGATCAAGCAGTCCGGCGCCTCCCACACCCTGGACGCCGCGACGCTGACCACGCTGGAGGACCACGGCACCGAGACCGGCGGTGAGGAGCACGGCCACGCGCACGAGGGCGACGAGGCCGGCGCCGATCCGCACATCTGGCTGGACCCGGTGAAGTACACCGAGGTCGCCAAGGGCGTCGGCACGTCCCTGGAGAAGACCGACCCGGACCACGCGGCGGACTACCGCAGGAACACCGACGCCCTGGTCAAGGAGCTGGGAGCGCTCGACACCGCGTACCGGACCGGGCTGAAGAACACCGCGACGAAGACGTTCATCACCACGCACTCCGCCTTCGGCTACCTCGCCGAGCGCTACGGCCTCACCCAGGAGGGCATCGCCGGCATCGACCCCGAGGCCGAGCCCAGCCCCGCCCGCATCAGCGCCCTGCACTCCATCGCCGAGAAGAAGAAGGTCACCACCGTCTTCTTCGAGACGCTCGCCAGCGACAAGACGGCGAAGACCGTCGCCCGCGACACCGGCCTGAAGACCGACGTCCTGGACCCGCTGGAGGGAATCACGGACAAGTCCAAGGGCGATGACTACATCGAGGTCATGAAGTCCAACCTCGCCGCCCTGCGCTCGGCGCTCGGCGCGAAGTGAGCGACGACCCCACCGCACCCGACGACCTCACCGCTCCCGTCGGCCCGAACCGCGCAGCAGCACCGGAGGCGCTCATGCCCGAGCCCCAGCACCCCACCAGCGAACCCGTGATCGCCGTACGCGACGCCACCGCGACCCTGGGCTCGCGCCCCGTGCTGCGCGGCGTCGACCTGACCGTGCAGCGGGGCGAGGTCGTCGCCCTGCTCGGCGCCAACGGCTCCGGCAAGTCCACGGCCGTCCGCTCCGTCATCGGCCAGGTCCCCCTGACCGGCGGCACCGTCGAGCTCTTCGGCACCCCGCTGCGCCGCTTCCGCGACTGGGCCCGGGTCGGCTACGTCCCGCAGCGCACCACGGCGGCCGGCGGCGTGCCCGCCACGATCCGCGAGGTCGTCTCCGCCGGGCGGCTCTCCCGCACCCGGCTCGGCCTCCCCCGCAGGGCCGACCGCGCCGCCGTCGACCGGGCCATCGAGCTCGTCGGCCTCGCCGACCGCGCGAAGGACTCGGTCAACGCCCTCTCCGGCGGCCAGCACCAGCGCGTGCTCATCGCCCGCGCGCTCGCCGCCGAACCGGAGCTCCTGATCATGGACGAGCCGATGGCGGGCGTGGACCTGGCCAGCCAGGAGATCCTGGCCGCCACCCTGCGCGAGCAGGTCGCCGGCGGCGCCACCGTGCTCCTCGTCCTGCACGAGCTGGGCCCGCTGGAGCCCCTGATCGACCGGGCGGTCGTGCTGCGGGACGGCTGCGTCCTGCACGACGGGCCGCCCCCGAAGGCCGTCGGCCAGCACGCGCTGCCCGGCCACGACCACGTACACCCCCACGCGGCTTCCGAGCCCGTCCGGACGGGACTGCTGAGCTGACCATGGAATTCCTCGACCCTCCCTTCATGCAGCGGGCGCTGCTCGCCGCCGTGCTGGTCGGCGTCATCGCGCCCGCCGTCGGCATCTACCTCGTGCAGCGCCGGCAGGCCCTGATGGGCGACGGCATCGGCCACATCGCGATGACCGGCGTCGGCCTCGGCTTCCTGCTCTCCACCAGCCCGGTCTGGATGGCCACCGCGGTCGCCGTCGCGGGCGCGGTCGTCATGGAGCTGATCCGCTGGTACGGCCGCACCCGCGGCGACATCGCGCTGGCCATGCTCTTCTACGGGGGCATGGCGGGCGGTGTCCTGCTGATCAACCTCTCGGACACCGGCTCGAACGCCAACCTGACCTCGTACCTCTTCGGCTCGCTGTCCACGGTCTCCTCCGAGGACATCACCTCGATCTCGCTGCTCGCCGCGTTCGTGCTGCTGGTGACGGTCGGGCTGCGGCGGCAGCTGTTCGCCGTCAGCCAGGACGAGGAGTTCGCCCGGGTGACGGGCCTGCCGGTGCGGATGCTGAACCTGCTCGTCGCGGTCACCGCCGCCGTGACCGTCACGGTCGCGATGCGGGTCGTGGGGCTGCTGCTGGTCAGCGCCCTGATGGTGGTCCCGGTCGCCGCCGCGCAGCAGATCACCCGGTCCTTCAAGGTGACGTTCGTGCTCGCGGTCGTCATCGGCGTCGGCGTCACCCTGTCCGGCACCATCACCTCGTACTACCAGGACGTTCCGCCCGGCGCGACGATCGTGCTGCTGGCCATCGGGGTCTTCGTCGTCCTGACGCTGCTCGCCGCCCCGCTCGCCCGCGGCCGCGCCCGGCGCGGCGAGACCGAGGCGGAGCGGTGCACCCTGGAAGTACCGGGAGCCCGCCCGGCACCGGACGACGTCCGAGTCTGACTCCCCGGACGGGGCGGGCTGGCACAATGGCCCGACAGATGTACGGGCGACACGAGGAGGCTCCTGTGGCGACGGCGCCGATCAGTGGGACGAACGCGGCTCCGGTACGCGGCCGCTCGACCCGGCAGCGGGCAGCCGTCGCGGCGGCGCTCGACGAGGTGGACGAGTTCCGCAGCGCCCAGGAGCTGCACGACGTCCTCAAGCACCGGGGGGACTCGGTCGGCCTGACGACGGTCTACCGCACCCTCCAGTCCCTCGCGGACGCGGGCGAGGTGGACGTCCTGCGCACCACGGAGGGCGAGTCCGTCTACCGGCGCTGCTCGACCGGCGAGCACCACCACCACCTGGTCTGCCGCATGTGCGGCAAGGCGGTCGAGGTGGAGGGGCCCGTGGTCGAGCAGTGGGCGGAGACCATCGCCAGCCAGCACGGCTTCGTCAACGTGGCGCACACGGTCGAGGTCTTCGGCACCTGCGCGGACTGCGCGGGCGGCGAGAAGTAGGCCGGACCGGGGCGGCTCCCGCTCCGGCCGTTCAGACCTTCGTCAGGTTCCGGTCGAAGATCGCGCGCACGCGGTCCACATCGGACCCGTCCCGGACGCCCCGCTTGGGTATCACGGTCACCCCGGTGGCGTTCCGGTCGTCGCTGAACATCACGAACAGGTCCGCTGTCTCCACGTACCGCGGCTGCGCCCGCCACTTGACGACCGCGCTCGTGCTGTCCGTGTCGACGGCGACGCCGGACTCCTCGACCCGCACCCGGAACTCGCCCTGCCGCCGTACGAACCGGAACAGCTGGCGCGCCATCAGCCACGGGCCGAGGAACAGCAGCGGGCCGCAGATCAGCAGCGCCGCCAGCAGGGGCACCGGTACATCCTCGCCCTTCGCCAGCGACAGTGCGGTGGCCACGACGCCGCATCCCGTCGCGACCACCCCCAGGACCCGCTGCCGCCGGCCCGAGGCGCTGACCCGGTTGCGGGCGCGGAGCGCCGTCGTGTAATCGCGCAACTCCGGGCGGTATCTCAGCTCGACCGCTCCGTGCACGGCATCCCGCTGTTCGTTCATGGCCCCCACCTGACGTGTGTGAAAGAGCCGTGATCGTACCGGCAGGGGTTCAGGCCCGGGGATCCGATGTCGCCGCGACCTCCTCCGCGCCGCCGAACCGGCGGTCGCGCTGGGCGAATTCCAGGCAGGCGCGCCACAGGTCGCGGCGGTCGAAGTCCGGCCACAGCACGTCCTGGAAGACCATCTCGGCGTACGCGCTCTGCCAGATCAGGTAGTTCGAGGTGCGCTGCTCGCCGCTGGGGCGCACGAAGAGGTCCACGTCCGGCATGTCCGGGTAGTAGATGTACTTCGCGAACGTCTTCTCGTTGACCTTCGACGGGTCGAGCCGTCCGGCGGCGACGTCCTGCGCGATCCGCTGCGCGGCGTCCGCGATCTCGGCCCGGCCGCCGTAGTTGACGCAGAAGTACAGCGTCATCTTGTCGTTGTCCTTGGTCTGCTCCTGGGCGACCTGGAGCTCCTGGACGACGGACTTCCACAGCTTGGGCATGCGGCCCACCCAGCGGATACGGATACCGAGCGCGTCCATCTCGTCACGGCGGCGGCGGATGACGTCCCGGTTGAAGTTCATCAGGAACTTCACCTCCTCCGGGGACCGCTTCCAGTTCTCCGTCGAGAAGGCGTACAGCGAGAGGTTCTTGACGCCCATCTCGATGCAGCCCTTGAGCACGTCCATGACGACGGCCTCGCCGACCTTGTGCCCCTCGGTGCGGGGCAGGCCGCGCTCCTTCGCCCAGCGGCCGTTGCCGTCCATCACGATGGCGACGTGCTTGGGCACCAGCTCACCGGGGATCTTCGGGGGCACGGCACCGGACGGGTGCGGCTCCGGGGTCTTGTAGTCGCGCCGGTTACGGCCGCCGAGCATCCCGCGTACTGCCATGTGCTTCTCAGTCTCCCTGTGTCACTTCTCTACGTACCGCAGTGAACGCAGCCCGCGCTCCAGATGCCAGTGCAGATACGCGGACACCAGTCCGCTCCCCTCCCTGGCATGACGCGCCTCGCACGCGTCCGCCGTCTCCCAGTCGCCGGTGAGCAGGGCGCTCAGCAGGGCGACGGCCTCAGCCGAGGGTACGACGCTGCCGGGCACCCGGCAGTCGCCGCATACGATGCCGCCCGCCGCCACGGAGAAGAAACGGTTCGGGCCGGGCAGTCCGCAGCGCGCGCAGTCGTCGAAGCTGGGGGCGTAGCCGTTGACCGCGAGGGAGCGCAGCAGGAAGGCGTCCAGGATGAGATGCGGCTCGTGCTCGCCCCGGGCCAGCGTGCGCAGCCCGCCCACCAGCAGCAGATACTGCTGGACCGCGGGCTCGCCCTCGTGGTCGGTGAAGCGCTCGGCGGTCTCCAGCATCGCGGTCCCGGCGGTGTAGCGCCCGTAGTCCGTGACGATCCCGCCGCCGTACGGGGCGATCGTCTCGCTCTGGGTGCACAGCGGAAGACCGCGCCCGACCAGCTCGCTGCCCCGCGCGAAGAACTGCACGTCCACATGGGAGAACGGCTCCAGACGGGCCCCGAACTTCGACTTGGTGCGCCGCACCCCGCGCGCGACGGCCCGCACCCGGCCGTGGCCCCGGGTCAGTATCGTGATGATCCGGTCGGCCTCGCCCAGCTTCTGCGTGCGCAGCACCACGCCGTCGTCCCGGAACAAGCTCATGCGTCCCATTGTCCGGTACGCCACTGACACCCGGGGCCCGCCCCCGTGCGGCGGGGCCGTAGGGCTCCCCCGGCGGTCACCCCGAGCCCCCGGGCCCACAGGAGCCCCAGGAGGGCCGGGGGGCGGATCAGGAGGGCGTACGCGCCGCCTCGGCGAGCAGGCGGGCGGTGTCCTCGGCGCGCAGCCTCAGCGCGCCGCCGACGGTGGTCAGCACCTCGCGTTCGGCGGTGCTGTACGCGCCGTCGACGAGGGCGATCCGGGCGCCCTGGAGCAGAATCGATTCGCGCCCGGTGGGGGCGAGGTGCGGGGCGAGCGGTTCCAGCGCCTCGTGCAGCTCGATGGCGAGGGCCGCGCCGCACGCCTCGGCCGCCGGGTCGAACGCGGAGCCCTGGCCGATGTCGGCGGACAGCACCTCGACCACGGTCGCGAGCTGTTCGGGCGTGCAGTCGTCGAACCCGGCGCCGCGCACGGTGTCGGCGGCGCTCTCCAGGACCGTACGGGAGGTGCTGCCGCCGGCCGCGAGGACGCCGAGGGCCACGGTGTGCACGGCGTCCCGCAGCATCGCGGAGAACCGGGTGGTGGTGGGGTGGTCGAGCGTTTCCGGGTCGAAGTGCTGGTGGCAGGCGGCGCATTCGACCACCGGGCCCGTGGTGCCGCGCCGCAGCAGGGGCACGCCCAGCACGGCGAAGCGACGGCGGCCCGTGAGGCGGCGGTAGTTGCGGTCACCGCCGCAGCCGGGGCAGAAGAACTCCCCGTCACCGGTGGTGTCCCACAGCGTACGGATGCCGCAGATACGCAGCTTCATGGCGCGTTGTCCCAGGGCTGACCGCACGTCGCACACCTCCGTAACACTCCGGCAACACTGCCGTGTCGACGTGATGTTAACCACATCACCCTTGTGCCGTCAGCACCCCGCCGGTCACAACCGCCCGGAGAATGGCCGAACCCCGCCCCCCGGAAGCGGGTGGGCGGGGTTCGCGGACCGTACGACTCCGGGCCCTTTCGGGCGCCGGATCAGCGGGTGGCGCGGTTGACGGCCGAGACGACCGCCTTCAGCGAGGCGCGGGTGGTGTTGGCGTCGATGCCGATGCCCCACAGCACCTTTCCGTCGATGACGCACTCGATGTACGAGGCGGCCTGGGCGCTCGCGCCCTCGCTCATGGTGTGCTCGGTGTAGTCCAGCAGCCGGGCGTCGATGCCGATGGCCTGCAGCGCTTCGAAGAACGCGGAGATCGGGCCGTTGCCGGTGCCGGTCAGCACGGTGTCCGTGCCGTCCACGGTCGCCTCGACGGTGATCGTGTCGCGGCCGTCGGTGCCGGTCGTGCTCTGGCCGGAGCGGATCTGCACGCGCCCCCAGGCGTTCTCGGGGTTGGGCAGGTACTCGTCCTGGAAGACGCTCCAGATCGCCGTCGGCGTGACCTCGCCGCCCTCGGCGTCGGTCTTGGCCTGAATGATCCGGGAGAACTCGATCTGCATCCGGCGGGGCAGGTCCAGCTTGTGGTCGTTCTTCAGGACGTACGCGATGCCGCCCTTGCCGGACTGCGAGTTGACCCGGATGACCGCCTCGTAGGAGCGACCGACGTCCTTCGGGTCGATCGGCAGGTACGGCACGGCCCACTCGATGTCGTCCACCGTCTTGCCCTGGGCGGCCGCGTCGGCCTCCATGGCGTCGAAGCCCTTCTTGATGGCGTCCTGGTGGGAGCCGGAGAAGGCGGTGTAGACCAGGTCGCCCGCGTAGGGGTGGCGCGGGTGGACCTCCATCTGGTTGCAGTACTCGCTGGTGCGGCGGATCTCGTCGATCTGCGAGAAGTCGATCTGCGGGTCGACGCCCTGCGAGAACAGGTTCATGCCCAGCGTCACCAGGTCGACGTTGCCGGTGCGCTCGCCCTGGCCGAACAGGCAGCCCTCGATCCGGTCCGCCCCGGCCATCAGGGCCAGTTCGGCGGCGGCGACGGCGGTGCCGCGGTCGTTGTGCGGGTGGACGGACAGGCAGACGAACTCGCGGCGCGACAGGTTGCGCGACATCCACTCGAACCGGTCCGCGTGCGTGGACGGCGTCGAACGCTCCACGGTGGCGGGCAGGTTGAGGATGATCTCGCGGCCCTCCTCGGGCTGCCAGACGTCACAGACCGCCTCGCAGACCTCCAGGGCGAAGTCCAGTTCGGTGTCGGTGAAGATCTCCGGGCTGTACTGGTAGCCGAAGATCGTCTCGTCGCCCAGGATCTTGTCCGCGTACTCCATGACCAGCCGGGTGCCGTCCACGGCGATCTGCTTGACCTCCTCCTTCGAGCCGCGGAAGACCACGCGGCGGAAGGTGGGGGCGGTGGCGTTGTACAGGTGGACGGTGGCGCGCCGGGCGCCCACCAGCGACTCGACGGTCCGCTCGATCAGTTCCTCGCGGGCCTGCGTCAGGACGGAGATCGTCACGTCCTCGGGGATCGCGCCCTCTTCGATGATGGAGCGGACGAAAGCGAAGTCCGTCTCACCGGAGGACGGGAAGCCGACCTCGATCTCCTTGTAGCCCATGCGTACGAGCAGGTCGAACATCTCGCGCTTACGGGCCGGCGACATCGGGTCGATCAGGGCCTGGTTGCCGTCGCGCAGGTCCGTGGACAGCCAGCGGGGCGCCTTGGTGATCCGCTTCTCGGGCCAGGTGCGGTCGGGGATGTCGACAGCCTCGTAGCGGCCGTACTTGTGGACCGGCATCCCGGACGGCTTCTGCAGCACCGCGGCGTTGGTGATCGGCGTGGGACGGCCGACGGCGTGCGAGGCGGGGGTCTGGGCGGGGTTCACTTCGGTCATGGCGCGGGGCTCCTCGGGTGTCCTTCTCGGGGACGGCCGACTGTGTTTCTGCAACACCAGACTCCGCGGGGAGGGGGTCGGCCTCGACTACAGGCCCTCGCCGCGGCAGCTAAGAAGAAGCAGCCCGAAACGCATGATGCGTCGAGACTAGCCGAGGGGCGCCCGAGACGTGGGTGCCGTTCCAGTATGCGGGATCGGCAACCGCCCTTACCCGTACGGGACGACCTAAACGCCCAACAGTGACCAATCACTCCATTTCAGCAACCCTGGTTGCAACCAGTGACATCACACTTACGCAGTGCCACAGTCGTGTGTATGCAGCCTCGTTCACAGCAGGGGTTCCACCCCGTCTTCTGCACCATCGTCCCGCCCCACGTCCTCGACAAGCTGTCCCAGTCCGACGACCCCGTCCTCGCCGATCCGGCCCGCCGCACCCTGGAGTCCGACGCGGCCCGGCGCACCCGCCGCCAGATGACGGCCGTCGCCCGGCCCACGGCCCCCGTCGAGCCGGACGACGAGGGCAGCGCCAAGCCCCACCGCACGCTCTACGACTGCCGCCACGGCACGGACCTGCCGGGCACCAAGGTCCGCGGCGAGGGCGAGAAGCCCACGAAGGACGCCAGCGTCAACCGCGCGTACGCGGGCCTCGGCGCCACCTTCGACCTGCTGCTCACCGCCTACGGCCGGCGCTCCATCGACGGCCACGGGCTCCCCCTGATCGGGTCCGTCCACTACGACGAGAAGTACAACAACGCCTTCTTCGACGGCGAGCAGATGGTCTTCGGCGACGGGGACGGCGAGATCTTCCTCGACTTCACCGTCGCCATCGACGTGATCGCCCACGAACTGGCCCACGGGCTCACGCAGTACACCGCCAACCTGAGCTACTACGGCCAGTCCGGCGCGCTCAACGAGTCGGTCTCGGACGTCTTCGGCTCCCTCGTGAAGCAGTACTCGCTGGGCCAGACCGCCGACCAGGCGGACTGGCTGATCGGCGAGGGGCTGCTCGCGCCCCGGGTCCAGGGCGTGGCGCTGCGCTCGATGAAGGCGCCCGGCACGGCGTACGACGACGACGTGCTCGGCAAGGACCCACAGCCGGCGTCCATGGACGACTACGTCCACACCGGCGACGACAACGGCGGGGTCCACCTCAACTCCGGCATCCCCAACCGCGCGTTCTATCTCCTGGCGACCGCGCTGGGCGGCAGCTCCTGGGAGCGGGCGGGCCAGCTCTGGTTCGATGTGCTCACAGGTGGTGAACTGGCGGTGGACGCGGACTTCGCGGACTTCGCCCGGCTGACCGTGGCGGCGGCGCGCAGCCGCTTCGGCGAGGGCGACGAGGTGGAGGCCGTTCTCAAGGCGTGGTCGGAGGTGGGCGTTCCGACCGACTAGGAAGGGACACCGCATGCGGATCCAGGTGAGCAGGACCGGCGGCTTCGCCGGCATCGCGCGCCACCGCGAGATCGACACCTCCGGACTGGCCGACGCCCAGGAGTGGGAGGCCCTGGCCGGCACGGCACTCGCCGACGGCCAGGCCGCCGCGCCCCGGGGCGTCCCGGACGGCTTCAGCTACCGGATAACGGTGGACGGCCGGACCGTGCACTGCGCGGACCCCCGTCTGACCGAGGCCCAGCGCGCCCTGATCTCACGCGTCCTGAAGGAGGGCGCGTGAGATCAGGCCCTCAAGGGTCTGGCAGGTCTCAGAACCCGAGCTTGCGCAGTTGCTTGGGATCGCGCTGCCAGTCCTTGGCGACCTTGACGTGCAGGTCGAGGAAGACGGGGGTGCCGAGCAGGGCCTCGATGTGCTTGCGGGACTTGGTGCCGACGTCCTTCAGGCGCTTGCCCTTCGGGCCGATGATGATGCCCTTCTGGCTGGGGCGCTCGATGTAGACGTTGGCGTGGATGTCCAGCAGCGGCTTGTCCGCCGGCCGGTCCTCGCGCGGCAGCATCTCCTCCACGACGACCGCGATGGAGTGCGGCAGCTCGTCGCGTACGCCTTCGAGCGCGGCCTCGCGGATCAGCTCCGCGACCATCACCATCTCCGGCTCGTCCGTGAGGTCGCCCTCGGGGTAGAGCGGCGGGCTCTCGGGCAGCAGCGGGGCGATCAGGTCGGAGAGCAGGTCGACCTGCTGGTCCTTGACGGCCGAGACCGGGATGATCTCCGCCCACTCGAAGCCCAGCTCCTCGCCGAGCCGCGAGACGGCCAGCAGCTGTTCGGCGAGCTGCTTGGAGTCGACCAGGTCGGTCTTGGTGATGATCGCGATCTTGGGCGTCTTCCGGATGCCCGCGAGCTCCTTGACGATGTACTTGTCGCCGGGGCCGAGCTTCTGGTCGGCGGGCAGGCAGAAACCGATCACGTCGACCTCGGCCCAGGTGGTGCGCACGATGTCGTTCAGCCGCTCGCCCAGCAGGGTGCGCGGCTTGTGGAGCCCGGGGGTGTCGACCAGGATCAGCTGGGCGTCCGGCCGGTGCACGATGCCGCGCACGGTGTGCCGGGTCGTCTGCGGACGGTTGGAGGTGATGGCCACCTTCCGCCCGACCAGAGCGTTCGTCAGGGTGGACTTGCCCGCGTTGGGGCGGCCCACGAAGCAGGCGAAGCCGGCCCGGTGGGGGGCGGGGTTCTCGGCCTGCCGCGCGGCGGCTTCAGGGTTAGGTCGAACGCTCATGGCGCCCATTGTCCCCGATCCCGGGGGCGCCGGGGCACCGAGGCGCCCGCCACGCCCTCCGGGCCCGGTCCGGACGGCCCCGGGCCCCGCCCCCGTACCGGGGTCAGCCGGCCGTGACGCTGAGCCGGAGCTGTCCGTCCGGCCCGGCGAGCAGCACCGGCGTGCCCGCCCCGCCCAGGTCCCGTACGGCGGCCCGGTCCTCCTCGGAGGGGGCCTCGGCCTCGGAGACGATCGCGGCGGCCTCCAGGGACTTCGCCCCGCTGGCCACCGCCATCGCGACGGCCGTCCGCAACGCGCTGAGCTTCAGCGACTCCAGCTCCACGGTGCCGGCCACATAGGTGCGCCCGGTCTCGTCCCGGACGGCCGCGCCCTCGGGGACGCCGTTGCGGGCGCGGGCGCTGCGCGCCAGGGTGACGATCTTGCGGTCCTCGGCGCCGAGGTCGGTGGTGCCGGTGCTCTCAGTCATGTGCCGAGCATACGAAGCCCGGCGCGGACCGGGGCGGGCGGGAGCCCTGGAGCCTGTCTGCCTCAGGGGCGGTCGAGCCGCAGCCGCTCCGCCTTCGGCAGCCCGGCCACCACCAGGTCGTAGCTGTCCTCGATGAGCTCGCGCAGCTTCGCGTCGGGCAGTCCGGAGACGGTGACGGTGTTCCAGTGGCGCTTGTTCATGTGCCAGCCGGGCACCACCGCCTCGTACTCCTCGCGCAGCCGCACCGCCTCGTCGGGGTCGCACTTGAGGTTCACCGTCAGCGGCCGGGCGTCCAGCTCGCTGAGCGCGAACATCTTGCCGAGCACCTTGAAGACGGACGCCCCGGGCCCGAACGGGAACTCCTCGGCGCTCGCGTTGAAGCTCAGGCAGAAGGCCCTCAGCTGCTGCGGGGTCATTCCGGCGTCTCCTCCTCCTCGGGAGCCACCGGCTCCACCAGCACCGTGACGATCTTGTTGCGCCGGCCCGCCGGGGACTCCGCGGTCAGCCGCAGCCGCCGCCCGTCGGGCAGTTCGACCTCGGAGGACGCGCCGGCGATCGGGACCCGGCCCAGCGCCTTCGCGAGGAGTCCGCCGACCGTCTCCACGTCCTCGTCGTCGTACTCGTCGAGGCCGAACAGCTCGCCGAGGTCCCCGATGTCGAGCCGGGCGGTGACCCGGAAGCAGCCGTTCTCCAGCTCCTGGACGGGCGGCAGCTCGCGGTCGTACTCGTCGGTGATCTCGCCGACGATCTCCTCCAGGATGTCCTCGATGGTGACGATGCCCGCCGTGCCGCCGTACTCGTCGATGACGACGGCGACGTGGCTGCGTTCCTGCTGCATCTCGCGCAGCAGATCTCCGGCGTTCTTGGTGTCGGGCACGAACGACGCCGGGCGCATCGCGGTGGAGACCGGGTCGGCCTCCGACTCCCGGTTGATGTGCGTCTTGCGGACCAGGTCCTTCAGATAGACGATCCCGACCACGTCGTCCTCGTTCTCGCCGGTGACCGGGATGCGCGAGAAGCCGGAGCGCAGGGCGAGGGTGAGAGCCTGACGGATCGTCTTGTAGCGCTCGATGCAGACGAGGTCGGTGCGCGGGACCATCACCTCGCGCACCAGGGTGTCGCCGAGCTCGAAGACGGAGTGCACCATGCGGCGCTCCTCGTCCTCGATCAGCGACTCCTGCTCGGCGAGGTCCACCATGGCCCGCAGCTCGGCCTCGCTGGCGAACGGGCCCTTGCGGAATCCCTTGCCGGGGGTCAGCGCGTTGCCGATGAGGATCAGCAGCTGCGGGATGGGCCCCATGATCCGGGCCAGCGGCAGCAGCACGTACGCCGAGGCGGTCGCCGTGTTCAGCGGGTGCTGGCGGCCGATGGTGCGCGGGGAGACGCCGATCGCGACGTACGAGACGAGGACCATCACACCGATGGCGACGGCCAGCGCCTCCCAGGTCTCCGGGAACTCCTTCAGGCAGGCGTACGTGACGAGCACCCCGGCGGCCATCTCGCAGGCGACCCGCACCAGCAGGGCGACGTTGAGATAGCGCGTCGGGTCGGCCGCGACCTGCTCCAGCTTGGCGCTGCCGCGGCGGCCCGAGCGGACCGCCTCGGCGGCCCGGAAGCTCGACGTACGGGCGATGCCCGCCTCGGCGCAGGCGGCCAGCCAGCCGACGACGACCAGCAGGACGACGCCGGAGATCAGGGGCAGGCTCACGAGACGGTCGGGGCGGGGGACGGGCCGGTCAGCCCGCGCTCACCGCGCCAGCCGTCCACGATGGCCGCCTGGAGGCCGAACATCTCGGCCTTCTCGTCCGGCTCCTCGTGGTCGTAGCCCAGCAGGTGCAGCACCCCGTGGACGGTGAGCAGCTGGAGCTCCTCGTCCATGGAGTGCTGGGTCTCGGCCTCCTCGCCCTGCCGCTTGGCGACCTCGGGGCAGAGCACGATGTCACCGAGGAGCCCCTGCGGGGGCTCCTCGTCGTCCTTGGCCGGCGGACGCAGCTCGTCCATCGGGAAGGACATGACATCGGTCGGGCCCGGGAGGTCCATCCACTGGATGTGCAGCTGCTCCATGGCCGCGGAGTCCACCACGATCACCGAGAGTTCGGAGAGGGGGTGGATCCGCATGCGCGCGAGCGCGTAGCGGGCGATGTCGAGGATCGCCTGCTCGTCGACCTCGGTTCCGGACTCGTTGTTGACGTCGATCGACATGGTGCGCTGCTACTGCTTCCCGTTGTGACGGCCGCGGCCCCGATGGCCCCCGCCGTCCTGCTCGCCCTTGCTGTTGTCGTACTTCTCGTACGCGTCGACAATACGGCCGACCAGCTTGTGCCGGACGACATCCTGGGAGGTGAGGCGGGAGAAGTGCACGTCGTCGATGCCCTCCAGGATGTCCTGCACCTGGCGCAGACCGCTCTTGGTCCCCGTCGGCAGGTCGACCTGGGTGATGTCACCGGTGACGACGATCTTGGAGTCGAAGCCGAGCCGGGTCAGGAACATCTTCATCTGCTCGGCGCTGGTGTTCTGCGCCTCGTCCAGGATGATGAAGGCGTCATTGAGCGTGCGGCCCCTCATATAAGCCAAGGGCGCCACCTCGATCGTGCCCGCGGCCATCAGGCGCGGGATCGAGTCGGGGTCGAGCATGTCGTGCAGGGCGTCGTAGAGCGGGCGCAGGTACGGGTCGATCTTGTCGAACAGCGTGCCGGGCAGGAAGCCCAGGCGCTCGCCCGCCTCGACGGCCGGGCGGGTCAGGATGATGCGGCTGACCTGCTTGGACTGGAGGGCCTGGACCGCCTTGGCCATGGCCAGGTAGGTCTTGCCGGTACCGGCGGGGCCGATGCCGAAGACGATCGTGTGCTTGTCGATCGCGTCGACGTACCGCTTCTGGTTGAGCGTCTTGGGGCGGATCGTGCGGCCCCGGCTGGACAGGATGTTCTGCGTCAGCACCTCGGCCGGGGTCTCCGTGCCGTCCGCCTGGCCGTTGTCGGTGGCCTTGAGCATCGCGATCGACCGTTCCACGGCGTCCTCCGTCATCGGCTGCCCGGTGCGGAGCACCAGCACCATCTCGTCGAACAGGCGCTGGATCAGGGCGATGTCCGCCGCGTCGCCCGTCGCGCTTATGTCATTTCCCCGGACGTGGATGTCGGCCGCCGGGAACGCCGCTTCGATCACGCGCAGCAGCGAGTCGCCCGCTCCCAGGAGCATCACCATCGGGTGAGCGGCCGGGATGCTGATGTGGGCACGCGCCTGCGGCTGTGTGGGTGACTGAGTCATGGGCCGGCCCTCGGGCCTGCGCATACCTCCTGTTGCAGGGTTCTCGCTGCTCGAAAACCTCGTGTGCCTCAAGCCTACGACTCCGTACTGACAACACCAGAGGTTTTACGGGGCAGTGGGGTCAGGCGCGGAAACCGATCGTCGGCACGGCCCGGCGCAGCGGCCAGGGCCGGGCGGCGGCCGGCAGCAGTTCGTCCAGGAAGGCGTAGCGCCGCAGCGCGGCCGGGTCCTGTCCGGCGCAGGTGCGCACCTGCTGCCACCAGGCGGCGATCTCCGCCCAGCCGGGGGCCGAGAGCGAGCCGCCGAACTCCTGGACGGAGAGGGCGGCGGTCAGCCCGGCGAACGCGAGGCGGTCGGCGAGGGGCCAGCCGGCCAGGGTGCCGGTGACGAAGCCGGCCACGAAGACATCGCCGGCGCCGGTCGGGTCCAGCGCCTCGACCTCGATGGCCGGGACCTCGGCGGCGGTACCGGTGGCGGCGTCGACCGCGTAGGCGCCCTCGGAGCCCAGGGTGACGACGGCGAGCGGTACGCGTTCGGCGAGGGCGTGCGCGGCGGCCCGGGGGCAGTCGGTGCGGGTGTAGCGCATCGCCTCCTCGGCGTTGGGCAGGAAGGCGTGGCAGTGCTCCAGGCCGCTGAGGGCGTCCAGGTCCCAGCGCCCGGTCTCGTCCCAGCCGACGTCCCCGAAGATCAGGGCCCCCCGGCGGGCGGCCTCGGCGACCCAGGGTTCGGTGCGGCCCGGGACGAGTGAGGTGACGGCGGCCCGGGCCCTGGGCGGGCAGCGGGGGAAGGCGGGGGCCTCGGGCGAGGCGGTGGTGGGGAGCGACGGGGCCTCGTGGCCGTGCGAGACCATCGTCCGCTCGCCCTCGTACGCCATGGAGACGGTCACCGGGGAGTGCCAGCCGCGGACGGTGTGCGAGCGGGAGAGGTCGATGCCCTCGCCCTGTTCGAGCGCGTCCCAGCAGTACTCGCCGTAGTGGTCGTCGCCGAACGCGGCGGCCAGGGAGGTGCGCAGACCGAGGCGGGCCAGGGCGGTGGCCATGTTGGCGACGCCGCCGGGGCTGGAACCCATGCCGCGCGCCCAGGACTCGGTGCCCCGCACGGGGGCGCTGTCCAGGCCGGTGAAGATGATGTCCAGGAAGACCGTGCCGGTGAGGAAGACGTCGCAGTCGGGGTCCTGCGGGGCGCGCAGCCCGTCCAGCGGGTCGATCTGCGGAATGTCAGCGCTCACCTTGCACTCCCCGGTCGTGGCGGTTGCGGCCAGTGTGCCCGAAACGCGGCGCTGATGGACGAGTGCGCGCCGCGCGTGTGTTCACGGGCGCTGACCTGCATAAACATGCGCGATTACCCACCCGCGAACTGCATAAACACAAAAGTGGCCCAGATCACAGAACTCCGGCTTTCGGTGGGCCGGGGGCACTTGATACAAATTGGCCCGCGAGCACCGTTGGAGACGTACCCGACGGAAGCGCCGATTTCTCTGATTTCTCGTATTTCCCCCCTCCCTCCTGCCTCTTCTGGCATGTCTTCAGGAACGCCCATGTCCTCGCGCCCTCGCGCCGCGTGGCCCCTGGTCGCCGTGTTCACCGCCGGTTACCTCGCCGCCTACCTCCTCCCCACCATCGTGGGACGGCTCTCCGTCTATCTGGGCCTCAGCACGGCTCAGGCCGGGCTCGTCGGCAGCGCGCTGCTGCTGAGCTCGGCCTCCGCCGGCTTCTCCCTGGCGGGACGCGTGGAGACGTACGGGCCGTGCAGACCGGCGCGCGTGGGACTGATCCTGTGCGTGGTGGGGTACGGCTGCGCGGCGCTGGCTGGCACCGTGCCGCTGGTGGTCGCGGGCGCGGTGGTCGGCGGCTTCGGCTCCGGTACGGCGACCGCCGTCGCCGCGGCGGGCATCGCCGCCCAGAGCGACCCGCACCGCACCTCGTCCCTGGGCCTGCTGAGCGTGTCGGCGACCGCGGGCGCCCTGTATCTGACGGTCCCGCACCTGGGCGGCGGCCACCGGCTGCCGTTCGCCTCGATCGCCCTGGTCGCGCTCCTGGTCTGGCCGGCCACCTCCCGGCTCGACGGCTCCGCGCGCGAGGACCAGGCCGGACCGGCCGTCCCCGCGAAGGGCCGGCTGCCGCACCGCCGCTCCGGACTGGTGCTCGCGGGCGGGATGCTCATCTGGTCGATGGCGCAGAACGCGCTGTGGGGCGTGAGCAGCCGGATCGGCGTGGACCAGGTCGGGCTGTCCGAGGTGACGATCGGCGCCGTCTTCGCGGCCGCGCTCGGCGCCGGGCTGCTCGGTGTGATGGGCGCCGGGGTGCTGGGCTCGAAGCTGGGGCGCGCGGTCCCGATCGGGGTGGGCACCGCCGTCATCGCGGGGAGCATCGTGCTCAGCTCGTCCGCCGGGAGCCTGGGCTCCTTCGCGACCGGCGAGATCCTGTGGAACACCGTCTACCCGGTGGTCCTGTCGTATCTGATCGGTCTCGCCGCCTCCCTGGACGTACGCGGCCGCTGGGCGGTCCTCGCGGGCTCCGCCTCGTCCGTGGGTGTCGCCTGCGGGCCGGTGCTCGGCAGTGTGCTCTCGGAGGCGGCCGGCTACCCGGGGATGGGCCTGGTCCTGGGCGTGACGACCCTGCTGATAGCGCTCCCGGTGACCGCGGTGGCCCTGCACGTCGGCGGCCGTCCGCTGGTGCCCGGTTCGGTACGCCGCCGTGGCGGTGCGCCGGCGGCCCTGCTCGCGGTCACCACGGGTGCGGTGCCCGGGGCGGTGCCCAAGCTGGGCGCGCCCGAGCAGGCCGTCGCGGAGATCAGCATCCCGGCCCTGCGCCGCAGGCGCCTCGGCAGGAACGCGTTCCGGACGGCCGGCCCGGAGGGCGGTCAGTCGAACGCGTACGCCTCGACCTCGGACAGGTAGCGCGCCCTGCGCTCCTCGTCGTGGTCGAGGAAGGCAGCCTGGAAGCTGTTGCGGGCCAGGGTGCGCAGCTGCTCGCGGTCCAGGCCGAGCGCTTCGTGGACGGCGTGGAAGGTGTCTCCGACGTACCCGCCGAAGTAGGCGGGGTCGTCGGAGTTCACCGTGCAGAGCAGCCCGGCCTCCAGCATGGCGGGCAGCGGGTGCTGTTCCAGGGTGTCGATCGCGCGCAGCCGTACGTTGGACAGCGGGCAGAGCGTGAGCGGTACGCGCTCCGCGACCAGCCGCTTCACCAGGTCCGGGTCCTCCATGCAGCGCAGCCCGTGGTCGATCCGCTCCACGCCGAGGACGTCGAGCGCCTCGCGGATGTAGGAGGGCGGCCCCTCCTCCCCCGCGTGGGCGACCTTGCGCAGACCGAGCTCCCCGGCCCTCTCGTACACCTCGCGGAACTTCACGGGCGGGTGGCCGACCTCGGCGGAGTCCAGGCCGACGGCACTGATCCGGTGCAGGTGCGGCCGGGCGGCCTCCAGGGTCTCCAGGGCCGATTCGGCGGACTGGTCGCGCAGGAAGCACATGATCAGCTGGGTGGAGATGCCGTGCTTCTCCTCGCTGCGCTCCAGCGCCCGGCCCAGGCCCTCCACGACGGTGCCGAGGGGCACGCCGCGCGCGGTGTGGGCCTGCGGGTCGAAGAAGATCTCGGCGTGGCGGACGCCCTGGGCGGCGGCCCGGGTGAGGTAGGCGTCGGCGAGCTCGGTGAAGTCGTCCTCGGTCCGCAGCACGGCCATCAGGGCGTAGTAGAGGTCCAGGAAGCTCTGGAGGTCCTCGAAGAGGTACGCGGTGCGCAGGGCTTCGGTGTCCGCGTACGGCAGGGTCACGCCGTTGCGCGCGGCGAGCGCGAAGGCCAGTTCCGGTTCGAGGGTCCCCTCGATGTGGAGGTGGAGTTCGGCTTTGGGGAGGTGCACGGTGATCTCAATCGTTCTCGGGGTGGTGCTACGGGTGCCGGCTCGGAACCGGTACGCGCATGAGGTCCTGGGCGACGGTGAGCTCGCCCTCGTAACCGGCCGCCCGGGCCTCGGCCTCGAACGCCTCCGGTTCCGGATAGCGCTGGGAGAAGTGCGTCAGGACGAGGTGCCGTACGCCCGCCTCCCGGGCGACCCGGGCCGCCTGGGAGGCGGTCAGATGGCCGTGGTCGGCGGCCAGCTTCCGGTCCGCGTCGAGGAAGGTCGACTCGATGACCAGCAGGTCGCAGCCCTCGGCGAGGGTGTACACCCCGTCGCAGAGCCTGGTGTCCATGATGAACGCGAACCGCTGTCCGCGCCTGGGCTCGGACACGTCGGCGAGCGTGATCCCGCCGAGGGCGCCCTCGCGCTGGAGGCGTCCGACGTCCGGCCCCTTGATGCCGTGCTCGGCGAGCTTCGCGGGCAGCATCCGCCGCCCGTCGGGCTCGGTGAGCCGGTAGCCGTACGACTCGACGGGGTGCGAGAGCCGGTGGCTGTCGAGGGTGTACGCGGCGGTGGTGGCCAGTGGTCCGTCGGCGGCGACGGGGGCCTCGGCCAGCTTCACGGTCTCGCGGTAGGCGGTGGCGTACCGCAGCCGGTCGAAGAAGCGCTGCCCGCTCGCCGGGTAGTGGGCGGTCACCGGGTGCGGGACCTGGTCGAGGTTGATCCGCTGGATCACCCCGGCCAGGCCGAGCGAGTGGTCGCCGTGGAAGTGCGTGACGCAGATGCGGTTGATGTCGTGCGCGGCGACCCCGGCCCGCAGCATCTGGCGCTGGGTGCCCTCGCCGGGGTCGAAGAGGATGCCCTCGCCGTCCCAGCGCAGCAGATAGCCGTTGTGGTTCCGGTGCCGTGTCGGGACCTGGCTGGCGGTCCCGAGCACGACGAGTTCACGGGCGGACATTATCCGGGCGGCCATTCCAGGCCCCGGCCGCCCAGGACGTGCGCGTGGGCGTGGAACACGGTCTGGCCGGCGCCGGCGCCGGTGTTGAACACGACCCGGTAGCCGGTCTGGTCGATCTTGTCGCCGGCGGCGACGTTGCCCGCCTCGCACAGCACGTCGGCGAGCACCTGCGGTTCGGCGGCGCCGAGGGATGCGGCGTCCGGGTAGTGCAGGCGCGGGATGACGAGGACGTGCGTCGGCGCCTGGGGGTTGATGTCGCGGAACGCGACGGTGGTGTCGGTCTCGCGGACGATGGTGGCCGGGATCTCGCCCGAGACGATCTTGCAGAACAGGCAGTCGGGCTGCGGTTCTCCTGCCATTCGCTTACGCGCTCCTTGAGCTCGGGTGATCCGTTGCGGCCCAGCCTATCGGGGGCTCTGCCCCCGTACCCCCGCTCCTCAATCGCCGGAGGGGCTTGATTTTGCCGCGCGGCCACCTCCAGCCTCGCCGGCGTTTGAGTCGCGGGGTCCGGGGCAGAGCCCCGAACCCCGCAGGCCCCCTAGTCCGACAGCCCCGGCAGCTCCGGTGCCGCCTTCGCCGGCGTCCGCTCCAGCGACTCCAGCGCCAGACGGATCGCCTCGTCCAGCTGGGGATCACGTCCCTCCGCGTGGTCCCGAGGCGTCATCACGACCTCCACATCCGGGTCCACGCCATGGTTCTCGACGCCCCACCCGTACCCCTCCAGCCAGAACGCGTACTTCGGCTGCGTGACCAGCGTCCCGTCGACCAGCCGGTACCGGCTGTCGATGCCGACCACGCCGCCCCACGTCCGGACCCCGACCACGGGCCCGATCTTCAGCGCCTTGATCGCCGCGTTCACGATGTCGCCGTCCGACCCGGAGAACTCGTTCGCCACGGCCACCACCGGCCCGCGCGGCGCGTCGCCCGGGTAGCTGTACGGCTGCATGTTGCGCGGCAGGTCCCAGCCCACGATGCGGCGGGCCAGCTTCTCGACCACGAGCTGCGAGGTGTGGCCGCCCCGGTTCTCCCGGACGTCCACGACCAGGCCCTCGCGCGCCATCTCGGTCCGCAGGTCGCGGTGGATCTGGGCCCAGCCGCCGCCGACCATGTCGGGGACGTGGAGGTAGCCGAGGCGCCCCCCGGACCGCTCGTGCACGTACGCCCGCCGGTCGGCGACCCACGCGTGGTAGCGCAGGGCCTCCTCGTCGGCGACGGGCACGACGACGACATGGCGCCGGTCGCCCCCGTCCGCCGGGGACACCGTCAGCTCGACGGGCTTGCCGGCCGAGCCGGTGAGCAGCGGCGCGGGCCCGGTCAGCGGATCGACCGGGTGCCCGTCGACGGCCAGGATCGCGTCGCCGGCCCGGACCGCCACACCCGGCGCGGCGAGCGGCGAGCGGGCGGCCGGGTCCGACGTCTCGGAGGGCAGCACGCGGTCGACGCGCCAGCTGCCGTCCTCCGCGCGCGAGAGGTCCGCCCCGAGCAGCCCCTGCCGGGCCGCGTCGTCGCGCCACCCGCCGGGCGGGGTGACGTAGGCGTGCGAGGTGCCCAGCTCGCCCTGGACCTCCCAGAGCAGGTCCATGAGGTCGTCGTGGGTCGCGACGCGCTCCAGGACCGGGCGGTAGCGGTCGAGGACCCCGGACCAGTCGACGCCGCCCATGTCGGGGCGCCAGAAGTTGTCCCGCATGACGCGCCCGGCCTCGTCGTACATCTGGCGCCACTCGGCGGCCGGGTCGAGGGTGCGGCGGATGCGGGAGAGGTCGACGGTGACGGCGTCGTCGTGGTCGTCGTCGCCCGCGGGCACCCGGCTGTCGGAGGGGACGACGGACAGCTTGCCGTGGTGGACGATCGCCAGCCGCTTCCCGTCACCGCTGACCGCGAAACGGCTGACGTCCGAGGACAGCTCCTCGCAGCGCAGCTTCTCCAGGTCGTACCGCTCCAGGACGGTGTCCGGGCGGCGGGCGTCCGGACCGGCCCCGCTGGTGCCGAGGACTCCGGTGAGCGGGTGGCGCAGCCAGAGCAGCCCGTCCCGCGCGGTGCGCAGCGAGGAGTAGACGCCGGCCTCGACGGGAAGGGGCACGATCCGGTCGGCGAGGCCGTCCAGGTCGATGCGGGTGATGGGGAGCGCGGTCGGGTTGTCCTCGCCGTCGCCGCCCTTCTCCTTCTCCGTGGGCCGGCCGTGCAACTGCGGTCCGAACGGGGAGGGCGTGGTGGCCGCGAGGGTGAGCAGGTGGGGCCGGCAGGAGCCGATGAACGCCATGTCGAATACGTGGGCGTCGTAGATCGGGTCGAAGGCGCGCTCGGAGAGGAAGGCGAGGTGCTTTCCGTCGGCGGTGAAGGCGGGCGCGAAGTCCCGGAACCGCAGCGGGGTCGCCTCGGAGACCGACAGGTCGGCGATGTGGGCCAGCTTGAGCTGGCTGAGCGGCTCGGGGCCGGGGTGCGACCAGGCGAGCCAGGCGGAGTCGGGCGACCAGGCGAGCCCGGAGGCGTCGCCGTTCTCGCTGCGGTCCACCTCGTGGATCTCGCCGCTCTCCCGCTCGACGATCAGCACCCGCCCGTCGTGCGCGGCGACCGCGAACCGGCTGCCGTCGGGGGCGGGGGCGAGGTCCAGGACGCGGCCCAGTCGGCCGGCCGCGAGGCGGCGGGGCGTGGCGCCGGGGGCGGTACCGGTGGCGGGGGCGATCTCCAGCGCGTCGTCGCCCTCGGCGTCGGTGACCCAGACGACGTGCTGGTCGCCGTCGGCCTGGAAGGTGCGCGGCAGCCTGGCCCGTACACCGGGCTCGGCGGCGAGCGCGCGGGCCGGGCCCTCGCGGTGGGTGACCCAGTGGACGGCGCCCCGCGACAGGACGGCGCTGCCCCGGCCGGTGCGGTCGGGCGAGGCGCCGGCCAGGTGGCTGTCGGCGTGCAGCGGGTAGGGCTGGAGGTCGGCGCGCTGGCCGCCGAGCCGGATCTCGACGCGGCGGGGCCCGTCGCTCTCCAGGCTGTCCAGGAGCCAGAGTTCACCGGCGGAGGCGTAGGCGACCCGGGTGCCGTCGGTGGTGGCCTGCCGGGCGTAGAAGCCGTCGACGGGGGTGTGCCGGCGCAGGCCGGTGCCGTCGGGCAGCGAGGAGTAGAGGGCGCCGGTGCCCTCGTGGTCGGAGAGGAACGCGATGCGCTCCCCCACCCACATCGGGCACTCGATGTTGCCGTCGAGGTCCTCGTGGATACGGGCGAACTCCAGCGGGTCGTCCTCGGCCGCGATCCAGAGCTTGCCGGCCGTGCCGCCCCGGTAGCGCTTCCAGGAGGCGGCCTCGCGGCCCATGGTGGCCGAGAGCAGCAGGACGCGTCCGCCCGGCCCGTACGCGAGGGAGCCGACGGGGCCGTACGGGAGGGTCCGCGCGGGACCGCCGTCGACCGGGACGGCCCGGGCCCAGCTGCGGCGCAGCGAGACCTGGCCCTGGGTGCTGGTGACGAGTACGTCGCCTTCGGGGGTCCAGCCGCGCACGGTGGTGCGGGCGTCGCCCCAGTGGGTGAGCCGCCGGGAGGGCCCGCCGTCGGCGGGGGCGAGGTGGACCTCGGGCGCCCCGTCGCGGGTGGACGTCCAGGCGACGAGGGTGCCGTCGGGAGATATGCGCGGCTGGGTGACGGGACGGTTGTCTGCGCTGACCCGCCACGCCCGGCCGCCGTCGAGTGGGGCGAGCCAGACGTCGTCCTCGGCGGTGAAGGCGATCAAGTCACCTTGGACATGGGGGTACCGGAGGTAGGAAGGCTGTGTCACACGATCACCCTAGGCCGCTGGTGTGCCTGGTGGCACGGGGTTGGCGGGAGTACGTCACACGTCGCGGGCGTGCCCCCGGGGCGGGCGGACCGGAGAATCGGCCAACCGCCCCGGTGACGCCGCTACTTGCCGGGGTAGGCGGTGACCGTCACCGTCACGGTGGCGGTCGGGCCGTTGCCCCGGCCCGGGGTTCCAGCGGGCGGCGCGGTCGTGGCCGGGGCGGTGCAGTCGCCGAGCAGGGTGGCCCGGAAGACGGCGCGCCCACCGGTCTTCGCGGTCATGTCCCCGCGTACGCACCGGCCTTCGACCGCGTAGGTGACCTGCCCGTCCAGCGCGATGTCCCCGCCGGACTTCGTCTTGCCGTCGCAGTGGACCTCGGCCGTCCGGCGCGTGGCGGAGGGCGCCCCCGAGCGGGTGGCGCCGTCCCCGTCGAGCGAGGCGGTGCAGGTCAGCCAGCGGACCTGGACGCCTTCGTGCTCCAGGGCGCGGGTGGCAGTCCGGTCGGTGGTGAAGGCGACGGACGCGGTGTTCAACGCGCCCGCGCCATCGGCCGGTTCACAGGCGGTGAGCCCGGTGACGGCGGCCGCGGCGAGGCAGAACGCGGCCGGAAAACGACGGGCCGCGCGACGGCCCCCTGCCCTTGATGTCCCCATACGGGCAGCTTCCCACCCCGCCTGACGGCGCGGTAGACCGCTTCCGGGCACAACCACCCCATCGAGGACGGTTTACGACCAGCGCCCCGTGCGTCCCAGGAGCAGTGCCGTCGCCGCGGTGCCCGCCGTGGAGGTGCGCAGGACCGTGGGGCCGAGGCGGCAGGTGCGGGCGCCGGCGGCGGCGAACGCGGTCAGCTCGTCCGGGGACACGCCGCCCTCGGGGCCGACGACCAGCACGATCTCGCCCTCCTCGGGCAGCGCGACGGTGGCCAGCGGGTCGCTCGGGTAGTCGCGGTCCTCGTGCAGGACGGCCGCGAAGTCCGCCGCGGCGAGGAGGCCGGCGACCTGCTTGGTGGTGGCCAGGTCCGCCACGTCCGGGAACAGCACCCGGCGCGACTGCTTGCCGGCCTCCCGGGCCGTGGCGCGCCATTTGGCCAGGGACTTGAGGCCCCGGTCGCCCTTCCACTGGGTGATGCAGCGCGCCGCCTGCCACGGGACCACCGCGTCGACGCCGGTCTCGGTCATCGTCTCCACGGCGACCTCGCCCCGGTCCCCCTTGGGCAGGGCCTGGACGACGGTGATCCGCAGCGCGGGACGCGACTCCTCGTGCACCGGGGCCAGGTCGCCGACGACCAGCCGGTCCTTGCCCTCGGCGGCGCGCACGAGGCCCTGGGCCCACCGGCCGCGGCCGTCCGTGAGGACGACCTCCTCGCCGGTGCGCAGGCGCTTCACGGAGACGGCGTGGCGTCCCTCGGGGCCGTCGAGGACGAACTCCGTTACGTCCGGCAGCTGTTCGACGACGAAGACGGGTGCCGTCACTGTGCGCTCCTTGTGCTCACTGCCGTCCGTGCGGCGTCCAGTTCCTCGGCGAGCAGCCGGACCAGCCGGCCGGCGGGCAGCTCGCGGGCCATCCGGTGGCCCTGCCCGGCCCACAGCGCCATGCCCTGGGCGTCCCCGACGCGGGCGGCGGCCTTGCGCAGCACCGAGGTCATGTGGTGGACCTGGGGGTAGGCGGCGGGGGCGTACGGGCCGTGCTCGCGCACGAAGCGGTTGACCAGGCCGCGTGCCGGGCGACCGGAGAACGCCCTGGTCAGGGTGGTCCGGACGAACAGCGGGTTGGTCAGGGCCTGTTTGTGCAGGACGTGGGCGCCGGACTCCGGGCAGGCCAGGAAGGCGGTGCCGAGCTGGGCGGCGTCGGCGCCCGCCGCGAGGACGGCGGCGATCTGGGCGCCGCGCATCAGGCCGCCGGCGGCGACGACCGGTATCTGCACGGTCTCGCGGACCTGGGCGACCAGGCTCAGCAGCCCGGTCCCGCCGTCCTCGGTCGCCGGGTCGTCCTGGAACGTGGAGCGGTGCCCGCCCGCCTCGGTGCCCTGGGCGCAGACGGCGTCGGCCCCGGCCCACTCGGCGGCCTGGGCCTCCTCCGGCGAGGTGACCGTGACGACGGTGTACGTACCGGCGGCCGCGAACGCGTCGAGCGTGTCGCGCGAGGGGCAGCCGAAGGTGAAGGAGACGACCGGGACCGGGGAGTCGAGGAGGACGGCGAGCTTGTCCTCGTAACCGTCGTCGCCGGGGACGTCCGGGTCGCCGAGCCCGGTCTCGTAACGGCCCACCTCGCCCGCGAGCCGGCGGCGGTAGTCCGCCAGCGCGGCGGGGTCCGCCGGTTCGCACTGCGGCATGAAGAGGTTGACGCCGAAGGGCTGCCCCGTCAGGGCGCGCACCTGCCGGATCTCGTCGCGCAGGGCGTCCGCCGTCTTGTATCCACCGGCCAGGAAGCCCAGCGCGCCGGCCTCGGAGACGGCGGCGGCGAGCTGCGGGCAGGACGGACCGCCGGCCATGGGGGCCTGCACGAGGGGATACCGGCAGAGAGCGGTCAGCGCGGAGGGCATGACCGCATCGTGTCATGTCCTTCCTGTCCCGTGATGCCCGCCCCGCGACAGCGTGCGACGGCGCGGTACGGGCCCGGAGGCCGGGTCCGTACCGCGTGGACAGGTGCCGTCAGCGGCCGTTGAAGGCGTCCTTCAGGCGGGAGAACAGGCCCTGCTGGCCCGGCTGGAACTGGCCGGTGGGCCGCTCCTCGCCGCGCAGCTTGGACAGTTCGCGCAGGAGGCGTTCCTGCTCGGGGTCCAGCTTCATCGGGGTGGTCACCTCGACGTGCACGATGAGGTCGCCGCGTCCCCCGCCCCGCAGGTGGGTGATGCCGCGCCCGTGCAGCGGGACGGACTGGCCGGACTGGGTGCCCGGCCGGATGTCGACCTCCTCCAGGCCGTCCAGCGTCTCCAGCGGCACCTTGGTGCCGAGGGCCGCCGCCGTCATGGGGATGGTGACCGTGCAGTGCAGGTCGTCGCCACGGCGCTGGAAGACCGCGTGCGGCAGCTCGTGGATCTCGACGTAGAGGTCGCCGGCGGGGCCGCCGCCGGGGCCGACCTCGCCCTCGCCCGCGAGCTGGATGCGGGTGCCGTTGTCGACACCGGCGGGGATCTTCACGGTCAGCGTGCGCCGCGAGCGGATGCGGCCGTCGCCGGCGCACTCCGGGCACGGGGTCGGCACGACCGTACCGAAGCCCTGGCACTGCGGGCAGGGACGGGAGGTCATGACCTGGCCGAGGAAGGACCGGGTGACCTGGGAGACCTCACCGCGGCCGCGGCACATGTCGCAGGTCTGCGCCGAGGTGCCGGGGGCCGCGCCCTCGCCGCTGCACGTGGTGCAGACGACGGCGGTGTCGACCTGGAGGTCCTTGGTGGTGCCGAAGGCCGCCTCGGAGAGGTCGATCTCCAGCCGGATCATGGCGTCCTGGCCGCGCCGGGTGCGCGAGCGGGGCCCGCGCTGCGACGACGTACCGAAGAACGCGTCCATGATGTCCGAGAAGTTGCCGAAGCCGCCCTGGCCGAAGCCGCCCGCGCCGGCGCCGCCGGACTGCGAGAGCGGGTCTCCGCCGAGGTCGTAGACCTGCTTTTTCTGCGCGTCCGAGAGGACCTCGTAAGCGGCGTTGATCTCCTTGAACCGCTCCTGGGTCTTCGGATCGGGGTTCACATCCGGGTGCAGCTCGCGGGCGAGCCTCCGGAATGCCTTCTTGATCTCGTCCTGGGAAGCGTCGCGGCGCACGCCGAGTACGGCGTAGTAGTCCGTGGCCACTTACGACTCCGCCAGGATCTGTCCGACGTAACGTGCCACTGCGCGTACCGCTCCCATCGTTCCGGGGTAGTCCATGCGGGTCGGTCCGACCACGCCGAGTTTGGCGACTGCCTCGTCGCCCGAACCGTAGCCGACCGCGACGACGGACGTGGAGTTGAGGCCCTCGTGGGCGTTCTCGTGCCCGATGCGTACGGTCATGCCCGAGTCCTTGGCCTCGCCGAGCAGCTTCAGCAGCACGACCTGTTCCTCCAGTGCTTCCAGCACCGGCCGGATCATCACAGGGAAGTCGTGTCCGAAGCGGGTGAGGTTGGAGGTGCCGCCGATCATCAGCCGCTCCTCCGTCTCCTC
The DNA here is from genome assembly GCF_044761525.1 of Streptomyces sp. NPDC097595. Lineage (NCBI taxonomy): Bacteria > Bacillati > Actinomycetota > Actinomycetes > Kitasatosporales > Streptomycetaceae > Streptomyces > Streptomyces sp. NPDC097595. The sequence continues at coordinate 14,823 of NZ_JBIWCN010000019.1, read as the reverse complement.
GACAAGCGTTTCGAGCAGGATCGAGAGGACGGTGGACACGGTTCCCCGGTCCTCGCTCTCGAAGGATTCCGGCAGGTCCTGCACCAGCTGCGGGACGTCCGCGAACCGGCGCCCCACCACCCGGCTGTTGAGCCGGGCCCGCAGATCGGCGAGCGAGGTCTCGCCGAACGGCGCCGGGCAGTCCACCAGCCGCTGTTCGACCCGTCCGGTGTCCGTGATCAGCACGAGCATCAGCCGCGCCGGGGCCAGGGACAGCAGTTCCACATGCCGCACCGTCGAACGGGTCAGCGAGGGGTACTGCACGACGGCGACCTGCCGGGTCAGCTGCGCGAGCAGCCGTACGGTGCGGCCCACGACGTCGTCCAGGTCGACCGCGCCGTCGAGGAAGTTCTGAATGGCGCGGCGCTCGGGGGACGAGAGGGGCTTGACGCCCGCCAGCTTGTCCACGAAGAGCCGGTAGCCCTTGTCCGTCGGGATGCGCCCGGCGCTGGTGTGGGGCTGGGCGATGAAGCCCTCCTCCTCCAGCACCGCCATGTCGTTGCGGACGGTCGCCGGGGAGACCCCCAGCTTGTGCCGCTCCGTGAGCGCCTTGGAGCCGACGGGCTCCTCGGTCCCGACGTAGTCCTGGACGATCGCGCGCAGCACTTCGAGTCTGCGTTCGCTGAGCATCGCGCGCACACCTCCAGCTGTCCACGTCGGCGTTCCCGGGCCGTTCCCGGGATTCCTCCTGGCACTCGGTGCGTACGAGTGCCAGCGATCCCCGGCCAGTGTACGGCGACGGGGTGGTGCCCTAGCAAGGGCGACCGGCCACGCTACCGCGCGATCGCGCAGGTCGCTGCCGATAGCGTCGCCGCATGGATGCCTCTTGGGAAGAGTTCGGATGGGAGCGGCTGGGTCACGGAACGGGCCGGCGGCGCCTTCCGGTCTGGGATGCGACCGCCCTGCTGGTGGCCGGTCCCGACGGGGTGCTGCTCTGCGACACCGGTTCGTCACTGCGCGAGGGCGTGGAACTGCGCACCCAGGCCGAGGCGCTGCTCGGCCGGAGGGTGACGCACATCGCACTCAGCCACCCCCACTTCGACCATGTGCTGGGCACGGCCGCGTTCGCCGGGGCACGGGTGTACGGCTCCGAGGGCACGGCGGAGCTGCTGCGGCGCGGGGCCGGTGAGCTGTACGCGGACGCGGTGGCCCAGGGCCTGCCCGAGGCGGACGCGGCCGAGTCCGCCGATGTGCTGGTGGCCCCGCGCCACGAGGTGCGCGGGGAGCTGACGGTGGACCTGGGCGGCGGCCGGGAGGTGGTCCTGGTGGACGTGGGCGCGGCGCACAGCGGGCACGACCTGGCGGTGCTGGTCCCGGGCTCCCCCGCGCTGGTGTTCTGCGGCGATCTGGTCGAGGAGTCGGGCGAGCCCCAGGCCGGTCCGGACGCGAGTCCGGCGCGCTGGCCGGCCGCGCTGGACCGGCTGCTGGAGCTGGGCGGGGAGGACGCGCTGTACGTGCCGGGGCACGGGGCCGTGGTGGACGCGGCGTTCGTCCGGGCCCAGCGGTCGGAGCTGGCGGGGCGGTTCGGCGTGTCGTAGGTCTTCCCCGCCGATCGGTCTTCCCCGCTTATCGTCGTGCGATGCGCAGCTACCAGCCTGATCTGACCCCGCCGTGGAAGAAGTCCGCCCCCGCCCCGGAGGTGCCCGCCGAGACCGATCTGGTCGTGGAGGAGGCCGTCACCGGTTTCTGCGGCGCGGTCATCCGGTGCGAGAAGACCGCCGAGGGGCCGACGGTGACCCTGGAGGACCGGTTCGGCAAGCACCGGGTCTTCCCGATGGCGCCGCGCGGCTTCCTGCTCGAAGGCCGGGTGGTCACGCTGGTGCGCCCGTCGGCCGGGGGTCCGGCGCGGCCCACGCGTACGGCCTCCGGTTCGGTGGCGGTGCCCGGGGCGCGGGCGCGGGTGGCGCGGGCCGGGCGGATCTATGTGGAGGGGCGGCACGACGCGGAGCTGGTCGAGCGGGTCTGGGGCGACGACCTGCGCATCGAGGGCGTCGTCGTGGAGTACCTGGAGGGCATCGACGACCTGCCGGCGATCGTGCGGGAGTTCGCGCCCGCGCCGGACGCCCGTCTCGGGGTGCTGGTCGACCATCTGGTGCCCGGTTCCAAGGAGTCCCGGATCGCGGCCCAGGTGTCGGACGGCGATGTGCTGGTGGTCGGGCACCCGTACATCGACGTGTGGGAGGCCGTGAAGCCGGCGTCGGTGGGGATCGCGGCGTGGCCGGTGGTGCCGCGCGGGCAGGACTGGAAGACGGGCGTGTGCCGGGCGCTGGGCTGGCCGGAGAACACCGGGGCGGCCTGGCAGCGCATTCTGTCCTCGGTCCGCTCCTACCGGGACCTTCAGCCCGAACTCCTGGGCCGGGTAGAGGAATTGATCGATTTCGTCACCCTTCCTGACTGATGTCCGGCCGCCCTTCCCCTCGATCCGGCACCGATCCGGATGAATACCTGCGCCTCGCACACATCATCGGTTATTGAGGGGGCCAGGCTCTTTTCGCGAGGGAAGGCACGGGGCGATGGCACGCGAGGTCTGGCGGGACACTGCGGAGAACGAGGCGGCCTCCGCCGTCTTCCACTTCGTGCAGCAGCTCATCGACGGCTACCGGGCCAACCGGCCCGTGATGCCCCTGGTGGTCCTCCAGGCCGCCGACGCCGACGTACCGGCCGACGTGGACGCCCGGGTCGAGCAGATCGTGCGCCAGGTCCACCGGGCCAACCAGCCGCGCCGCGTCCCCCTGCGCCTGCTCGACGGGCGCGGCGACTCCCCGTACGACGCGGCGCTCGACATGGTCCGCACGCTGACCGAGAAGCCGTGGGAGACCCGGGGCGGATCGCAGTACAAGCCGTTCGCCTTCCCCCGTTCCCGGCTGCTCGGCGCCATCGAGCAGGCCACCGAGGCCGTGCTGCGGGACCCTGACCCGGGCTGCTCCCGGGACCAGCGCGACGATCGGATCCTGGAGGAGCTGAGCGCCCTGCGCTGGCGGGCCGGGCGGCGCGGCCGGGGCACCTGGTGGACGGCGCTGCGCGAGTCGGTGCGGCCGGAGACGTTCGTGGGGGCCGTGGTCATCGCGGTCCTGGGTGTGCTGCTCGGCGAGATCGGCTGGCTGCCGACCACGCTGGTGGCCGTGGGCGCGGTCCTCGGGCTCGCGGTGATCCGGCTGGTGACGACGTCGGCGCCGCCGCTGCTGTGGCTGCGCCGGGCCAGCAGGTGGTTCGCCACCACCTCGTCGCTGGCCGCCGCCAGCACCGGCTATCCGTCGGACGGCTGGTCCCGTCTCTCGCCCAGCGGTTCGTGGCGGGTGATCCGGGCGCGGGCGGCGGTGGTCGCGGGGCGGGTGGCCGACGCGGCGGCGGGCGACGAGCGGTCCCGCCAGTTCCACCTGGAGCTGAGGGTCCAGGCGCTGCTGGAGGACCTGCGCAACAACTACCGGCCGCACGCGCCGGACTGGCGGCGCGGCAAGCGGACCGTACCGCCGGTGGTCTTCCTGCCGAGGGCCGTCCAGGGCAACGGCGGCGTGCAGCTGATCAACGCCGTCAACAACGTCCGCTCCCGGCGCAGCGAGGTCGATCCGCTGCTGCTCCTGGCCTCGCTTCCGGCGGCCGAGATCCTGCGGCACACCCCGCCGCTGCCGCCCGACCCGCCGCCCGTGCACACGGGTGCGGCGCGGGCCCGGTACGAGGACTGGGTCGGCCATCTCAGCGTGGGCCAGTCGCCCTCGGGCACGGCCACGCCCGCCTGGGTGCTGCGGCTGCCGCTGTCGACGGCCCAGCTGACCCATGAGCACGCGCACGCCCAGCTGTCCACGCAGCGGGTGCGCAGGACGTGGGTGTGGTGGGTGATGTCGCGGACGACGGTCGCCTGCCTGGTGGCCGGGGCGCTGCTGGGGACGATGCTGCTGGGCAACCACCTGGCGAACCGTTACTGCCACGGGCCGCTCACGGACGTCGACACGGACTCGGTGCGGCTCGGTCCGGACGGCGGGGACAGGGAGTGCATCGGCGTGGCGACGTCCACCCGGGTGCGCTTCGCGGAGGGCAACGGCCTGGAGCTGGACGGGGCCGGGGCGGGGGTCACCTTCGACCGGATCGAGCGGGCGGTGGCCGAGGAGAACGCCTCGATCGAGCCGGGCGACAAGTACGTCACGCTGATCTACGCGGGTCCGTTCACCGCCCCGTCCCCGGAGCGCACCCGCAAGGCCCTGGAGGAGCTGACCGGCGTCTACCTCTACCAGCACCACACCAACACGCTGGACTTCTCCGTGAAGCTGCGGGTGCTGACCGCCAACGGCGGGCAGGACATGCTCCAGCAGATACCCGCGGTGAAGAAGATCATCGAGGTGGCCGAAAGAGATCCCTCGGTCGTCGGCGTGGTCGGGCTCGGCCGCGACACCACCGACAGCCCGGAGGCCACCGCGCTCCTTCAGCGGGCGGGCCTGCCCGTGGTGGACACCACCAACTCCGGGGGCTATCTGGCGACGGACTACTCCAACTACTTCGGCCTGGCGGCCACCGACCAGGAGCAGGCGGACGCCCTCGGCCTCGTCGCGAAGCAGCTGGCGGCCGGGGCGGCCGGCAAGCACAAGCCCCGGGCCCTCGTCCTGTCGCGCAAGCTCGGCAACAACGACAAGGACCGCTACACGGTGGAGCAGCGCAAGGTGGGCAGCGCGATGCTGAAGGACTCGGGCTTCGCGCTGTCGGAGCCGGTGGAGTACGACCTCGGCCGCCGCAGCAGTGCCGACCTGGACCGGCCGGTGCAGCGGATCTGCGCGGCGGACCCGGCGCCGGACGCGCTGTACTTCGCGGGCCGGGTCGAGGACGTCGCCAATCTGATGAGCCGGCTCGCCCACAGCTGCTCGCGCCGCCCGATCACCGTCTTCACGGGCGACGACCTGACCAAGGCCCGGCTCGACGCGAGCACGGACACCACGAAGCACGTCACGCTGTACCACACGGCCCTCGCGCCGATGAGCCGCGGCCGCGCCGACGGCTTCTACGAGGAGTCGCACCGGGCCCTGGGGAAGCTGCTGCCCGAGGGCGTGACACTTCCCCGCCTGCCGGAGTCGAAACCGTACGAGGACCCGCTCTTCGCGAGCGGGCAGTCGGTGATGTCGTACAGCGCCACGGCCGCGCTGTACGACGCGGCGAGCCACGGCGACACGGTGAACAGCGCGGCGGAGACCTGGGCGAACCTGTACGCGGTGAACCTCCGGACGATGCCCACGGGGACGATCACCTTCCGCGGCTTCATCCCGTACGAGGCGCAGGCGGGCCACGGTCTGGACGTCGTGCAGATCACCTACCCGGACGGCCGGAGCCACGCCCGGACCATCTGCGGCCGGGCGGCGGGAAAGGTGGAACTGGACCCGCCGAAGTGCCCGCTGAAGTGAGCGGGGGCCGACCCCCCGCTCAGTCGACCAGGTCGCGTACCACCGCGTCGGCCAGCAGCCGCCCGCGCAGCGTCAGCACGGCCCGTCCGTCGGCGAACGGCGCCGGTTCCAGGCGACCGTCGTCCACCGCCCGGCGGGCCGCCGCGAGGCCGGCGGGGGCCAGCAGGGAGAGCGGGCAGCCGTCCACGAGGCGCAGCTCCAGCAGGATGCGCTCGACGCGGCGGTCCTCGGCGGACAGGACCTCGCGCCCGGCGCCCGGCGAGCGGCCCTCGGCGAGCGCCTGCGCGTACGCCCCCGGGTGCTTCACGTTCCACCAGCGCACGCCCCCGACGTGGCTGTGCGCCCCCGGCCCGGCGCCCCACCAGTCGGCGCCCCGCCAGTACAGCTCGTTGTGCAGGCAGCGGCCCTCGGGCGTGCGGGCCCAGTTCGACACCTCGTACCAGGAGTAGCCGGCGGCGGCCATCGCCTCGTCCGCGATGAGGTAGCGGTCGGCGTGCGCGTCGTCGTCGGTCATCGGGATCTCGCCGCGCTTGATGCGGCGGGCGAGGCCGGTGCCCTCCTCCACGATCAGCGCGTACGCGGAGACGTGGTCGGGCCCGGCGCCGATCGCCGCGTCCAGGGACGCGCGCCAGTCGTCGTCGGACTCACCCGGGGTGCCGTAGATCAGGTCCAGGTTGATGTGCTCGAAGCCTGCCGCGCGCGCCTCGGCCACGCACGCCTCGGGCCGGCCCGGGGTGTGGGTGCGGTCGAGGATCTTCAGCACGTGCTGCCGGGCGCTCTGCATGCCGAAGGAGATCCGGTTGAAGCCGCCCTCGCGCAGCTCGGCCAGGTAGGCCGGTCCCACGGACTCCGGATTGGCCTCGGTGGTGATCTCGGCGTCGTCGGCGAGCCCGAACTCCTCGCGGATGGCGGCCAGCATCCGGACCAGGTCGGCCGCGGCGAGCAGGGTCGGGGTGCCGCCGCCGACGAAGACCGTGCGGACCGGGCGGGAGTCGTCGCCGAGGACCTTGCGGGCCTGGCGGACCTCGCCGATGAGGTGCGATGCGTAGTTGTCGCGGGAGGCCAGCGCGCCGCCGGAGCCGCGCAGCTCGGTCGCCGTGTAGGTGTTGAAGTCGCAGTAGCCGCAGCGGGTCGCGCAGTACGGCACGTGCAGGTAGAAGCCGAGCGGGCGGCCGGCTGCGCCTTCCAGGGCATGGCGGGGCAGCGCCCCGTCGTCGGGCACGGGTTCACCATCGGGCAGTACGGAAGGCATACCGCCCATTGTCGCGCGCCGCCCGGCAATCGGACGCCAAGCCCCGGACCGGCGCTACTCGGCCTGGAGCACCAGCAGCGCCAGGTCGTCGTCCGGCGGCCGCTCGGCGAAGTCGTGCACGGCGTGCTTGATGCGCTCCGCGATCCCCTCCGCGCTCAGCCCCGCGCACCCCGACAGCGCCCTGGCCAGCCCGTCCCCGTCATCGAACATCAGCCCGCCCGAGCGCCGCTCCGTGACCCCGTCGGTGACGCAGAGCAGGCTGTCCCCGGGCGCCAGGTCGAAGCTCTGGGTCTCGTAGACGGCGTCGTCCATCAGCCCGAGCAGCAGTTGCGGCTCGGCGGCGGGCCGCACGGTGCCGTCCGGGCGCAGCAGCAGCGGCAGCGGGTGCCCGGCGCTGGCCAGGGTGCACCGGGCGCCGCCGCCGGGCAGCGGCACCAGCTCCCCGTACAGCAGGGACAGGAAGCGGGACTGCCCGCCGTTGTCCGCGGAGTGCTGGCCCCCGGCGGCGGCGACCATGAGCGCGGCGGCCTCGGCGGCCTCCATGGCGTCGTCCAGGAGGAGCCGGTTGAGCCGGACCAGGACCTCGTCGGCCTGGAAGCCCTCGCGGGCCAGCAGCCGCAGCCAGGGGCGGGCCAGGCCGGTGACGACGGCGGCCTCGGGGCCGCTGCCCTGGACGTCGCCGAGGACGAAGCACCAGCGGTCGCCGGGGCACGGGAAGATGTCGTAGAAGTCACCGCCGACGACGCCGTCGTCGCTCGGTTCGTAGACGAGGGAGCTGGCCACCCCCGGTATCCGGGCGACCTTGCTGGGCAGCAGTCCGCGCTGGAGGATGCGGCTGATGGTGGCCTGCCGGGTGTAGGCGCGGGCGGCGCCCACGGCGAGGCCGACCCGGCGCACGAAGTCCTCGATGAGCGCCGTCAGCTCGTCGGGCAGCCGGTCGGTGGACTCGCGGCCCAGGAGTACGGCTCCGAGGGTGCGGCCGCCCGAGGTGATCCGGTAGGCGAAGGCGACGCCCTCCTCCCCGTCCGGCGGCTCGCCGTCCTCCCCGCTGCCGGGCCACGGCATGGAGACGGCGCCGGTGCCGACGCGCTCGGGGAGCCGGAGCGGGTGGCCCTCCAGCAGGGCGCGCAGCGTCCCGATGTGCTCCTCGTCCACGTGCCAGACCTTGGCGAGGCGGGGGACGGCCGCGGGGCCGCCGCTCTCGGGCTCCAGCCAGATCGCGCACCAGTCGGCGAGGCGGGGGACGAGTAACTGCCCGGCGAGGGCCGCCACGATGTCCTCGTCCAGCTGCCCGGCCAGCAGGTCGGACGCCTCGGCGAGGAACGAGAGCGCCCCGCGCCCGGCCCAGTCCCCGTCGTCGCGGGCGGTGCGCCGGGCGGCGGTCGGGGCCAGCAGTTCGGCGGCGCGCAGTCCGCGGTCGAGCCCGGTCTCGCCGCGCCCCTCGGGGAACGGATTCCAGTCGTCCACGGGGAGCCGGGCCCAGACGGTCTTCGTACCGGTGCGGTAGGTGATGCCCCACCGCTCGGCGAGGGCGGCGACGATGTCCAGGCCGCGCCCGTAGTCGGGGGGTTCGTCCACGGCCTCGGAGCTGTGCGCGTGGTCGCCGCGGACGGTGCGGGCGGGGTGGTGGTCGGAGACCTCCAGGACCAGTGCGGACTGCTCGTCCTCGGTGGCCTCCTCCAGCCGGAAGAGCAGGTCGACCGCGGTGCCCGCGTGGACGACGGCGTTGGTCACCAGCTCGCTGACGATCATCGCGGCGTCATCGGACAGCCGCTCGCTGAATCCGACCGCGGCGGGCAGCCCGAGGCCGGTCCACTCGTCCAGCGCGGCGGTGACGAACCTCCGGGCCGCGGCGGGCGCGAGGAGGTTGCCGGGCAGGCTGGTCCGGGCGACCGGCTGTGTGCCTGTGGCGGCGGTGGTTCCGGGACGCTGCACGATGTCCCGCTGCAAGGGAATGGACCCCACAGGGCGGCTCCTGACCTGTTCTCGCTCTGCCTGTTTCTCCGTGGTGCGCCGCTGACGACACGGACAGAGTGACAGATCGGCCCTTCACATACGCGCCGAGTTACCGAAGTGGGTGGTCAAGACGTTGCGGCGAGAACGCGCCGACCCCCCGCGCCGGTGTGCGCGGGGGGCTTTCAGGGGGCGTACGGAGGTGCCTCGGGCGCCGGTCAGGCCTCGCGGGAGCCCGCGTACATGTCCTCGATCAGGTCCTTGTAGGTGCGCTCGACCACCGGCCGCTTCAGCTTGAGGCTGGGTGTGACCTCGCCGTGCTCGATGTCGAGGTCGCGCGGGAGCAGCCGGAACTTCTTGATGGTCTGCCAGCGCTGCAGGCCCTCGTTGAGCCGCTTCACGTAGCCGTCGATGAGCTCGACGGTCTTCGGGGAGGCCACGACGTCCGCGTACGACGTGCCCTCCATGCCGTTCTCGGCGGCCCAGCCGAGGAGGGTGGGCTCGTCCAGGGCGATCAGCGCGGTGCAGAAGTTACGGTCCGCGCCGTGCACCAGGATGTTGGAGACGAACGGGCAGACCGCCTTGAACTGGCCCTCGACCTCGGCGGGCGCGATGTACTTGCCGCCGGACGTCTTGATCAGGTCCTTCTTGCGGTCGGTGATCCGCAGGTAGCCGTCGACGGAGAGCTCGCCGATGTCGCCGGTGTGGAACCAGCCGTCGGCCTCCAGCACCTCGGCGGTCTTGTCCGGCAGGCCCTGGTAGCCCTGCATGATGCCGGGGCCGCGCAGCAGGATCTCGCCGTCGTCGGCGATGCGCACCTCGGTACCGGGGAGCGGTTTGCCGACCGTGCCGGTGCGGTAGCTCTCGCCCGGGTTGACGAAGGAGGCGGCGCTCGACTCGGTGAGGCCGTAGCCCTCCAGGATGTGGATGCCGGCGCCGGAGAAGAAGAGCCCGATGTCGGGGGCGAGCGCGGCGGAGCCGGAGACGCAGGCGCGGAGCCGGCCGCCGAACGCCTCGCGGATCTTGGCGAAGACCAGCGCGTCGGCGACCTTGTGCTTGCTGCCGAGCGCGAAGGGCACGGACGCCTTGCCGGTGCGCCGGAAGTTGTCCTGGGAGACCCGGGCGTGCTCGCGGGCGACATCCGCCGCCCACTGGAAGATCTTGTACTTGGCCCCGCCGCCCGCGCGCGCCTTGGCCGCGACGCCGTTGTAGACCTTCTCGAAGATGCGCGGCACGGCGGCCATGTAGGTGGGCTGGACGACCGGCAGGTTCTCGATGATCTTGTCGACGCGGCCGTCGACGGCGGTGACGTGGCCGACCTCGATCTGCCCGGAGGTGAGGACCTTGCCGAAGACGTGGGCGAGCGGCAGCCAGAGGTACTGGACGTCGTCCTTGGTGATCAGGCCCGTGGAGACGGTGGCCTTGGCCATGTACGACCAGTTGTCGTGCGGCAGCCGTACGCCCTTGGGGCGGCCGGTGGTGCCCGACGTGTAGATGAGGGTCGCCAGCTGCTCGGAGGTGATGGCGTCGACGCGCTCGCGGACCGCCTCCGGGTTCTTCGCCAGGTGCTCGGCGCCCAGGGCCTCCAGCTCGGCCAGGGTGAGCACCCAGCCCTCGGGGTCGGCCTCGGCGGGACCGGCGCCCTCCGCGTCGATGACCACGACGTGGGCGAGGTTCGGGAGCTCGGCGCGGCGCTCGCGGGCCTTGGCCAGCTGGACGGCGTCCTCGGCGATCAGGACCCGGCTCTCGGAGTCGGCGAGGATGAACGCCGACTCCTCGACGTTGGTGGAGGGGTAGACCGTGGTGGTCGCGGCGCCCGCGCACATGACGCCGAGGTCGACGAGGATCCACTCGACCCGGGTGGAGGAGGCGAGGGCGACGCGCTCCTCCGGGTTCACGCCGAGCGCGATCAGCCCGGCGGCCACGGCGTACACCCGCTCGGCGGCCTGCGCCCAGCTGAGCGACTTCCACTCGTCGGGGCCGTCACCGCCGGCCGCGGGTACCGGATAGCGGTATGCCTCCCCGTCCGGGGTGGCCGCCACCCGGTCGATGAAGAGGGTCGCCACGGAGGGCGGACGGTTATCGATCATGGTCTGTGTGTCGCTCACGACATCCTCCGGGCCTGCGGCGATGGTGCTTGCTGCTGTCTGCGTCTACGTGCTGCGATCCCGCTTGCTTAACTGGCGAGTAACTAAGAAGTCGTGATCAGGGTAGAGCGCCCGCGCGCCCCGCGTAAGGGGCAATCGGACCCCGCTTGATAACGAACGGGCCCCCGCATCGCAGCGTGCTGCCTGCGATACGGGGGCCGCCTGTCCTGCCGGGACTACTTCTTGGTCTTGCCTTCCCCGGCGGACTCGTCGGTCGACAGCACGGAGATGAACGCGTCCTGCGGCACCTCCACGTTGCCGACCATCTTCATCCGCTTCTTGCCTTCCTTCTGCTTCTCCAGCAGCTTGCGCTTACGGGAGATGTCGCCGCCGTAGCACTTGGCGAGGACGTCCTTGCGGATGGCGCGGACGGTCTCACGGGCGATGACCCGGGAGCCGATGGCCGCCTGGATCGGCACCTCGAAGTTCTGCCGGGGGATGAGCTTCTGCAGCTTGGCGACGAGGCGCACACCGTACGCGTACGCCTTGTCCTTGTGCGTGACCGCGGAGAACGCGTCGACCTTGTCGCCGTGCAGCAGGATGTCGACCTTGACGAGCTGGGCCGACTGCTCGCCGGTGGGCTCGTAGTCGAGGGAGGCGTAACCGCGGGTCTTGGACTTCAGCTGGTCGAAGAAGTCGAAGACGATCTCCGCGAGCGGCAGCGTGTAACGGATCTCGACCCGGTCCTCGGAGAGGTAGTCCATGCCGAGGAGGGTGCCGCGGCGCTGCTGGCACAGCTCCATGATCGCGCCGATGAATTCGCTGGGCGCCAGGACCGTGGCCCGGACGACCGGCTCGTGCACCTTGTCGATCTTGCCCTCGGGGAATTCACTCGGGTTGGTGACGACGTGCTCGCTGCCGTCCTCCATCTCGACCCGGTAGACCACGTTGGGCGCGGTGGCGATGAGGTCGAGGCCGAACTCGCGCTCCAGGCGCTCGCGGACCACGTCCAGGTGGAGCAGGCCGAGGAAGCCGACGCGGAAGCCGAAGCCGAGCGCGGCGGAGGTCTCCGGCTCGTACACCAGGGCGGCGTCGTTGAGCTGGAGCTTGTCCAGGGCCTCGCGCAGGTCCGGGTAGTCCGAGCCGTCCAGCGGGTAGAGCCCGGAGAACACCATCGGCTTGGGGTCCTTGTAGCCGCCCAGCGCCTCGGTCGCGCCGTTGCTCAGCGAGGTGATCGTGTCACCGACCTTGGACTGCCGGACGTCCTTCACACCGGTGATGATGTAGCCGACCTCGCCGACGCCGATGCCGTCGGAGGGCGTCATCTCCGGCGAGGAGACACCGATCTCCAGCAGCTCGTGCGTGGCGCCGGTCGACATCATCCGGATCCGCTCGCGCTTGTTCAGCGAGCCGTCCACGACACGGACGTACGTGACGACGCCCCGGTACGAGTCGTAGACCGAGTCGAAGATCATCGCGCGGGCGGGCGCGTCGGCGTTGCCGACGGGCGCCGGGACGTCCCGGACGACGCGGTCGAGCAGCGCGTCCACGCCCATGCCGGTCTTCGCGGAGACCTTGAGCACGTCCTCCGGCTGGCAGCCGATGAGGTGAGCCAGCTCCTCGGAGAACTTCTCGGGCTGGGCGGCCGGCAGGTCGATCTTGTTGAGCACCGGGACGATGGTGAGGTCGTTCTCCATCGCCAGGTAGAGGTTGGCCAGGGTCTGGGCCTCGATGCCCTGTGCGGCGTCGACCAGCAGGATCGTGCCCTCGCAGGCGGCCAGCGACCGGGAGACCTCGTACGTGAAGTCGACGTGGCCCGGCGTGTCGATCATGTTGAGGACATGGGTGCTGCCCTGGCCCTCACCGGTGGTCGGCGCCCAGGGCAGCCGGACCGCCTGGGACTTGATGGTGATGCCGCGCTCGCGCTCGATGTCCATCCGGTCGAGGTACTGAGCGCGCATCTGCCGCTGGTCGACCACCCCGGTGAGCTGGAGCATCCGGTCGGCAAGGGTCGACTTGCCGTGGTCGATGTGCGCGATGATGCAGAAATTGCGGATCAGCGCCGGGTCGGTACGGCTCGGCTCGGGCACGTGGAGAGGAGTCGCGGGCACGCAGGGTCCTGATTCTTGAGACGCCGGACGCCGTGTCTCGGGTCGGTTCGGGTCGGGGCGGATCTGTACGTAGCCTCCATCGTCCCACGCCTGCGGGGCGGCGACCGGTTTGGGCCGGTCGGACCGCTCCTGCTACCGTGGACAGCTGTGCCATGTGGCTCTCGGGCCGCACGGACACACATCGAAGATCCAACGAACCTGAAAAGGCTCTTTCGTGGCGAACATCAAGTCCCAGATCAAGCGGAACAAGACGAACGAGAAGGCGCGCCTGCGCAACAAGGCCGTCAAGTCGTCGCTCAAGACCGCGATCCGCAAGGCCCGCGAGGCCGTCGCCGCCGGCGACGTCGAGAAGGCCACCGTCGCCGTGCGCGCCGCGTCCCGTCAGCTGGACAAGGCCGTCTCGAAGGGTGTCATCCACAAGAACGCCGCCGCCAACAAGAAGTCGGCGCTGGCCTCCAAGGCTGCCACCCTCCAGGGCTGAGCGATCTGATCCCAACGCCGGAACGGGACCAAGCGGGCCCTCTACCCCGCTCCTGTCCGGCCCCCGCGCCGCACACCGAACCTGCGTTCGCCACGCGGGTGCGACGCACCCATCTGAACCCGAGGCCCCGCCACCCTTTCCCCAGGGAGCGGGGCCTTCGGCATGGGCGCTCGTCGGGCTGCCCGGCAAAACCCAGCCCACCCGGCAAACCCAGCCCGTCCGGCGCTTGAGGACACCTGGACCCGCACGCCCAACGCGCGCGGCAAACCCAGCCCGTCCGGCGCTTGAGGACGCCCGAACCCGCACGCCCAACGCGCCCGGCAAACCCAGCCCGTCCGGCGCTTGAGGACGCCTGAACGGCACGTTCGAGCCCGTCCGGCGATTGAGGACCACCGCGGGCGCCCCCTACCGCGGGCTACGCCCGCCCCACGCGGCCCCCGCCACGGCCACCACCGCCTTCTCCAACGCGTACTCGGGGTCGTCCCCGCCCCCCTTCACCCCCGCGTCCGCCTCCGCGACCGCCCGCAGCGCCACGGCGACCCCGTCCGGCGTCCACCCCCGCATCTGCTGCCGCACCCGGTCGATCTTCCACGGCGGCATGCCCAGCTCACGCGCGAGATCCGCCGGCCGCCCCCCGCGCGCCGAGGACAGCTTGCCGATCGCCCGGACGCCCTGCGCCAGCGCACTGGTGATCAGGACGGGCGCCACCCCCGTCGACAGCGACCAGCGCAAAGCCTCCAGCGCCTCCGCCGCCCGCCCCTCGACCGCCCGGTCGGCGACGGTGAAGCTGGACGCCTCGGCCCGCCCCGTGTAGTAGCGCCCGACGACCGCCTCGTCGATCGTGCCCTCGATGTCCGCGACGAGTTGCGACACCGCGCTCGCCAGCTCCCGCAGGTCGCTCCCGATGGAGTCGACCAGCGCCTGGCACGCCTCGGGCGTCGCGGACCGCCCCAGCGCGCGGAACTCCCCCCGCACGAAGGACAGCCGCTCGGCCGGCTTCGTCGTCTTCGGGCACGCGACCTCGCGGGCCCCCGCCTTACGGGCCGCGTCGAGCAGCCCCTTGCCCTTGGCGCCGCCGGCGTGGAGCAGGACGAGGGTGATCTCCTCGACCGGGTCGTCCAGATACTTCTTGACGTCCTTGATCGTGTCCGCGCTCAGATCCTGCGCGTTGCGCACGACCACCACCTTGCGCTCGGCGAACAGCGAGGGGCTGGTCAGCTCGGCCAGCGTGCCCGGCTGGAGCTGGTCGGGGGTGAGGTCCCGGACGTCCGTGTCGGCGTCGGCGGCACGCGCGGCCGCCACCACCTGCTGCACGGCTCGGTCGAGGAGCAGGTCCTCCTGCCCCACGGCGAGCGTGAGCGGGGCGAGCGGATCGTCGGTGGAATTCCTTCTGGTGGCCATCGCCGTCCAGCATCCCACGGGCCACTGACATTGATGCTGATACTCAGGTCCCGGTGGTCGTGGCTCTGCCACTGACTGACGCCCTGCTGGGCTGTCTTCCCGCTGTTCTGTCCGG
>NZ_JBIWCN010000018.1:0-188417 GCF_044761525.1 Streptomyces sp. NPDC097595 | reverse complement strand
TAGGGCGTGTCCGCAAAGTCCCGTCTGGCCCGCGACGCCTGGCACGCACTCTCGCCGCACCGGCCGAAATCCCAAGTACGTCCAGTACGAGGGATTGCGGCCGGCACACCGAGAAGTGGGGTCTCCCCTGTTCGAGCGAAGCCGAGAACTTGGGGAAGCACCAGACGCCGCACGCCACGCCCTTCGGGAGTACGACGGGACTTTGCGGACAGGCCCTAGAAACCGCCCGGGAAGCCGCAGCAGCGGCCGCCCCGTACCATGGGACTAGCCGTGGCGCGTCCGCCCGGCGGGCGTACGAGGACTCAAGACCGACCCAGGCGCCTGAATCCCCGATCCGAGAGAAGCGCAAGCCACACCATGCCCACGCGCCACGACATCCGTAACGTAGCCATCGTCGCCCACGTCGACCACGGCAAGACGACCATCGTCGATGCCATGCTCAAGCAGGCCGGCTCCTTCGCCGCGCACGCCGCCGAGTCGCTCGACGACCGCATGATGGACTCGAACGACCTGGAGCGTGAGAAGGGCATCACGATCCTGGCCAAGAACACGGCCGTGAAGTACCACCCCAAGGATGGCGGCGACGTCATCACCATCAACATCATCGACACCCCCGGCCACGCCGACTTCGGTGGCGAGGTCGAGCGCGGCCTGTCGATGGTGGACGCGGTCGTGCTTCTGGTCGACGCCTCCGAGGGCCCGCTCCCGCAGACCCGCTTCGTGCTGCGCAAGGCGCTCCAGCAGCGGCTGCCCGTCATCCTGTGCATCAACAAGACGGACCGCCCCGACTCCCGGATCGACGAGGTCGTCAACGAGACCTACGACCTCTTCCTCGACCTGGACGCGGACGAGGAGCAGATCGAGTTCCCGATCGTCTACGCGTGCGGTCGTGACGGCATCGCCTCGCTGACCAAGCCGGAGGACGGCACCGTCCCGGCGGACTCCACCAGCCTGGAGCCGTTCTTCTCCGCGATCCTGGAGCACGTCCCGGCTCCGACGTACGAGGAGAACGCGCCGCTTCAGGCCCACGTCACCAACCTCGACGCCGACAACTTCCTCGGCCGCATCGCGCTCCTCCGCGTCGAGGAGGGCGAGCTGCGCAAGGGCCAGACGGTGGCCTGGATCAAGCGCGACGGCTCCATCCAGAACGTGCGCATCACCGAGCTGATGATGACCGAGGCGCTCACCCGCAAGCCCGCCGAGGTGGCCGGCCCCGGTGACATCTGCGCCGTCGCCGGTATCCCGGAGATCATGATCGGTGAGACGCTCGCCGACCCGGAGAACCCGGTCGCGCTGCCCCTGATCACGGTGGACGAGCCCGCGATCTCCATGACCATCGGCACCAACACCTCGCCGCTCGTCGGCCGGGGCGGCACCGGCAAGGGCGCGGAGGCCAAGGCCGCGGTCAAGGACCGCAAGGTCACCGCCCGCCAGGTCAAGGACCGCCTGGACCGCGAGCTGATCGGTAACGTGTCGCTGCGCGTCCTGGACACCGAGCGCCCCGACGCCTGGGAGGTGCAGGGCCGCGGTGAGCTGGCGCTGGCCATCCTGGTCGAGCAGATGCGCCGCGAGGGCTTCGAGATGACCATCGGCAAGCCCCAGGTGGTCACCAAGGACGTCGACGGCAAGACCCACGAGCCCGTCGAGCGCATGACGATCGACGTGCCCGAGGAGCACATGGGCGCCGTCACGCAGCTCATGGGCATCCGCAAGGGCCGCATGGACAACATGTCGAACCACGGCTCCGGCTGGGTCCGCATGGAGTTCGTCGTCCCGTCCCGCGGCCTCATCGGCTTCCGTACGGAGTTCCTGACGAACACCCGCGGTACGGGTATCGCGCACTCCATCCACGAGGGCCACGAGCCGTGGTTCGGCACCCTGACAACCCGTAACAACGGCTCGCTGGTCGCCGACCGCGCCGGTGCCGTCACCGCCTTCGCGATGACGAACCTCCAGGAGCGCGGCGTGCTGTTCACCGACCCCGGCACCGAGGTGTACGAGGGCATGATCGTCGGCGAGAACTCGCGCGCCGACGACATGGACGTGAACATCACCAAGGAGAAGAAGCTCACGAACATGCGGTCCTCGTCGGCCGACTCGTTCGAGGCGATCGTCCCGCCGCGCAAGCTCTCCCTGGAGCAGTCCCTGGAGTTCTGCCGCGACGACGAGTGCGTCGAGGTGACCCCGGAGGCCGTCCGCATCCGCAAGGTCGTCCTCGACCAGAAGGAGCGCAACCGCAGCGCCTCGCGCGCCAAGCACGGCTGAGCCGGCGCCGGTAGGCGATTTCCGGCCGACGATCCGTCAGCTCCAGGCATTGCCGTAGCCCAGGGCCCTCACAGACACTGTGGGGGCCCTCGGCCGTGGTCAACCGGTTTTAGGCTTGCCGGACCAGCATGTGAGACAAAAACGTCCGATTATCGGAGGTTGCTCTCCGAAACATGTGTTAACAGTCCGTTTCGGGGGTGTCTGTCTGGGATCACTTTGTCCGGATTTTGGTCCGCGCAAGGGTCGGATGTTGTCAAACCGAGACCCTTTAAGTGTGGTTTACGGCCCAGTCGTACTTAATAGTTGGCTCCATTGAGCTCGGGTCAATGGGTCACGCACTGTGGGGAGTGCGCCGACTCACGAGCACACTAAGGGCACTGAAACGATCACCGTCAGGGGTGTCGGTGTATCGACCCAGTGCCCTTCTTGTAGTCAAAAGTGGACTCATGAGGAGGAAACCCATGCGTGGTGCCAAGAGCGCCAAGTGGGTCGCGGGAGCGGCCATCATCGCCCTGGCTGCGACTGCCTGTGGTGGCGGCGACGACGATGCCGACAAGGGCAGCAAGAGCGCCAAGGGCGCGGTGAACCCGGACGGCATCTTCTCCGTCGAGGTCGGCGAGCCGCAGAACCCGCTGCAGCCGGCCAACACGATGGAGTCGAACGGCAGCATCGTCACCGACGCGATCTTCTCGCAGCTGGTGGACTACGACCCGTCCGGCAAGCTTGAGATGATCAACGCCGAGTCCGTCGACACCAAGGACTCGAAGCTCTGGACGGTCAAGCTCAAGAAGGACTGGAAGTTCCACGACGGCACCCCCGTCACGGCCGAGTCCTACATCAAGGCCTGGAACTGGGCCGCCAACATCAAGAACGACCAGACCAACGCCTCCTGGTTCGGCGACATCAAGGGCTACGCGGACGTCCACCCGGAGGACGCGAAGGCCAAGCCGAAGTCGGACACCATGTCCGGTCTGAAGAAGGTGGACGACTACACGTTCACCATCGAGCTCAACGCCCCGCTGCCGTACTTCTCGTACAAGCTCGGCTACACGGTCTTCTCCCCGCTGCCCGAGTCCTTCTACGCGGACCCGAAGGCCGCCGGTGAGAAGCCGGTCGGCAACGGCGCGTACAAGTTCGTCAGCTGGGACCACAAGAAGCAGATCAAGGTCGTCCGCAACGACGACTACAAGGGTCTCGACAAGGCGAAGAACGGCGGTGTGATCTTCAAGAACTACACCACCCTCGAGACCGCCTACGAGGACCTGAAGTCCGGCAACGTCGACGTGCTGCGCCAGATCGGCCCGAAGGACCTCCCGGTCTACCGGTCCGACCTCGGTGACCGCGCCGTGGACAAGCCGTACTCGGCCATCCAGACGATCGCCGTCGCGTTCTACACCAAGCAGTTCAAGGACATCGACCCCAAGGTCATCCAGGGTCTGTCGATGGGCATCGACCGCGACACGATCACGAAGACCGTGCTCCAGGGCACGCGTGAGCCGGCGACCGGCTGGGTCGCCCAGGGCGTGCTCGGCTTCCAGAAGGACGCCACCGGCGACGTCACCAAGTACGACCCCGCCAAGGCCAAGCAGCTCATCAAGGACGGCGGCGGCGTCCCGGGCAACAAGATCTCGATCCAGTTCAACGCCGACGGCGGGCACAAGGAATGGGTCGAGGCGGTCTGCAACAGCATCACGCAGTCGACCGGCGTCAAGTGCACCGGTGACTCGAAGGCCGACTTCCAGGCCGACACCAACGCGCGTGACGACAAGCAGGTCAAGTCCCTGTACCGCTCCGGCTGGGTGCTCGACTACCCGGTGAACGCCAACTTCATCTCGGACCTGTTCCGTACCGGCGCCGCGGGCAACCAGGGCGACTTCTCGAACAAGGCCCTGGACGCGGAGATCAAGAAGGCCGACTCCGCCGCCTCCCTCGAAGAGTCCGTTGCCGCGTACCAGAAGATCGAGAAGGAGCTGGTGAACTACATGCCCTCCATCCCGCTCTGGTACTACAAGGTCAACGCCGGCTACTCGGAGAAGGTCCAGAACGTCGACTACGCGCAGGACGGCGACCCGATCCTGACGCAGGTCGAGGTCAAGAAGTAATCACACCGACGTAGTCCGCGCGCACGCGCGGGACCGCCTGAAGAACGGTCCCGCGCCTGCCGCACGCAGTGGCCGGGGGGCCCTTCCACGCAATCGACCCACCCTCAGGGGAAGTCGGTGCGGGGGAGGGCCCGTCGGCTGCCGCCGCCTATTACATGGAGGCATGATGGGGCGCTATGTCGCACGACGACTGCTCCAGATGATCCCGGTCTTTCTCGGGACAACGCTGCTGATCTTCCTGATGGTCTACACGCTGCCCGGCGACCCCGTGCGCGGGCTCTTCGGGGACAAGGGGGCCGACCCGGCCACTCTGGAAGCGATGCGGCACAAGCTCGGACTGGACCAGCCGATTCTGGTGCAGTACTGGGACTACATGAAGGGCATGATCTTTCATGGGGACTTCGGCAACCAGATAGCCAGCGGGCGCCCCGTCACCGACGTGCTCGGCGACGCCTTCCCGGTCACGCTGCGACTCGCGAGCATGGCGTTCATCATCGAGATCATCCTCGGCATCGGCCTGGGCATGGTCGCGGGTCTGCGCGCGGGCCGGCTGGCCGACAACGTGGTCCTGATCCTGACGCTGCTGATCATCTCGATCCCCGTCTTCGTGCTGGCGCACATCGTGAAGTCCGTCTTCGCCGACCAGTTGGGGCTGATCTCGCCCAACGTCTCGAACGAGGCGACCTGGAGCGAACTACTGACCCCGGCCATCGTGCTCGGCTCGCTCTCCCTCGCGTACGTGGCACGGCTGACCCGTACGACGATGGCCGAGAACCTGCGGTCCGACTACATGCGTACGGCCGTCGCCAAGGGACTTCCCAAGCGCCGCATCATCGGTGTGCACCTCATGCGCAACTCGATGATCCCCGTCATCACCTTCCTGGGCACCGACCTGGGCGCCCTGATGGGCGGTGCGGTCGTCACCGAGTCCGTCTTCAACGTCAAGGGCATCGGCGGCACCATCGTCGAGTCGATCACCCGGCGTGAAGGCACGACCCTGGTGGGCCTCGTCACCATCCTGGTGCTCGTCTACCTGTTCATGACCCTGATCGTCGACCTGCTGTACGCGGTCCTGGACCCGAGGATCCGTTATGCCTGACGTGACCAAGACCGCACCCGCGCCCGAGGACATCCACGGTCCCGTCACGGACCCGACCTCCGTCGTGAAGGCCGCCAAGGCGCGCAGCCTGTGGGGCGACGCCTGGGCCGACCTGCGTCGCAACCCCTACTTCCTGGTGTCGTCCGTCCTCATCGTCATCCTCCTGGTGATAGCCGTCTTCCCCGGCCTGTTCACCGGGGCCTCGGCGACCCACGCGGACCTCGGGAAGCACTTCCTGAAGAAGCCGGAGCTGAGCAAGATCGGCTCGGAGGGCTGGCTCGGATACGACGGGCAGGGCCGCAGCGTCTACGCCCGCGTCATCTACGGCACCCGCGCCTCGATCACCGTCGGCGTCTGCGTCACCGTGCTGGTGACCGTGTTCGGCGGCCTCATCGGCATGCTGTCCGGGTTCTTCGGCGGCTGGGTCGACGCGGTCCTCTCCGGTTTCACCAACATCTTCCTGGGCCTGCCCTTCCTGCTCGGTGCGATGGTCGTGCTCCAGTCCTTCAGCGAGCGCAAGGTGTGGGTCGTCGTGCTCGCCCTGGCGTTCCTCGGCTGGACCCAGATCGCCCGTGTCATGCGTGGCGCGGTGATCACCGTCAAGGAGGCCGATTACGTCCAGGCGGCCCGGGCGCTCGGCGCGGGGACCACCCGGATCATGTTCCGGCACATCCTGCCGAACGTGATGGCGCCGGTGATCGTCGTCGCCACCATCTCGCTGGGTGTGTACATCTCGGCCGAGGCGACCCTGTCGTACCTGGGCCTCGGTCTCGCCGACCCGACCATCTCGTGGGGCATCGACATCTCGACGGGCTCGAACCAGATCCGGGTGGCGCAGCACATCCTGATCTACCCGTCGATCATGCTCAGCATCACCGTTCTGGCGTTCATCATGCTCGGCGAAGCCGTCCGCAACGCCCTCGATCCGAAGTCGCGATAGGAGGGCGAACGTGGCCACCATCAACAAGACCGCCGAAGTCCCGTCCGCACGCCGGGGTGACGACCACGTCGGTCCCCTGCTCGAAGTCCGTGACCTGCACGTGGAGTTCCACACCCGCGACGGTGTGGCCAAGGCGGTCAACGGGGTCAACTACAGCGTGGACGCCGGCGAGACCCTCGCCGTCCTCGGCGAGTCCGGCTCCGGCAAGTCCGTGACGGCGCAGGCCATCATGGGCATCCTCGACATGCCGCCCGGCAGGATCCCCAAGGGCGAGATCCTCTTCCGCGGCCAGGACATGCTCAAGATGTCCAACGAGGAGCGCCGGAAGATCCGCGGCCAGAAGATCGCCATGATCTTCCAGGACGCGCTGTCCTCGCTGAACCCGGTCCTCACCGTCGGCTACCAGCTCGGCGAGATGTTCCGGGTCCACCAGGGCCTGTCCAAGAAGGAAGCCCGCGCCAAGGCCATCGAGCTGATGGACCAGGTGAAGATCCCGGCCGCCGCGGCCCGGGTCTCGGACTACCCGCACCAGTTCTCCGGCGGTATGCGCCAGCGCATCATGATCGCGATGGCGCTCGCCCTGGAGCCGGACCTGATCATCGCGGACGAGCCCACCACCGCGCTCGACGTGACCGTCCAGGCCCAGGTGATGGACCTGCTCGCGGAGCTCCAGCGCGAGTACAACATGGGCCTGATCCTGATCACCCACGACCTGGGTGTCGTCGCGGACGTCGCCGACAAGATCGCCGTGATGTACGCGGGCCGGATCGTCGAGACCGCCCCGGTGCACGAGATCTACAAGCGCCCCGCGCACCCGTACACCAAGGGTCTGCTGGCCTCGATCCCGCGCCTGGACCAGAAGGGCCAGGAGCTCTTCGCGATCAAGGGCCTGCCGCCCAACCTGCTGCACGTGCCGTCGGGCTGCGCGTTCAACCCGCGCTGCACCATGGCCCAGGACATCTGCCGTTCGGACATCCCGGCCCTCCAGCCGGTCACCGAGCAGGACGGCACCGAGCTGGCCGGCCGCCGCAGCGCCTGTCACTTCTGGAAGGAGACGATCCATGGCTGACATCTCGAAGGAGTCCGTGGACGCCACCCCCAACGTCTCCGAGGTGGAGACCGTCGACGCGGCGAGCGAGGCGGAGGCCGTAGCCGCCATCGACGCGCCCGTGTCGCAGGGGGAGCCGATCCTCCAGGTGCGCAACCTCGTCAAGCACTTCCCGCTGACGCAGGGCATCCTCTTCAAGAAGCAGGTCGGCGCGGTCAAGGCCGTCGACGGCATCTCGTTCGACCTGTACGCGGGCGAGACGCTGGGCATCGTCGGCGAGTCCGGCTGCGGCAAGTCCACCGTCGCCAAGCTGCTGATGACGCTGGAGCGGGCCACCGCCGGCGAGGTCTTCTACAAGGGCCAGGACATCACCAAGCTGTCCGGCCGCGCGCTGAAGGCCGTCCGCCGCAACATCCAGATGGTGTTCCAGGACCCGTACACCTCGCTCAACCCCCGTATGACGGTGGGCGACATCATCGGCGAGACGTACGAGATCCACCCCGAGGTGGCCCCCAAGGGCGACCGGCGGCGCCGTGTCCAGGAGCTCCTGGACGTCGTCGGCCTCAACCCGGAGTACATCAACCGGTACCCGCACCAGTTCTCCGGCGGCCAGCGCCAGCGCATCGGCATCGCCCGGGGCCTCGCGCTCAACCCGGAGATCATCATCTGCGACGAGCCGGTCTCCGCGCTCGACGTGTCGGTGCAGGCGCAGGTCGTCAACCTGATGGAGAAGCTCCAGGACGAGTTCAACCTGTCCTACCTCTTCATCGCGCACGACCTGTCGATCGTCCGGCACATCTCGGACCGGGTCGGCGTCATGTACCTCGGCAAGATGGCCGAGATCGGTACGGACGTCCAGATCTACGACCACCCGACGCACCCCTACACCCAGGCGCTGCTGTCGGCCGTCCCGGTGCCGGACCCGGAGGCCCGCGAGGGCCGCGAGCGGATCATCCTCACCGGTGACGTCCCGTCCCCGGCCAACCCGCCCTCGGGCTGCCGCTTCCGCACCCGCTGCTGGAAGGCCCAGGACAAGTGCGCCACCGAGGTGCCGCTCCTCGCGGTCCCCGAGCGCTTCAAGACCTCGAAGACGCCGGCCGCCCACGAGTCGGCCTGCCACTTCGCGGAGGAGAAGGACGTGGTGCACGCGGCCTCGTAACACCGCGCGCACAACGAAAGGCGCCCCAGAACCGATCGGTTCCGGGGCGCCTTTCCCGTGTACCGGGAACCGGGCTCGCAGGGTGCTCGGGTCAATGGGCCGTTGCGTGCCCGGTTCCCCCGGCCGGAGCCGTACGGGGGGGCGGGGACCGGTCGGGTCCCGCGCCGGGCGTACGGCCCCGGGGCCGAGGCGAGGGGTGTCAGCCTCGCGCCTCGCGGTCTTCGGGCCCGCCGTCCTTGCCGAGGCTCGTGGCGGGCTTCGCGTCCCCCTCGTCGAGGCTCTTTACGGCCCTGGCGTCCTCCTTGCGGGCCTGCGGGACGGCGGCCACCGACTGGGAGTCCTCCGGGTAGTGGCAGGCCGTCAGGTGGCCCTCACGGCTGCCGGAGACCCGGACCAGCGGGGGCGCCTCGCTCGCGCACTTGTCCGTGGCCTTCCAGCAGCGGGTGCGGAAGCGGCAGCCCGAGGGCGGGTTGACGGGGGACGGGACGTCGCCGGTGAGCCGGATGCGGTCACGGGCCGGTGTGTCGTCCGCGGTCGCCTCGGGCACGGCGGAGAGCAGCGCTCGCGTATAGGGGTGGCGCGGATTCCCGTACAGGTCGTCGCGGTCCGCGATCTCCACGATCCGGCCCAGGTACATCACGGCCACGCGCTGCGAGAAGTGCCGTACGACCGCCAGGTCGTGGGCGATGAACAGGAAGGCGATCCCCAGCTCCTTCTGGAGCTTCTGCAACAGGTTGACCACCTGCGCCTGGATCGACACGTCCAGCGCCGACACCGGCTCGTCCGCCACGATCAGCTTCGGCTCCAGGGCCAGCGCGCGGGCCACCCCGATGCGCTGGCGCTGGCCGCCGGAGAACTCGTGCGGGAAGCGGTTGTAGTGCTCCGGGTTGAGCCCGACCGTCTCCAGCAGCTCCCGCACCCGGGCCTCGCGGCCGCCGGGCGGCTCGATGCCGTTGACCTCCATCGGCGCCGACACGATCTTGCCGACCGTCTGGCGCGGGTTCAGCGAGGCGTACGGGTCCTGGAAGATCATCTGGATCTCGGAGCGGACCGGCGCCAGCTGCTTGCGGCCGGCGTGCGTGATGTCCTGCCCGCGGTAGGTGATCCGGCCCGCGGTCGGTTCGAGGAGCCGGGTGACCAGCCGGCCCGTGGTCGACTTGCCGCAGCCGGACTCACCGACCAGGCCCAGGCTCTCGCCCTCGGCGACGGTGAAGTCCAGTCCGTCCACGGCCTGGACGGCCCCGACGGTCCGCCGGATCGGGAAGCCGCCCTTGATCGGGAAGTGCTTGGTGAGTCCGGAGACGTCCAGGAGGGGATCGGTGCTGCTCATGGTGGGAAAGTCCCGTCTCTTGTACGTCAGTTGGCCCGGGTGCCGGCGAAGTCGGTGAAGAACTCCACGCGCTGCTCCGGGGTCAGGTGGCAGGCCGCCCCGCGCCCGGACACCAGGTCCAGCGGAGGCTGCTGGGCCGAGCAGCGGTCGCCGCCGACCTGCTCGGTGAACGAGCACCGCGGGTGGAAGCGGCAGCCGGTCGGCGGGTTGAGGAGGCTCGGCGGGGTACCGGGGATCGGCGAGAGGGGCACGTCCACCGGCCCTTCGAGGGTGGGCATCGAGCCCAGCAGACCCCAGGTGTACGGGTGCTGGGGCGCCCGCAGCACCTCCTTCTTCGTACCCCGCTCCACACAGCGCCCGCCGTACATCACGAGGACGTCGTCCGCGATGTCGGCGATGACGCCGAGGTCGTGGGTGATGAAGATGATCGAGGTGCCGAACTCCTGCTGGAGGTCCTTGAGCAGGTCCATGATCTGGGCCTGCACGGTGACGTCCAGCGCGGTCGTCGGCTCGTCCGCGATCAGCAGCGCGGGGTCGCAGACCAGCGACATGGCGATCATCGCGCGCTGGCGCATACCGCCGGAGAACTGGTGCGGGTAGTCGTCCACGCGCAGGTTCGGCTGCGGGATGCCCACCTTGGTGAGCATCTCGATCGACCGCGCCCGGGCCTCCTGCTTGGAGGCGCCGGTGTGCTTGCGGAACGTCTCGCCGATCTGCTTGCCGATGGTGTGGTACGGCGACAGGGAGGCCAGGGCGTCCTGGAAGACCATGGCCATCTTGTTGCCGCGCAGCCGTTCCAGCTCCCGCTCGGACGCGGAGAGCAGGTCCTGCCCGTCGAGCAGGATCTCGCCGTCGATCTCGGTGTGGTCGGGGTGGTGCAGTCCGAGGATGGCCAGGTTGGTGACGGACTTGCCGGAGCCGGACTCGCCGACGATGCCGAGGGTCTTGCCGCGCTCCAGGTCGAAGGAGAGCCCGTCGACGGCCTTGACCATGCCGTCTTCGCTGGAGAAGTGCACGCGCAGATCGCGTACGGAGAGGAAGGGGGTGCTCATGGGGTCTCTCCCTAGGCGAGGCGGACGCGTGGGTCGATGAGGGCGTAGACGGCGTCGACGACGATGTTGAAGAGGACGATCGCCGCCGCCGCGACCAGGACGACGCCGAGGATCATCGGCAGGTCGTTGTCGTAGACCGCCTTGATCGACAGGGCGCCGATGCCATGGAGACCGAAGGTCTTCTCGGTGATGATCGCGCCGCCGAGCAGCAGACCGAGGTCGAGTCCGAAGATGGTGACGATCGGGCCCATCGCGCCGCGCCACGCGAACCGGAAGAACACGGTGCGCCGGGACAGGCCCTTGGCGCGGGCGGTGCGGACGTAGTCCTCGCTCATCGACTCCACGAGCTGGGAGCGGGTCATACGCGTGTAGTTGGCGGTGAAGATCAGCGCCAGCACCATCCAGGGCAGCAGCAGTCCGGCGAACCAGCCGGCCGGGTCCTGGGTCAGCGCGACGTCCTTGGGGCGGCTGAGGATGTGCCACTGGTCGCTGAGGTAGTACATGGCGACCACGCCGACGATGTAGATCTGCATCGAGGAGCCGATCAGGGACGCCGAGGAGGCGACCTTGTCCAGCGCCTTGCCCTGCTTCACGGCGGCCAGCATGCCGGTGCCCACACCGAAGAGCACGAAGACGACCGCGCTGCCGACGGAGAGGGAGAGCGTCGTGGGGAGGCGGTCCATGATGGTGGCGAGGACCGGCTCGCGGTTGCGGAACGAGTAGCCCAGGCACGGCGCGGGGCAGTGCCCGAACGAGCTGTAGTCGCGTCCGACGAACACGCCCTCCAGCCAGTGCCAGTACTGCACGGGCAGCGGGTCGGCGATGCCGAGGTTCTGCTTGACCAGCGCCAGCGTCTCCGGTGTGCAGATCTTGCCGCAGGCCGCGCGAGCGGGGTCGCGGGGCGCGACGTAGAAGAGGACGAAGGTGATGGCACTGATGATCAGCAGGATGACCAGTGCGCCGATTGCCCGGCGGATGAGGAAGCGGAACATGGCGATGGATTTCCCTGGCAGACGCCGACGAGGGGGAGGGGAGCGGGCGGGGCGCCGCGGGGGCGCCCCGCCTCGGGGGGTGTCGGCTAGGCCTTCACGAAGAGCTTGTAGAAGATGGCCGAGGAGTACTGCGGGTGGAACATGGCCCCGCCGACCTTCGAGCCGTACAGGTAGAAGCGGCGCTGGAACGTCTCGGGGATGATCGGCGCCTCCTCCGTCATGATCCGCTTGTCGAGCGCGGCCCACTGCTTGCCGGCCTCGGCCGGGTCGGCGATGGTGACGTTCTTCTTGATGGCCTCGTTGACCCAGTCGACGTTCAGCTGCGAGATGTTGTTCGCGCCGTCCGCGATGGTGCCGCCGTCGAACAGCGGCTGCATCAGGGTGTAGCCGGTCGGCCAGTCCGGGGACCAGCCGAACCACATCACGTCGAACTTGTTGTCGATCTTCTGGACGCCGTCGTAGTAGCTGGTGGACTCCAGCGGCTTGAGAACGGGCTCGAAGCCGGCGGCCTTGAGGGCGTTCTCGATGACGACCTTGGTCTTGTCGTAGGTGTTGCTCTGCGGGAAGGCGTAGACGATCTTCTGACCCTCCTTGCCCGCCTCCTTCAGCAGCGCCTTCGCCTTCTCCGGGTCGCCCTGCGGCTTCTTCAGCTTGCCGTAGACGTCGTCCTTGGCGTAGCCGAGGATGTCGGGGCTCAGGATGGACGTGGCGTAGTCACCGGCCGACGGACCACCGTAGATCTTGCGGATCTGCTCCAGCGGCCACGCGTGGATCAGGGCCTGGCGCACCTTCAGGTCGGTGATGCGCTTGGTGTTGATCGCGTAGTAGTAGATGCCGGTGAGCAGACCGTTGAAGGTGCGCTTCTTCAGGTCGGCGTCGGTGAGGACCTTCTGGATGCGCTCGGCCGGGACACCGCTGTACGCCATGACGGCGTACTGGTCGTCGCCGGAGTCGGCGATCAGACGGTCGGTGGCCTGGAGCGACTCGGGGCCGAACTCGTAGACGATGCTGTCCGGGTACGCGTTGCGGATCGCGTCGAGGTTCGGGTCCCAGTGCTCGTTGCGGACCAGGGTCATCGACTTGTCGACGGCGTGCGACTTGATGCGGTACGGGCCGCAGGAGACCGGGTCCTTGTCGTACTTGTCCTTGCTGTCGCCCTTGACCGGGACGGCGCCGTAGGAGCTCATCGCCAGGGTGAAGTTGAAGTCCGGGCGGGTCTCGGCCAGCTTGAAGGTGATGGTCTTCTTCGCGGTGTCCGTGACGACCGAGTCGAGGTGCTTCCCGCTGAACGGGCCCTTGTACTTGCCGCGGAAGTCGGTCGTGCCGGTGAGCGCCTGCTGGGCGTAGCCGGCGCCCTCGGTGGTGAAGCTGGCGAAGCCGCGCTCGATGCCGTGGCGCACGTCCTCGACCGTCAGCTCCTTGCCGTCCTCCCACTTGAGGCCGTCCTTGAGCGTGAACTCCCAGGTCTTGCCGCCGTCCTTGGTGGTGCCGGC
Source organism: Streptomyces sp. NPDC097595 (assembly GCF_044761525.1). Lineage (NCBI taxonomy): Bacteria > Bacillati > Actinomycetota > Actinomycetes > Kitasatosporales > Streptomycetaceae > Streptomyces > Streptomyces sp. NPDC097595. The sequence continues at coordinate 174,937 of NZ_JBIWCN010000018.1, read as the reverse complement.
GTCGGTGGCGAGGTCGCCGACGAGCTTCATCGTGCCGTCGGAGGCGATCTTGTACCCGGTCAGGCAGCGGATGAAGAGGTCACCGACCGCGGAGTTCCACGAGAAGTAGATGCGCTGCGGGTCCAGGTGCGAGAAGTCGTCCGGCGCGATGCCGCGGATCGTCCCGCCCTTCTTGGCCCCGGGGATCTCCGGAGCGGCGCCCGTGGAGTCCTCCTTGGTGCCGACGACCACCGAGCCGGTGTACTTGTCGGCGCCGCCGTGGCCCTTGCTCTTGTCACCCTTGCCGGCGGTGGAGCTGCCGCTGCTGCAGGCGGTGAGCACCATCGAGCCGCCGGCCGCGACCGACGTGGCGATGACGAAGTTTCTGCGGGAGAGAGACATGGCTTCCTGCTCTGGTCGAGTGGAGAAACGATGGATCCGGGTGGGCCCCGTCGCCCGTCCGGAGTACGGCGGGTTCAGCGCTTGGTCTTGGGGTCCAGTGCGTCGCGCACCGAGTCGCCGAGGAGGTTGAAGGCGATCACGAAGATCACCATCGACGCGCCGGGGAAGAGCATGAACGTGATGTCGCTCTGGTAGACGTCCGAGCCGCGCTGGATCATCACGCCCCAGTCCGGGGTCGGTGACGTCAGCCCGACGCCGAGGAAGGCGAGACCCGCCTCCGCCGTCACATACGCGGGCAGCGCGAGCGTGGCCTGGATCAGGATCGGCGTCCAGAGGTTGGGCAGCAGTTCCTTGAAGATGATCCGCGCCGGGGACGCGCCGGTGACCTTGGCGGCCTCGACGAACTCGCGCTCGCGCAGGGCCAGTACCTCACCGCGCAGCAGACGGGCGATGGAGGCCCAGCCGAAGGCGGTCATGACCGAGATGAGGGTGACCACGGTCAGCCAGACCGGAGTGTTCTCCTCCGGGTCGACCAGGATCGAGAGCAGTACGGGCCAGAAGGCGATGAAGAAGAGCGTGGAGGGGAAGGCCAGCAGGATGTCGATGACCCGGCCGACCAGGTAGTCCGTCTTGCCCCCGAGGTAGCCCGCGGTGATGCCGATCGCGATGCCGATCACGGTGACGAGCAGCGTGGTGGCGGCGGCGATGAGCAGGGAGTTGCGGATGCCGTAGAGCAGGAAGGTGAAGACGTCCCGGCCGAGGCCGGGCTCGATGCCGAACCAGAAGTCGCCGCTGATGCCGCCGTTGGGGAGGACCGGGGAGCCGAAGTCGTCCAGCAGGCTGGTGTCGTTCTGCCCGTACGTCGTGTACGGGTCCTTTCCGTACAGCTTCGCGATCAGCGGTGCGGCAATGCCCACCACAAAGAAGAAAATGACCACATACGCGGAAATCACGCCGGTACGGTCCCGCTTGAAGCGGCGCCAGGCGAGCTTTCCGGGCGACCGGCCGTCACCTCCCTTGCCCGAGGCGGACTCCGGCGGAAGCGCCGCCGTCACGTCCGCCGCCTCAAGGGTGGCTGCTGCGTTCGAGGTTGGAATCGTCATGGTGCTCCTGGCCCGGAGGGTCGAAGGACTCCGCAGGGCACACCCACGGGCTACCCGGACTTTTTCAACGCAATTCACGCAGGGTCAATGAATGTCGAGCCGCCTTGGGCCGCTCTTTGGCACCTTGACTCGTTCATGACCTTCACATGGCGAGTCTTTTACCTTGCGTTTGCCTGATCCAGGGCATATTGACCTGCAATTCAATTCAATCCGGGCATTGAGTCCGATATCCGGGCGGCATTGTCTCGGAATTCGTACATCCGGATGTGGCGCTATGCGGCCGATGCCGGTTCGTTGCCCCGTCGTTACCGCTTCGCCGCTCGTCAGAGGGGGTGGAAGGGCTCGTTCAGGTGTCGTGTGCGCGTCCGGAATCCGGTGTCCGGGCGCGTTCGCCGACGACCGGACGGGTGCGCTCCGCGCCCGAATGGGGGGAGTAGATATGCGTACGCCCCACTCTGAGGTGATATTTGACCTCACGTAAGCCGGAGCACAATGAGGAGGCACTCCATGCGCGGAGCCACACACGTCAAGTGGGCCGCATGCGCGGCGGCCGTCGCCCTGGCGGCGACGGCCTGCGGCGGGGGCGACAGCGGTGGCGGTGGAGGTGGCGCCGACGGGATCGTCAGCTCGTCCTGGGGTGACCCGCAGAACCCGCTGGAGCCGGCGAACACCAACGAGGTGCAGGGCGGCAAGGTCCTCGACATGATCTTCCGGGGTCTGAAGAAGTACGACCCGAAGACCGGCGAAGCCACCAACATGCTCGCCGAGAAGATCGAGACCAAGGACAACCAGAACTTCACCGTCACGGTGAAGGACGGCTGGACCTTCAGCAACGGCGAGAAGATCACCGCCAAGTCCTTCGTGGACGCCTGGAACTACGGGGCCCTCCTCAAGAACAACCAGAAGAACGCCTACTTCTTCGGCTACATCGACGGCTACGACAAGGTGCACCCGGAGTCCGGCAAGGCGAGCGCCACCACCATGTCCGGCCTCAAGGTCGTGGACGGCAGGACCTTCACGGTCAAGCTGGCGCAGAAGTTCTCGCTGTGGCCCGACACCCTCGGCTACCCGGCCTTCGCCCCGCTCCCCAAGGCGTTCTTCGACAACCACGCGGACTGGCTCAAGCAGCCCGTCGGCAACGGCCCGTACACCATCGACAAGTACACCAAGGGCTCCTCGATGAGCCTGCGCAAGTGGGACGACTACCCCGGGGACGACAAGGCGCAGAACGGCGGCATCGACCTCAAGGTCTACACCGACAACAACACCGCCTACACCGACCTGACGGCCGGCAACCTCGACCTCGTGGACGACGTGCCCGCCTCGCAGCTGAAGAACGTCAAGTCGGACCTCGGCGACCGCTACATCAACACCCCGGCCGGCATCATCCAGACCCTCGCCTTCCCGTTCTACGACAAGCAGTGGGACACCCCCGACGCGGCCAAGGTCCGCCAGGGCCTGTCGATGGCGATCAACCGCCCGCAGATCACCGACCAGATCTTCCAGAAGACCCGCACCCCCGCCTCCGACTGGACCTCCCCGGTCCTCGGCGACGACGGCGGCTTCAAGAAGGGGCTCTGCGGCAAGGAGTGCACGTACAACGCCGCCGAGGCGAAGAAGATGATCGAGGACGGCGGCGGCATCCCGGGCGGCCAGCTCAAGATCTCGTACAACGCGGACACCGGCTCGCACAAGGAATGGGTCGACGCCGTCTGCAACAGCATCAACAAGGTCATGGGCAACAACAAGGCGTGCGTGGGCGCCCCCGTCGGCACCTTCGCCGACTTCCGCAGCCAGGTCTCCCAGCAGAAGCTGCACGGCGCCTGGCGCGCGGGCTGGCAGATGGACTACCCGCTCATCCAGAACTTCCTGCAGCCCGTGTACTACACCAACGCCTCGTCCAACGACGGCAAGTGGAGCAACAAGCAGTTCGACGACCTCGTGGACAAGGCCAACGCCGAGTCCGACAAGGCCAAGGCCGTCTCCACCTTCCAGGACGCCGAGAAGGTCATGGTCCAGCAGATGCCCGTCATCCCGCTCTGGTACCAGAACGGCAGCGCCGGCTACTCGGACAACGTCACCAACGTCTCGCTGAACCAGTTCAGCGTCCCGGTGTACGAGCAGATCAAGGTCAAGTAAGGGACGGAGCCGGGCGACCGTGCGGTGACGCACCGGCCGCCCGGCTTCCCCGTCCCCCCGACTCCTCAGCCTCCGTCCCCCGCGACCCCCGGAGCCCCTCATGGGACGTTATGTGATCCGGCGGCTGCTGCAGATGATCCCGGTCTTCTTCGGCACCACGCTGTTGATCTTCCTGATGGTGAACGTGATGGGTGACCCCATCGCCGGTCTCTGCGGCGACCGCCAGTGCGACCCGGCGACCGCCGCCCAACTCCGCGCGGAATTCGGCCTCGACAAGCCGGTGTGGCAGCAATACCTCACCTACATGGGCAACGTCTTCACCGGCGACTTCGGCACCGCGTTCAACGGGCAGAACGTCACCGAGCTGATGGGCACCGCCTTCCCCATCACCATCCGCCTCACCCTCGTCGCGATCGTCTTCGAGATCGTGATCGGCATCAGCCTCGGCGTGGTCACGGGGCTGCGCCGGGGCCGGCCGGTCGACACCACCGTCCTCATCCTCACGCTGGTCGTGATCTCCATCCCGACCTTCGTCACCGGTCTGCTGCTCCAGTTGCTCCTGGGCGTCGAGTGGGGCGTCATCAAACCGTCCGTCTCGCCCGAGGCCCCCCTGAACGAGCTGATCATCCCGGGCCTGGTGGTGGCCTCCGTCTCACTGGCGTACGTCACCCGGCTCACCCGGACCTCGATCGCCGAGAACACCCGCGCCGACTACGTCCGCACCGCCACCGCCAAGGGGCTGCCCCGGCGCCGCGTGGTCATCCGCCACCTGCTGCGCAACTCGCTGATCCCCGTCGTCACCTTCATCGGTACGGACGTGGGCGCCCTGATGGGCGGGGCGATCGTCACCGAGCGGATCTTCAACATCCACGGCGTCGGCTACCAGCTCTACCAGGGCATCCTGCGCCAGAACTCGCAGACCGTGGTCGGCTTCGTCACCGTCCTGGTGCTGGTCTTCCTGGCGGCCAACCTGATCGTCGACCTCCTCTACGCCGTACTCGACCCGAGGATCCGCTATGCCTGAGCAGACACCGGACGAGGCGATCTCGGCCGCCGGAGCCGGCGGGCCCACGGACCTCGCGCTCGCGGAGGGCGACAGCCTGGAGAAGACCCCCGGCGGCCCGGGCGGCACCGGCCCCGACACCAAACCGCAGAGCCTGTGGTCCGACGCCTGGCGCGACCTGCGCCGCAACCCGGTCTTCATCATCTCCGCGCTGATCATCCTGTTCCTGGTGGTCATCTCGATCTGGCCGCAGCTCATCGCCTCCGGCGACCCGCTCGACTGCGACCTCGGCAAGGCCCAGCAGGGCTCCCAGCCCGGCCACCCCTTCGGCTTCGACGGACAGGGCTGCGACGTCTACACCCGCGTCGTCTACGGGGCCCGCAACTCCGTCACCGTCGGCATCTGCTCCACCCTCGGCGTCGCCCTGATCGGCAGCGTCCTCGGCGGCCTCGCGGGGTTCTTCGGCGGCTGGTGGGACGGCATCCTGTCCCGGCTCACCGACATCTTCTTCGGCATCCCCGTCGTCCTCGGCGGCCTGGTCTTCCTCTCCGTGGTGACCAGCTCCACCGTCTGGCCGGTGATCGGCTTCATCGTCCTGCTCGGCTGGCCGCAGATCGCCCGCATCGCCCGCGGCTCCGTCATCACCGCCAAGCACAACGACTACGTCCAGGCCGCCCGGGCCCTCGGCGCCTCCAACGGCCGGATGATGCTGCGCCACATCGCGCCGAACGCCGTCGCCCCGGTCATCGTCGTCGCGACCATCGCGCTGGGCACGTACATCTCGCTGGAGGCGACCCTGTCGTTCCTCGGCGTCGGTCTGAAGCCGCCCGCCGTCTCCTGGGGCATCGACATCTCGGCCGCGTCCCAGTACATCCGCAACGCCCCGCACATGCTCCTCTGGCCCGCCGGTGCGCTGGCCGTCACGGTGCTGGCCTTCATCATGCTCGGCGACGCGGTGCGCGACGCCCTCGACCCCAAGCTGCGCTGAGGAGTCCGCTGCCATGTTGCTCGAAGTGCGCGATCTGCACGTGGAGTTCCACACCCGGGACGGGATCGTCAAGGCCGTCAACGGGGTCAACTACTCGGTGGCCGAGGGCGAGACGCTGGCGGTGCTCGGCGAATCGGGCTCCGGCAAGTCGGTCACCGCACAGGCGGTCATGGGCATCCTCGACATGCCCCCGGGGAAGATCCCGCGGGGCGAGATCCTGTTCAAGGACCGCGACCTGCTGACCATGAAGAAGGAGGAGCGCCGGAAGATCCGCGGCCAGGAGATGGCCATGATCTTCCAGGACGCGCTGTCCTCCCTCAACCCCGTCCTGACCGTCGGCGAGCAGCTCGGCGAGATGTACGTCGTGCACCGCGGGATGTCCCGCAAGGACGCGAAGGCCAAGGCCGTCGAGCTGATGGACCGGGTCCGCATCCCGGCCGCCAAGGAGCGGGTGGGCAACTACCCGCACCAGTTCTCCGGCGGCATGCGCCAGCGCATCATGATCGCCATGGCGCTCGCCCTGGAGCCCTCCCTGATCATCGCGGACGAGCCGACCACCGCCCTCGACGTCACCGTCCAGGCCCAGGTGATGGACCTCCTCGCGGAACTCCAGCGCGAACTGAACATGGGCCTGATCCTCATCACCCACGACCTCGGCGTGGTGGCCGACGTCGCCGACAAGATCGCCGTGATGTACGCGGGCCGCATCGTCGAGACCTCGCCCGTGCACGACATCTACAAGGCGCCCGCCCATCCGTACACCAAGGGTCTGCTGGCCTCGATCCCGCGCCTGGACCAGAAGGGCCAGGAGCTGTACGCGATCAAGGGCCTGCCGCCCAACCTGCTGCACATCCCGCCCGGCTGCGCCTTCAACCCGCGCTGCCCGATGGCCCAGGACGTCTGCCGCACCGACGTGCCGCCGCTGTACGACGTGGCCGAGCACCGACAGAGCGCCTGCCACTTCTGGAAGGAGACGCTCGATGCACGCTGACCACTCGGGGCGTAAGGAAGCGCGCGAGGAGGGCGAGACCGCGCGCACCCTGCTGTCCAAGTCGCGCCAGGAGAGCGCCTACGCGGGCGGCGAACCGATCCTGGAGGTGCGCGACCTCGTCAAGCACTACCCGCTGACCCAGGGCATCCTCATCAAGAAGCAGGTCGGCGCGGTCAAGGCCGTCGACGGCGTCACCTTCGACCTCGGGGCCGGCGAGACCCTGGGCGTCGTGGGGGAGTCCGGCTGCGGCAAGTCGACGGTCGCCCGGCTGCTCGTGCAGCTGGAGAAGCCCACGTCCGGCGCCATCCGGTACAAGGGCGAGGACATCACCAAGCTCTCCGGCCGCGCGCTCAAGGCCGTCCGCCGCAACATCCAGATGGTGTTCCAGGACCCGTACACCTCGCTCAACCCGCGCATGACGGTCGGCGACATCATCGGGGAGCCGTACGAGATCCACCCGGAGGTCGCCCCGAAGGGCGACCGGCGCCGCAAGGTGCAGGAGCTGCTCGACGTCGTCGGGCTCAACCCGGAGTACATCAACCGCTATCCGCACCAGTTCTCCGGGGGCCAGCGACAGCGCATCGGCATCGCCCGCGGCCTCGCGCTCAACCCGGAGATCATCGTCGCCGACGAACCGGTCTCCGCGCTCGACGTCTCGGTCCAGGCCCAGGTCGTCAACCTGCTGGACCGGCTCCAGGCCGAGTTCAACCTGAGCTACGTCTTCATCGCGCACGACCTGTCCATCGTGCGGCACATCTCCGACCGGGTCGGCGTGATGTACCTGGGCCGGTTCGTGGAGATCGGCACCGACGCGGAGATCTACGAACACCCCACACACCCGTACACCCAGGCGCTGCTCTCCGCCGTCCCGGTGCCGGACCCCGCGGCGCGGGAGTTCCGCGAGCGGATCATCCTGCACGGCGACGTGCCCTCGCCCGCCAACCCGCCCTCCGGCTGCCGCTTCCGCACCCGCTGCTGGAAGGCCCAGGAGCGGTGCGAGCTGGAGGTGCCGCTGCTGGCCGTCCCGGCGGTCTTCCAGGACGTGGACACCCCGGCCCGGCACGCCTCCGCCTGTCACTTCGCGGAGGAGAAGCGGGTGGTCCCGCCGGAGGGCACCCTCGACGCGGTGCCGGGCGAGGGCGGCCAGGGCGAGGCGGCCGCGCGGGCGGCGGAGGCGGCGGAGCGGCCCGCACCGCCCGCCGGGGACGACGAGGAACCGCCCTCGCCCTCCGGGAGCAGCCGGGCCGTCTGACGCGGCGTTAACACACGGGCAACGTCCCCGATATACGGACGCGGCACCATGAACAACGTACGGCCGTGCGGGTGCCGTGGACCGGCCGGCGGGGTGTGACGCCCCCCGGCCGGTGGCCGTACGGGCGGCGGCGCAGGCCCTCTTGTCCGGAGGGCGGACGCACGGAAGTATCGCCGGTGTGATACTCACCCGCGGAGCAAGAGTCACCGGAGCCGTCCTGTCCGCCGTGCTCGCGGTGATCGTCGCGTGCTGGCTGATACGGGACGTCGATGCGATCGGTTTCGGCCAACTGTGGCGGTACTGGTCCGGGTTGTACGACACCCGCATGCGGACCGCCCCCACCACCTCGGGCACGGACCTCGTCCTCTTCGTGGTGTACGCGGCCGTCGCCGTGGCCGCCCTCCGCGCCGCGTCCGCCGCGTCCGCGCTCGTCGTCGCCGGGGTGGTCACCCTCACCGTGCGGCTCCCCGGACTCTGGACCATCGGCAGCCGCCGGATGGAGGCCGCGTACTCCGACGACCTGCGCTCACGGGCCCTGATCTGCGCCTTCGTCGCCGTCGCCGCGGCCGCCGCGATGATCATCACCGCCGGAGCGGGCCGCCGCCCGCCCGCCGACTCCTACGAGCGGACGCCGGCCGGGCCCGGCCCCGGCGCGGGCGTGCTGACGTTCCTGGCGCTGTGCGCGGCCGGGGCGGTGCTGATCGCCTGGGAGATCCGCCAGCTCGTCCGGGATCCGGAGTTCTTCCCCGACTGGTACGTGGGCGGTGACCGGATCGCGCAGTATCTGACCGGTCCGCCGCCGGGCTGGGCCACCGTGATGCTCGCCCTGCTCTGCGTGTTCGCCGGGATCAGCGCCGCGTCCCGGGCCCGGCACGCCCGCCCGTTCGGCCTGGTGGCCGCGGCGGTGCTGCTGCCCGGCGGGGTGTTCGGGGTGGTCCGGATCGTGCACTACGACATGCTGGACCACTTCGGCGACCTGCCGACCGAACTCCAGCTCAGCCTGCTCAGCTCGTTCTTCCAGGTGCTCGCCGCCCTGGCCGCGCTCATCGCCCTCGCCGTGCCGGGACCGGTCCGCGCCCCGGGCCAGGACCCGTGGTCCGGCAGCGGCCCGGGCTGGGGCCCCACGCCGGCCACGCCCCCGCACCTCGGACAGCGGCCCGGCTACGGCTACCCGCAGGGCGGCGGCTTCGGACACCCGCAGGGCGGCGGCTTCGGCCCGCCCCCGCCGCCCTCGCAGCCGCCGCCCGGCTGGTGACTCAGAGCCCCAGCGACCGCTTCAGGAAGTCCACCTGGAGCAGCAGCAGGTTCTCGGCCACCTTCTCCTGCGGGGTCATATGGGTCACCCCGCTCAGCGGCAGCACCTCGTGCGGCCGGCCCGCGGCGAGCAGCGCCGAGGACAGCCGGAGGCTGTGCGCGACGACCACGTTGTCGTCGGCGAGACCGTGGATGATCAGCATGGGCCGCACCTGCTCGGCCGCCTGTGCCAGGCCCGCGTCGGTGACCAGCGAGTTCTGCGCGTACACCTCCGGGCTCTCCGCCGGGTCGCCCAGATAGCGCTCGGTGTAATGGGTGTCGTAGAGCCGCTGGTCGGTCACCGGGGCGCCGACGACCGCCGCGTGGAAGACGTCGGGCCGCCGCAGCGCGGCCAGCCCGGCCAGGAAGCCGCCGAACGACCAGCCCCGGATGGCCACCCGGTCCAGATCCAGCGGGAAGCGCTCCGCGAGCGCGTGCAGGGCCTCCACCTGGTCGTCGAGGCTGAGGGCCAGATTGCCCTTGACCGCCTTCTCCCAGGCAGGTGAACGGCCCGGCGTGCCGCGCCCGTCGGCGACCACGACCGCGAATCCCTGGTCCGCGAACCACTGCGAGGTGAGATGCGGATTGTGGGCGGCCACGACCCGCCGGCCGTGCGGCCCGCCGTACGGGTCCATGAGAACCGGAAGCGGACCATCCGCCTCCGAGTACCCGGTGGGGAGCAACACGGCGCACGGAATCCGCCGTGCGCCCCCTTCGGTGAGCAACGGCCGCGTGGTCAGCACCGGGCGCTCCGCACGGTTCTCCACGACGGCGACCTCCTTGCCGTCCCGCAGCACCCGCGCCGTCGACCCCGGCTCCTCCGGCGTCACCGAGACCAGCACCGTCACCCGGCCCGACCGGACCGCCGTGTGCACGCCGACGCCCTCGGAGACCCGCTCCACGCCCAGCTCGTTGACCCGGTACACATGGCTCTCGCCGGTCTCCGGCTCCGCCGCGTCCGCGCCCGCCGACGCCGACACCAGGACGTCGGAGTCCCCGATGTCCAGCACCGACTGGATGTGCAGCCGTCCCCTGGTCAGCGTCCGGTCGCCGACCGCGAGCCGCCGCGCCCCGCCCTCGTCCGTGATCCGCACGAGCCGCCCGTCCGGCGCCCACGCGGGCACCCCGGGGAACAGCTCCAGCCACACCGCGTCCTCGTCCGCGTGCACGGTCCGGGTCGCCCCGGTCTCCGGGTCCACCGCCAGATACAGCTGGCTCCGCTGGTCCCGGGCCTGGACGAGGAGGAGCGGAGCCCCGTACGAGGACCAGTGCACCCGCGCCAGATACGGGAACCGGGCCCGGTCCCACACCACTTCGGTGCGCTTGCCGTCCAGGTCCACGACCTGGAGCCCCACCTCCGCGTTGGGCGTGCCCGCCGCGGGGTACGCCACCTCGGCCGGCCGGCGCTCCGGGTGCGCGGGGTCGGCGATCCACCACCGCCGCACCGGGCTGTCGTCCGCCCGGGCCACCAGCAGCCGGTCGGACTCCGGCGACCACCAGAAGCCCCGGTTGCGGCTCATCTCCTCGGCCGCGATGAACTCCGCGAGCCCGTACGTGACATGGGTGTCCTCCGGCTCCGCGAGCGCCCGGTCCGCCTCGCCGTCCACCCCGACCATGCGCAGGGCACCCTTGGACACATAGGCGACGTGTCGCCCGTCCGGGGAGGGGCGCGGATCGATCGCCGGGCCCGGAACGGGCAGGGCGCGCGCCGTGCCCGCGCCCAGATCGGCCACGTAGACCTTCCCGGAGAGCGCGAAGGCGGCCAACTCGGCTGCCCCGTCCAGCGCGTAGCCCACGATCCCGGACGAGCCCTCGCGGCTGCGCTCCCGCCGGGCGCGCTCCTGCGCCGACAGACGCTCCCGCGAACCGCCCAGCAGCGCCTGCGGATCGGCCACCAGGCGTTCTCGCGGCCCGGAGCCCCCGTCCAGGTCCAGCGCCCAGAGCTGCCCCGAGCGGTCCGTACCCGAACCCGAGCGCAGGTAGACCACGCGTCCACCGTCGGGTGACACCGTGAACGCACGCGGCGCCCCGAGGGTGAATCTCATGGTCCGGGCCAGCTGGAGCGGGAACGTGATCTCTGACGAAGTCATGCGCCGAACCTATCGGCCGCGCCCGTCCGTGCGCCCCTCGTGCTGCTGTGCCCCGAACAATGCGTTGCCACGGATAGTTATGATCCGTAGCGCTCGGTGGGTATGAACCTGCTGGCTCCATGCGTGCTGCCCGTCCCGACCGTACAGATGGAGGTGAACCGCCGTGGCGCTCTCGATTTCGGCGGTGGTGCTGCTGGCGATCATCGTCTTCCTGCTGATCCGGAAGTCCGGACTGAAGGGAGGACATGCGGTCGTCTGCGCGCTGCTCGGTTTCTATCTCGCCAGTTCGTCCATCGCGCCCACCATCTCCGAGCTGACCACGAATGTGGCGGGCATGATCGGCGGCATCAAGTTCTGACCCGGTCACCCGTAGGCGGGCGGCCGTCCCGCGGGCTCGTAGGCTGGTCCCATGACGGACCTTCCCGCCCGGCGGCTGCTCCTGGTGCACGCGCACCCGGACGACGAGTCGATCAACAACGGCGCCACCATGGCCAGGTACGCGGCCGAGGGCGCCCTGGTCACGCTGGTGACCTGCACGCTCGGCGAGGAGGGCGAGATCATCCCGCCCGCCCTCGCCCACCTCGCCGCCGACCGCGACGACGCCCTGGGCCCGTACCGCAGCGGCGAACTGGCGGCGGCCATGAAGGAGCTGGGCGTCACCGACCACCGCTTCCTCGGCGGCCCCGGCCGCTACCGGGACTCCGGGATGATGGGCGCCGAGCAGAACCGCCGCCCCGGCGCCTTCTGGTCGGCCGACCTCGACGAGGCCGCCGGGCACCTCGCCGGCGTCATCCGCGAGGTGCGCCCCCAGGTCCTCGTCACGTACGACCCCGACGGGGGCTACGGGCACCCCGACCACATCCAGGCCCACCGCGTCGCCACCCGCGCCGCGGAGCTGGCCGCCGACGCCGCGTACCGCCCCGGCTCCGGCGCCCCGCACACCGTCGCGAAGGTCTACTGGAACCGGGTGCCGCGCACGGTCGCCGAGGAGGGGTTCGCCGCGCTGCGCGCCGAGGCCCCGGACGCGTTCCCGGGGATCGCCGAGATCGGCGACGTACCGGGTGTGGTGGACGACGACCGGATCACCACCGTGATCGACGGCGTCGGACACGAGGAGGCGAAGACCGCCGCGATGCGGGCGCACGCCACCCAGATCGCCGTCCAGGGGCCCTGGTTCGCCCTGTCGAACGACCTGGGGCAGCCCGTGTTCACCACGGAGTACTACGAGTTGGTCAGCGGCACGCCGGGCGCCCCGGCGGGCGAACGCGAGCGGGACCTCTTCGCGGGTGTGCCGGGGGCGGACCGATGAGCGGCAGCAGCAGGGCGCGCGCCGGCGGCAGCAGGACGGACGCGCAGAAGAAGGACATTCCGGCCAGTGGTCTGGCCGCTCCCCTCAACCCCGCCCGGATCGCCGCCCTGTTCGGGCTCGCCGTCCTCGGCGCCGTCGTGGGCATCGCCGGAACACTCGTCCAGCCCGCCTGGTTCCCCGGCGGGCTACTCATCGCCCTGGCGGCGGCGGCCGGCCTCTTCTACGGCGGGCGCACGCTGATGGGCACCCAGCCGGGAGCCGTGGCACCGGCGGCGGGATGGCTGATTTCGGTCGTCTTTCTGCTCAGCGGGCGGCCCGAAGGGGACTATGTCTTCGGTGACGCGCTCGGCCTCGGCCTCTTCATGCTGGGCGGAATGGCCATCGCTGTGATCTGCGCCACCATGCCGCGATCGTCCGGGCAGCGGGCCGAAAGCCGCCGACCTGCCAAGTAATGTGCTCCGTCCGATCCCGTAATGCCCCCTGCCCGTCCGGGGGGTGCGCAGTCGTTTCCCCCGGTCGCGGGGTGTGTACCGGCGGCGGCCAGTATGGTGGTTCGCGCGCCCGGGCTGTGGCACGGGGGAAGTGCGGGCGGCGGAGCCAATCGGGAGAACCTGCTTTGAGTCGTGAAACTGACAGTTCGTCCTCCGGGCCCCAGGGTCGCGGCGGAGCCGCGTACCCCTCGGGTACGCCGCCGTACGGATCCCGCCAGTATCCGTCGCAGGATGCCTCGGAAGGGTCTCAGGTGCCCGGCGAGCCGGACCGGCCGGAAGAGCCGAAGACCGAGACGACGCTGACGACGCGCATCCGGATCAACATCCCGGGCTCGCGCCCCATCCCGCCTGTTGTCATGCGTACGCCCATGAGCGACGCCGAGGGCGAGGGCGAGCGCACCGGCTCGACCCCGCGCCCGGGCGCGTCCGCGCCGGGCGGTGCACCGCAGACGCCCCAGGCACCGGCCGCGGACGCCGGCGAGGACACGGGACCGGCGGAGTCCGAGAAGCCGGCCAAGGAGAAGAGCGGCAGCGACTGGTTCGCCCCGCGCAAGCCTCCGGCGGCCGCGAAGCCGACGACGGGCGGCGGCCCCGGCGACACGGACGGCGCGGGATTCGCGGCGCCGGCTGCGGGTGGGCCGGGTGCTCCGGCTGGGCCCGGTGGCCCGGGCGGTGCTGGTGGTCCTGGCGGTGCTGGTGTTACGGGTGGGCCTGGCGGCCCCGGTGGTCCTGGTGTTACGGGTGGGCCCGGCGGCCCCGTTGGTGCCGGCGGTCCTGCTGGTCCCGGCGGTCCCGGCCGTGTCTCCCCGCCCTCCGGTCCCCGTACCGACCTGCCGTACTTCTCGGACGGGCCGCAGCGCGACTTCCCGGAGGGCCCCGGTGACGGCCCGGGCGGCCCGCGTTCCACCCCCGACCTGGGCGTCCGTACCCCCGGCCCGGCCGGCCCCACCACGGGCCCGGCCGCCGGCACCTCGCCGCTCACCCCGAACCTCGACGGCCCCGGCCCCTTCCCGCCGGGCCCCGGTCCGCTGAACACGGGCGGCCCCGGGCAGGGCGGCGTGCCGCCGCGTATGTCCGACGACACCGCCGTCCTCACCCCGCAGTTCGCCCCGCCCCCGGGCGGCCCCGGCGGCAACGTCTCGGGTGACACGCTGAACAGCGGCATCCTCGTCGTGCCCGGCGGCCGGAACGTCCCGGGCGACCCGATGGGCACCGGCCCCGGTGGACCCGGTGGGCCCGGTGGACCGGGCGGCCCCGGAAGCGCGGCGCCGAAGCCGGCCGCCGCCGCGGCCAAGCCCGCGCCGAAGCCCGCGCCCGCCAAGAAGGGCCGCTCGAAGCTGGTCCTGCTCGGTGTGGCGGTCGTCTGCCTGCTCGGTGTCGCGTACGGCGCCGGACTCCTGATGAACCACTCCGACGTACCCAAGGGCACCACGGTCCTCGGCGTCGACATCGGCGGCGGCACGAAGGAGGACGGCGTCGAGAAGCTGGACGCCGCGCTCGCCAAGCGTGCCGCGAGCCCGCTCAAGCTGACCGTGGACGGCAAGGAGACGGAGCTCGCCCCGGACAAGGCCGGGCTCTCCCTGGACAGTCAGGCCACCGTGCGCGCCGCGGCCGGCAGCGACTACAACCCGGTCTCCGTCATCGGCTCGCTCTTCGGCGGCGAGCGGACCGTCGAGCCGGTCTTCCCGGTGGACGAGGAGAAGCTGGGCGTCGCGCTCCAGGACCTGGCCGGCGGCTCGGGCACCGCGAAGGACGGCACCGTCAAGTTCGAGCCGGGCAAGGCCGTCGCCGTACCGGGCAAGGCCGGCAAGGCGATCGACGTCAACAAGTCGATGGGCTCCGTCCGGGACGCCTACCGCGCCCAGGTCGAGACCGGCACCGCCAGGGCCGTCCAACTGCCCGTCGTCACCAAGGAACCCACCATCAGCCAGGCCGAACTGGACCGGGCGATGAAGGAGTTCGCGGAGCCCGCGATGTCCGGCCTGATCACCATCCGGGCCGGTGGCAAGGAGATCCCGTTCGGCCCGGCGAAGTCGCTGCCGCAGATCCTGTCGATGAAGGCGGTCGACGGGAAGCTGGTCGACGTCTACGACAAGGAAGCGATCGACCGGCTCTGCGCCGGTGTCTTCGACGGCATCATGATCACCAAGGGCGACGGCAAGAAGCACCAGCTGAGCGCGGACGACGTGGCCTTCGCCATGAAGGGCGCGCTGATGGGGAAGACCCCGGCCGAGCGCACGGTCACCATCGACCTCGACGGCAACGGCTGACCCGCCCCGCACCCCGTGCTCCCGCCCCCGACCGGACCCCGGCCGGGGGCGGCGGCGTAAACGGGTGAAAACGGACCCGGGGCGAGGCGGCGGCTTCCCCGCGCCCCGTCCCCGTACACCCGTCATCCCCGGCACATGACATCTGTCATCCCGGATCCACGACCGCTGACCCTGCCGCGCGCACCCCTCGTTCCGCCAGGCTGGACGCATGACAACGACAGCCACCGGAGCGACCGCGACGAGGACCGCGGTGGTCAGCTTCGACCAGGTCAGCAAGGTCTACGGGGACGTACGCGCCGTCGACGGGCTCACCCTCGACCTGCATCCCGGCGAGACCGTGGCCCTCCTCGGCCCCAACGGCGCCGGCAAGTCCTCCACCCTCGACCTCCTCCTCGGCCTGCGCACCGCCGACTCGGGCACGGTCAGCCTCTTCGGCACGACCCCGCAGGAGGCCATCAAGGCCGGCCGGGTCGGCGCCATGCTCCAGAGCGGCGGCCTGATGGAGGACGTCACCGTCGAGGAACTGGTCCGGCTGGCCTGCGATCTGCACCCGCGCCCCCACCCGGTCGGCGAGGTGCTGGCCCGGGCGGGCATCGCGTCGATCGCCGGCCGGATGGTCAACAAGCTCTCCGGCGGCCAGGAGCAGCGCGTACGGTTCGCGCTCGCCACCGCCGGCGCCAACGACCTCATCGTCCTGGACGAGCCTACGACCGGCATGGACGTCACCGCCCGCCAGGCGTTCTGGGCCACCATGCGCGAGCAGGCCGAGCAGGGCCGTACCGTCCTGTTCGCCACTCACTACCTGGAAGAGGCCGACGCGATCGCCGACCGCGTCCTGGTCCTGCACAAGGGCCGCCTCCTCGCCGACGGCACCGCAGCCGAGATCAAGGCGAAGGCCGGGGCGCGCAGGATCTCCTTCGAGCTGGAGGGCGCGATCGACCAGTCGGCCCTGCGCGCACTGCCGTTCCTCGCCTCGCTCGACGTCAACGGCCGGCGGGTGCGCATCCAGTCCCACAACGCCGACGCGACCGTGCACGCGGTCTACGGCCTCGGCCTCTACCCGCGCGAGCTGGAAGTCGCCGGACTCGGCCTGGAGCAGGCCTTCGTCGCCATCACCGAGGCCGAGGAGGCCAAGACCGCATGAACACCCTCATCCGGCTCGAAGTCACCCGGACTCTGCGGAACAAGAAGTTCATGTTCTTCTCGGTCATCTACCCGTCGGTGATCTACCTGCTGATCTCCGGCACCCAGAACGACACCGACAAGATCCCGCACACAAATCTCACCCTCCAGTCCTTCTTCATGGTCTCCATGGCCTCCTTCGGTGCGCTGACCGCCGTCCTCATGGGCAACAGCGAGCGCATCGCCAAGGAGCGCGAGAAGGGCTGGGTGCGTCAACTGCGGCTGACCGCGCTGCCCGGCCGGGGTTACGTCCTGGCGAAGATCGCCAGCGCCGCCATGGTCACCCTGCCGTGCATCGTCGTGGTCTTCCTCGTCGCCGCCTCGGTCAAACACGTCCGCTTCGACCTCTGGCAGTGGTTCGCGCTGACCGGCGTCATCTGGGCCGGCTCCCTGGTCTTCGCCGCGCTCGGCGTCGCCATCGGCTACGTCGCCAGCGGTGACGCGGTCCGCCCGATCACGATGATCATCTACTTCGGCCTCTCCATCCTCGGCGGCCTCTGGATGCCCAGCGCGACCTTCCCGCAGTGGCTCCAGAACATCTCCGAGTGGCTTCCCACGCACGCGTACGCTGCACTCGGCCAGGCCGTCGAAATGGGCGGCGCACCGCACGCCAAGGACGTCGCCGTCCTCTGTGCCTACTTCCTGCTCTTCGCGGGCGGCGCGGCCTGGCTCTACCGGAAGGACACGTTGAAGGCGTGAACGAGGACGAGACGTCCGTGGGGATCGGGAGCCCACCGGAGCACCGCAGGCAGATGAGGCTCAAGGCCCTGTGGATCGGGATCTGGCTGGCCTTCATGAGTGCGCCGGTCAAGGACCTCCTGGACGGCCACCACACGCCCTGGGCCACCGCGCTGGGCACCTTCGGTCTCCTGGTGTTCGTCGGCAGCTATCTGATCCTGGTCTACCGGCACACGTCGAAGGCGCTCGACCCGGTCCGGGTCCGCTCCGCGATCGCCTTCCTCGGCACCCTGGCCGTCGTGCTGTCCCTGACGCTGGGCACCCCGTGGCTGGTCCTGTTCGTGTACGTCTCCGTCTCCGTCGGCGCCACCCTGCCCCTGTCGATCGCCCGCTGGCTGATTCCGGTCGTCACCGCTGTCCTGATCGCCATCGGCCTGACCGGCGAACACCCCAGGGAGATCACCACCGCGCTGGCCTTCCCGGCTCTGCTCGGCGGATTCGCGATGACCGGCATCCGGCAGATGATCCGCACCACGATCCAGCTGCGGGAGGCCCGGGCCACCGTCGCGCAGCTCGCCGCCAACGAGGAGCGCCTGCGCCTCGCCCGCGACCTGCACGACCTGCTCGGCCACTCCCTCTCGCTGATCACCCTCAAGAGCGAGCTGGCCGGCCGGATGCTCCCCGACCGGCCCGAGCTGGCGGCCGCCCAGGTCGCGGACATCGAACAGGTCAGCCGCCAGGCCCTGGTGGACGTACGCAGTGCTGTCACCGGATACCGCCGGCCGACCCTCCCCGGCGAACTGGCCGGAGCCCGCACCGCGCTGGCCGCCGCCGGAGTCGACGCCGACATCCCGGCGGACGTCCCCGACGGGCTGCCCGAGAAGGCGGAGGAGGTGCTCGCCTGGGGGCTGCGGGAAGCGGTCACCAATGTCGTACGCCACAGTGGTGCGCGCCGCTGCACGGTGACCCTGACGCCCCGCCAGACGCTGGACGGGCGGGTGCTCGAACTGACCGTCGCCGACGACGGCCGGGGCGCCGCCGGGACCACGCCCGGCAACGGCCTCACCGGGCTCACCGAACGCCTCGCCTCCGTGGACGGCACCCTCACGACCCGGGCCACCCAGCCCCGTTCCGGCAAAGGCTTCACCATGGTCCTCAGCGTTCCGTTCGAATCCGGCCTAGGATCCGCGGAATGAGCATGATCAGACTTCTCCTCGCGGAGGACCAGTCCATGGTGCGCGAGGCCCTGGCGGCGCTCCTGGGCCTGGAACCGGACATCGAGGTGGTCGCCCAGGTCGCCCGGGGCGACGAGGTCCTGGCGGCGGCCCGGGAACACGGCATCGACGTCGCCCTCCTGGACATCGAGATGCCCGGCATGACCGGGATCGAGGCGACGGCCCGGCTCCGCGAGGCCCTGCCGGACGTGAAGGTCGTGGTCGTCACGACCTTCGGCCGGCCCGGCTATCTGCGCCGCGCCATGGAGTCGGGCGCCGACGCCTTCCTGGTCAAGGACGCCCCCGCGTCCCAGCTCGCCGAAGCGGTACGCAAGGTGCTCGCCGGCGAACGCGTCATCGACCCCGGCCTCGCGGCCGCCGCCCTCGCCGACGGCGCGAACCCGCTCACCGACCGCGAACGCGAGGTCCTGCGCACCGCCGCGGACGGCTCGACCAACGCGGAGATCGCCGCCTCCCTCCACCTCTCCCAGGGCACCGTCCGCAACTACCTCTCCACGGCCATCCAGAAACTGGCCGCCCGCAACCGCGCCGAGGCGGTCCGCATGGCCCGGGAGAAGGGCTGGCTGTAGGCGCGCCGGTTCGGGCGAAGGCACTCTGCCGTGGCGCGCGGTGCACCGCCGCGACCAGTGAGGGCGGTGGGGTGACGCGTTACGCGGCCGGCGTGCCGAAGTAGTGCCCCTCGTCCAGGTCCTGGATGAGCCCGGGCTCGGCCGGCTTCCAGCCGAAGCGTTCGCGGGTCAGGGCGCTGGAGGCGGGGGAGTCGAGGCTCACCATGCCGCCCAGCCAGGTGAAGTGGGCGGCCGCGTCCTCGGGGGCGACGGAGGCCGCGGGGACGCCGAGGTGGCGGCCGATGGTCTCGGCGACGGACCGCAGCGCGACGCCCTCCTCGGCCGCCGCGTGCAGCGTGGAGCCGGCGGGGGCCTGCTCCAGGGCCAGCCGGAACAGGTGCGCGGCGTCCGCGCGGTGGGCGGCCGGCCAGCGCTGGGAGCCGTCGCCGACGTAGCCGGAGACGCCCTTGGCGCGGGCGGTGGCGACGAGGGCGGCCATGAAGCCCTGGTCCCCGTCGCCGTGGACCGTCGGGGGCAGCCGGACGACGGACGAGCGGACGTTCCGGGAGGCGAGGGCGATCGTCGCCCGCGCGTTGTCCTGGCGGCCGCCCGGGCCCCCGGCGGGCGCGCCCGGGGCGGCGCTCTGTCCGTCCTCCTCGGTCGCGACCCGGCCGGGGGCCAGCCCGAGGAGCCCGGACGCGATGACGAAGGGCTTGCCGGAGCCGGCCAGCGCGTCCCCGAAGGCGTCGATGGCCTTCCGGTCCGCGTCGGTGGCGCCCTGGAAGTCCCCGGAGAACGCGATGTCGTGCTTGAACGCGAGGTGGACGACCCCGTCCGTCTCGGCGGCGGCCTCGCGCAGCACGTCCAGGTCGTCCAGCGACCCGCGCCGCACCTCGGCCCCGGCGGCCGCCAGCGCCTCGGCCGAGGCGTCCGAACGGGCGAGCCCGACGACCTGGTGACCTGCCCCGATGAGCTCGGGGACGACAGCGGAACCGATCCACCCGGACGCACCGGTGATGAATACACGCATGAGGAAACCTCCTGGAACAGGCTGACGATCCGGGCGGGCGGGAAACGCGGCCGGACCCCCGATGTCAGCGACTGTCATCAAGCCTACCTCTGATGTCAGTGACTGTCATCCCATAGACTCGCCGTATGGGTCGATGGGAGCCGAACGCGCGCGGCAGGCTGGAACAGGCCGCCATGGAGCTCTACGGCGAGCGCGGTTACGAGCAGACGACGGTGACCGAGATCGCCAAGCGGGCCGGCCTCACGGAACGCACGTTCTTCCGGCACTACGCCGACAAGCGCGAGGTGCTGTTCGCGGGCTCCGCCCTGCTCAGGGAACGCCTGGTGAGCGGCCTGGAAGGGGCTCCTCCGTCAGCGCCCCCGATCGACGCGGTGGCGGCGGCGCTCCAGGCGGCCGCGAGCGTGTTCGACGAGCGGCGCGAGCAGGCCCGGCAGCGGCAGCGCGTCATCACGGCCAACGCGGAACTCCAGGAGCGTGAGCTGGTCAAGCTCGCCTCGCTCGCCACGGCGCTGCGGGAGGCCCTGCGGGCACGCGGCGTCAGTGAACCGGCGGCGAGTCTGGCGGCCGAGGCGGGGATCGCCGTCTTCAAGGTCGCCTTCGAGCGCTGGATCGACACCACCGGGGTGCGCGGCATGGGCGCGTTCATCCTGGAGGGTCTCGCCGGACTCGAGTCCCTGATGGCGGGCGGCCGCCCCTGACGCGACGACGCCCGCCCCGTCGCGAGCGGCGGGGCGGGCGTTCCCACTCAGGGCTCCGGCGAGCGGAGTTCCGTACCTGCTGACGGTCTTACGGGAACGACACCACCTGCGACGGGACGGTGTCCGTACCCGAGGTCGGCGAACCCGTGTCGTTGATGACGTGGTTGTACTGCCCCTGGCCGCCGAGCGAGACGACGATCAGGTCGTGGAACTTCACGCCGTCCTTGACCGGGGCCTCGAAGCCGTGGTCCTGGCGGATGCTCGGGTCGACGTTGTAGTAGCAGTAACTGCCGAGCCCCCAGCCCTCGTGCGTGTTGACCGAGTCGTCCACCTTGTAGGCCGCGAAGCCCTTGACGTCACCGTTCTGCACGGCGTCCTGGTTCGGCGCGTCGTACGACTTCTCGTTCTGGAAGAAGATCGTCTTGCCGTTCTCGCCGGACCAGCGGACGTCGTACTTGTTGAAGTGCTCCACGAACAGCCCGGTGGCCAGGACGTTGTCGCCGTTGACCTGGAGGCCGTAGTCGGAGCGGTTGGTCTCCCAGCCGATGCCCTCGCCGTGGTCGGCGCGCCACAGCCAGGTGTGGTCGATGATCGTGTCGTTGCTGTTGATCACCATGCCCGTGGTCGCCTTGCCGGCACCCGCGCCGCCGACCCGGACGAACACGTCCTGGACGCTGGTCGGATTGTCCGCGTGGCTCGCGGACGCGCCCTCGGGGCCGACCTCGACCAGCGATTCGCTGTTGGTGGTGCCGGCGTCGATGAGCAGCCCGGCCAGCTTCACGCCGTCCACGTCACCGACCTTGAGGGCGGTGACCCCGTTGTCCGGGATGATCGTCGCCAGGCCGAGGCCCAGCACGACCGTGTTCGCGCGGTCGATGTTGATCGTCTGGTCGACGTGGTAGATCCCGGGCGTGAACAGCAGGTGCAGGCCCTGGTCCACCGCCGCGTTGATCGTCTCCGCGCTCGCGCCCGGCTTCACCACGTAGAACTGGTCGAGCGGGATGGACTCGCCCTGCGGGGTGCCGTTGCCCCAGGAGACCCCGCGCGCGTTGGTGCGCTTGGCCGGGACGAACACCTTGTAGTCGTCGCCGTCCAGGTAGAGGAACGGCTTCTCGCGCGAGACCGGGGTGTTCTCGAGTGTGGTGTACGGCGGTTCGGGGAAGCTCTGCGCCGGAGCGCCCTCGACGCCCGAGAACGTCATGTTCCAGACGCCGTTGCCCCAGCTGCCGATGGAGCTGTCGCGGGTGTACCACTGCTGCTGCGAGTACGGTCCGACCTGGCCGTCGATCTTGCTGTCGGCGATGTACCCGCCGCTCGCCCAGCCGTACCCGTCGGGCGCGAGGTTGAGGCCGCCCTTGACGTGCATCCGGCGGAACGGCGCGGCCTGCGAGACCGCCCAGCGGTCGGTGCCGCTGACCGGGTTCAGTGCCAGGTTCTCGGCCGAACGCCAGAAGTTCTGCGTGGCGTTGCCGTTGAACCAGCCCGCGTCCACGGTGACATCACCGTTGAACGTGGTGTCGTCGGGGTTCAGCCCGAGACCGGCGATCGAGGTGTAGAAGCCGATCTGCGCGTTGATGTTGTCGTACGTGCCCGGCTTGAACAGCAGCGCGTAGCGGCCGTCGCCGAACTGGGCCGACTCCTGCTTCTTGAAGACATCGTCGACCTTGGCCTGGATGTCCGGCGTCGACGGGTCGAACACCATGACGTTGGGCCCGAGATCGCCACCGCCCTCGACGGCCTGCGCGTCCTGCCCGAAGGCGGTCTGCGCCGTGGGGACGGCCATGAGCAGCGACACGGCGAACGCGGCGAACCCGAAGGCCCTGCCCCGGCGCTTGCGTCGGGATGGTGCGGTGGAGGTGGATGTGGGGGGTGTTGTGGGGGCTTCCGTGGGGGGAAGGTGCATGGACGTACGTCTCCTGGGTCTTGGTGCGGGTGACGCGACGAACGGTCCGGTGAACGCCGAGAGAGCGCTCTCCGGTGGGTGTTGATGCTTCCGCCGTTACCCGGGACACGTCAAGAGGTGTGCATCGGAAGCCTTGCCCCAACCGGGCTGTGCGCAACAAATAATGTCTGCCGCACGGCAATTGACCCGCTCTGTGGTCAGTTCGGCGCGGTCTTGGGTTCAGGAGCTGACGGTGACCGCCCGGGAGCGCGGGGTACCCGGCGCCGGGCGGCGCAACCACCCCGTAGGCTCGCGCGAATGACCGGACTCGACGCGACCCGTGGCTATTACGACACCGTTGCCGAGGACTACGCCTCGCGCGTTCCCGGCCTCTTCGCCGAGGATGTGCCCGGGCGCGCTCTGATCGGTGCGTTCGCGGAGGAGGTCCGCACGGACGGCGGACTCCCCGTCGCCGATCTCGGCTGCGGGCCGGGCCATGTGACGGCCCATCTGGCCGGTCTCGGGCTGAGTGTCCACGGCATCGACGTGTCCCCGCGCATGGTGGACATCGCCCGGCGCCGCCACCCGGATCTGCGCTTCGGGACCGGCTCGATGGACGCGCTCGGGCTGCCGGAGGACGGTCTCGGCGGAATCGTCGCCTGGTGGTCGATCCTGCACACGCCGCCGGACCGGCTCCCGGCCCTCTTCGCTGAGTTCCGCCGCGTTCTGGCCCCTGGCGGCCGACTGCTGCTGGGATTCCACGCCGGGGACGGGGAGCCGTACATCTCGGAGAAGCGTGCCGGTGGATTCGCGTACGCCATCCATCTGCTGTCGCCCGACCGGGTTGTCGGACAACTGGAGGAGGCCGGGTTCGCCCTCACCGCCCGGCTGACGACGCCGGGCGCGAGGTGGCCCCAGGTCTGCCTGCTGGCCCGGGCGGCCGACGCGTGAGAGGTGACCTGGCCGGCACCTTGGTCAGGTGGGGTGCCGGCCAGGAGCTGGGGGCGCGTCAGGCGCGCGTGATGCGGGCGATGGCCTCGACGGTCAGGGCACGGTCGTGCGGTTCGGTTTCCAGCGCGCGATGGATGGAAAGGCCCTCGATCAGCGCGTCGAGCTGACGGGCCGTCGCCGGGTCGAAGTGCCACTCCAGGGCGACCCGGCTGCGGCGCATCCACTCGCGGGTCAGCTCGCGGTAGGCGGGCTTGCGGGCGGCGAGGGTGTACAGCTCGTGCGTGAGGACCAGTTCGCGCTGGTTGCCGCCGGACAGATGGTGCACCAGATCGGCGACCGCCTCCCGGGCCTCGTCCTGCGTGGTGGCGGCGCCCAGCCGCTCCTCGAAGACGGCGACGATACCGCTGGAGAAGCGGGTGAACGCCTCCCGCAGCAGCTCGTCCATACCGGCGAAGTGGTACGTCATCGAGCCGAGCGGCACCCCGGCGCGCGCGGCGACCTTGCGGTGCGAGGTCCCGGCGACCCCCTCGGCCGCGATCAGGTCGAGCGCGGCGGTGATGATGCGCTCCCGCCGCTCGGGGTCGTTCCGTCCGGTCGCCACCTGGGTCCCTGTCTCTCGTCTAGATCGAACGGATCACCCGGGCCGGATTGCCCACGGCGACCACGTTGGCGGGGATGTCCTTGGTGACGACGGCTCCCGCGCCGATGACGCTGTTGTCCCCGATGGTCACACCGGCCAGCACGATCGCCCCGCCGCCGAGCCAGACATTGTCGCCGATCGTGATGGGCCGCGCCGCCTCCAGCTTGTCGCGGCGGGGCTCCGGCTCCACCGGATGCGTGGGCGTGAGCAGCTGGACGTTCGGCCCGATCTGGCAGTCGCGGCCGATCGTGATCGGCGCGACGTCCAGCGCGGTCAGGTTGTAGTTGATGAACGTGTCCTCGCCGACCGTGATGTACGAGCCGTAGTCGACGTACAGCGGCGGCCGGATGTGCGCCCCCGCGCCGAGGCCGCCGAGGAGTTCGGCGACGACCGGCTGCGCGGCGTCCGGGTCCTCGCTGTAGGCGGCGAGATAGCGGGCGGCCAGCCGCACGGCCCGCTTCTGGGCCTCGACGATCTGCGGGTCGTCCGCGATGTACAGGTCTCCGGCGAGCATCCGCTCGTGGTTCGTGCGCGGATCGCCCGCGAAGTAGTCCGTCATGGGTACGAGCGTACACTCCAGGCGTACGATCGTACGCTCGTGGCGCCCGTCATCTTTCCGGGCGCCGCTCCTCCCACCGCCACCCTTTCCGACCGTCTGACGAGGCCCCGCTGTATGGATGCCGCCACACGCCGCTGGCGTGCCGCACTGTTCCTCTTCATGCTCGCCGCCGGTACCGGCATGGCCTCCTGGGTCGCGCGCACCCCGGCCGTCCGGGACGGGCTCGACGTGTCCACCGGCACGATGGGCCTGGTGCTGTTCGGGCTCTCCACCGGTTCCATGGCCGGTGTCATGGCGTCCGGGCCGCTGGTGCGGCGCCACGGGGGCCGGACGACGATCCTCGGCGGGGTCGCCCTGATCGTCGCCGGGCTGCTGGTCGTCGCCGCCGGCACCGCCCTCTCGCTCGCCGCCGTGGTCTTCGCGGGGCTGGCCCTGTTCGGCGGTGGGATGGGGATGAGCGAGGTGGCGTTCAACATCGAGGGCGCCGCCGTCGAGAGCGCCATCGGCCGGCCCGTCCTGCCGGTGCTGCACGGCTGCTTCAGCCTGGGCACCGTCGTCGGGGCGCTCCTCGGCATGGCGCTGACGGCGGCCGCGTTCCCCGTCGGCCGGCATCTGACACTCGTCGCGGTACTGATCGCCGCGGCCGGTGCGCGGGCGGTCCTCGCCATCCCGCCCGGCACCGGCAAGGAGGACGCACCGGCCGCCGGCTCCGGGCAGGGCGGCCTCCGAGGCCAGCTGCACGTATGGCGCGACCGCCAGCTCGTCCTCATCGGCGTGATCGTGCTGGCCATGGCCTTCGCGGAGGGCGCCGCCAACGACTGGCTGCCGCTGCTCATGGTCGACGGGTACGACGTGAGCCCCACGGAGGGCTCGCTGACCTTCCTGGTCTTCGCCGCCTCGATGACCCTGGGCCGGCTCGCCGGCGGCCCCTTCCTGGAGCGGTTCGGCCGGGCGCTGGTCGTCCGGATCAGCGGCCTGACCGCCGCACTGGGCCTGGCGGTGGTCATCGTCGCCCCGAGCCCCCTGATGGCGGGCGCAGCCACGGTGCTGTGGGGGCTCGGCGCCTCGCTCGGCTTCCCGGTCACGGTGTCCGCCGCGGGCGACCATCCGACGGACGCCGCCACCCGGGTGGCCGCGGTCTCCACGGCGGGCTACGGCGCCTTCCTGGTCGGCCCGCCCGCCCTCGGCTTCCTCGCCGACCACATCGGCCTGCGCCTCACGATGACCGTGGTCCTGGCCCTGGTGGCCCTGGCGGCGACGCTGGCCGGGGCGCTGGGCCCCGGGCGGGAGGGGGGCGACGCACCGAGGGCGGAGGCGGCGCCGGACGCGGCCTAGCTGTATTGACCCTCCGCCTCCCCGTCCCACAGCGCGGTGCTGTGCGCGGCGGTCAGCGCGGCGATCCGGGACAGCGCGTCGCCGGCCGGCATGGGGGCGAGCCGGCGGCCGTCGCGCAGGCGGAGGGCGACCAGCCCGTCGGCCGCCTCCGCCGCGCCGATCACCACCTGGTACGGCACCAGCCGGGCCTCGCGGATCCGGGCGCCCAGGCTGCCGCGCCCATGGCCGCTGATCTCCGCGCGCAGCCCCAGTTCGGCGCACCGTGCGGCCAGCGCCTCCGCGTCCGGGAGTTCGGCGTCGGACACCGGCAGGACGGCCAGCTGTTTCGGGGCGAGCCAGGCCGGGAAGGCGCCGCCGTGCTGCTCGATGAGGTGGGCCACGGCCCGCTCGACGCTGCCGATGATGCTCCGGTGCACCATGACGGGGCGGTGCTTCGCCCCGTCCTCCCCGATGTAGTGGAGGTCGAAGCGCTCCGGCTGGTGGAAGTCGACCTGCACGGTGGACAGGGTGAACTCGCGTCCCGCCGCGTCCTCGACCTGGACGTCGATCTTCGGCCCGTAGAACGCGGCCTCGCCCTCCGCCGCCTCGTACGGCAGCCCCGACGCCTCCAGCACCTCGGTCAGCAGCGCGGTCGAACGCCGCCACAGCTCCGGCGCCGCGACGTACTTGCCGCCCGGCCCCGGCAGCGAGAGCCGGAAGCGGGCGGCGCGGATGCCCAGTGCCCCGTACGCCCGGAGGATCATGTCGAGCGCGCCGCGCGCCTCGCCGGCGACCTGTTCCACGGTGCAGAAGATGTGCGCGTCGTTCAGCTGGATGGAGCGCACCCGGGTCAGCCCGCCGAGCACCCCGGACAGCTCCGCGCGGTACATCCCGCCCAGCTCCGCCATCCGCAGCGGCAGTTCGCGGTAGCTGTGCGCCCGGGAGCGGTAGATCACCGCGTGGTGCGGGCACAGGCTGGGCCGCAGCACCAGCTGCTGCCCCTCACCCAGGTCCATCGGCGGGAACATGTCGTCGCTGTAGTGCGCCCAGTGCCCCGAGCGCTCGTACAGCTCCCGTTTGCCGAGCACCGGCGAGTACACATGGCGGTAGCCCGCCCGCCGCTCGGCGCCCCGGACGTACTCCTCCAGGGTGTGCCGCAGCTCCGCCCCGTCCGGCAGCCAGTAGGGGAGCCCCGCGCCGATCAGCGGGTCGGTGTCGAACAGCTCCAGCTCGCGGCCGAGTCTGCGGTGGTCTGCATGGCGGTCTCCTCGCGTGGGAAGGGCGAGCGACCCCACGCGAAAGCCCCGGGGCACTCGCCCCGGGGCTTTCGGACTGGTCATCAGTCAGCGCGCCGGGACACTCTCCGGCGTCGTCGTGTTCATGGCGGCACGCTGCATGGTTCCGAAGCTAACAGCGCCCCGCGCCCGCCCGCATCCGGTTTTCCCGCCCGTACGCGGGGGAAGGCCGCCGCTCACCCCTTCTTCACCGAGTCCAGGTGTGCGAAGACCACGACGTTGTCCTCGTAGTCCTTGGCCTTCCGGTCGTAGTTGCCGCCGCAGGTGATCAGCCGCAGCTGCGCGTCCGGGGTGTCGGCGTACACCTTGTCGTCCGGGAAGTCCGCCTTCTTGAACGTCTCCACCGTGTCCACGGCGAACGTGGCCACCGTGCCGTCGGCGCGGGTGATGTCGACGGTCGCCCCGGGTTTCAGGAACTGCAGCTGGAGGAAGACGGCCGGACCGGTCGTGGTGTCCACATGGCCCGCCACGATCGACGCCCCCCGTTCACCGGGCGTCGCACCGTCCTTGAACCAGCCGACCAGGTTCTTGTCGTTCGGCGGCGGTGCGTCCAGCCGGCCCGAAGAACCGATGGAGAGCGGGGTGAACGGCGCGTCCACCGCGATCGCCGGGATCCGCAGCCGCGTCGGCACCGAGCGGGGCAGCGCGGGGGACTCGCTCGGAGCGGCCTCGGCGGATGTCGCGGCCGACGGGGACGCGGCGGCGGACGCGGCCGCCGAGGGTGGGGCGGGAGCCTTGTCGTCGACCGGCGAACCGATGGAGTGGTAGATCAGGGTCATGCCGAGACCGGCCGTCGCGAGGGGCCAGAACAGGGCCCGGCCGAGCGAGCCGGTGCGGGACGCGGCCCCGGGGGAGGGGGTTTCGGTGGTCTGCGGGGCGGCCATGGAGAACGTGCCTTTCGTCCGTACGGGGGCGGTACGAGTGGGGAGGACCGGGGAAAACGCGGGCGCCGCGGCCGCCGGCCCCGGAGGGACGGCGACCGCGACGACAGAGGGCCCGCGGGCCGGTCAGGCCATCGCACCGCCGGACGCCTGACGACGGCGGAGCCGGTACGCGGCCACGCCGGCGCCACCGAGGAGCAGCAGCGAACCGGCCGCCAGACCGCTGCCGGTCATCGCCATCGCACCGCCACCGGTGTGCATGCCGCCGCTGGGCTTGTCCTTCTTCCAGCCCTCGTCCTCGGACTTCGACGCGGAGCCGGACTTGTCGCTCTCGTCGTTGCCGGGCTGCCACTCCTTGGCGACCGTGTTGGCGAGGGCGCCGCCGCCGGTGTGGACGCCGCCGTGCGGCTTGTCCTCGTCGTCCTTGCTGTACTTGCCGCCCTCGTCGTTGCCGGGCTGCCACTCCTTGGCGAGGGTGTTCGCCAGCGCGCCGCCGCCCGTGTGGACGCCGCCGTGCGGCTTCTCCTTGTCGTCCTTGCTGTACTTGCCACCCTCGTCACCGGGCTCCCAGCCCTCGGCGACCGACTTGGCGAGGGCGCCGCCGCCGGTGTGGACGCCGCCGTGCGGCTTGTCCTCGTCGTCCTTGCTGTACTTGCCGCCCTCGTCGCCCGGCTGCCACTCCTTGGTGACGGTCTTCGACAGCGCGCCGCCGCCGGTGTGCATGCCGCCGTGCGGCTTGTCCTTGCTCCAGTCGCCGTCGGACTTGCCGTGCTCTTCGTGCTCGGAGGCGGACGAACCGCCGTGGTCCTGGTCGGCGGCGACGGTCATCGCGTAGGCCGAGGGAGAGGTGATGGTGAGGACCGCCGTGGCGGCGGCCGCTGCGAACAGGGTGCGGGCAGAGCGCATCTGTACACATTTCCTTTCGTCGCCCCTGCGAGGAGTGACGACGTGTCGACTCCTGGTGACGCAGTGGCTACGTGATCCACCGTCAGTCCGAATCCGGGAGCGCGCCATCGGAGAGCGCCGCATTGGGGCTACGGCATGGGCTCATCGAGTGGCGAAGAACGGATAATCACCCGTTGGACGGCATGCCGCGCCCCCAAGAGGTTTGGGCGCCGCGCCCCACCTCCCGCTCCGTCAGTTCAGGAGCGCCCGAGCCGCCCGCGCACTGTTGCGCACCGCCTCCGCCACGGCCGGCTCCACCTCCTCGACCACCCGCGCATACTCCTCCATCTCGGCCGCCCCGCGCAGGAACTCGCCCGCGCGCACCAGCAGCTGGGCGTGCTCGTAGCGCAGCCTGGCCGGGTGCGACGGCAGCAGCAGCGACAGCTCGGCCGCCCACAGCGCCACGGCCGTGTGCTCCGGGCGGGCCGCGGCCCAGGCCCGGATGTTGTTCAGGACCCGCAGCACGACCTCCAGCGGCCGGGCGGGCTCCAGCGACGACGGCTCCCATCGCTCCCCGGTCGCGCCCGTCACCAGCAGCTCCGCGTCCTGGTCCGAGAGCGGCCGCCCCCCGGCGAACGGATCGGCGAGCACCCGCTCGGCCGGATCGCCGAAGCCGACCACGAAATGACCCGGCAGAGCCACCCCGTACACCGGGGCGCCCGCCCGCCGGGCGACCTCGATCCACACCACCGACAGCAGGATCGGCAGCCCGCGCCGCCGCCGCAGCACCTCGTGCAGCAGGGACGACTCCAGCCGCTGGTAGTCCGCCGCCGAGCCTTCGAACCCGCACCGCTCACCGAGCAGTTCGGCCAGCGCCGACGCCCAGGCATGGGCCCCGCGCAGCCCGTACGGGAGCAGCCCGGCCAGCCGGTCCAGCTCGATCTGGGCCTCGTCGATGCCGTGCGCGTCCAGCGCCGGATCCGCCTCCGCCGCCACCAGCAGGCACAGCAGCGCCAGATCGGGCCGCTCGGCCCGGGCCTCCTCCGCGAACCGGCGGCGCGGCTCCTCGCGGTCGTTCCCCTCGGGCGCCACCGGTCACACCGGCCGGAAGTGGTGGTGGCGGTGGTGCGTCGCGAAGCCCATCCCGTCGTACAGCGCGCGGGCGCCCTCGTTGTCCGCCTCCACCTGGAGCCAGGCGGCGGACGCGCCCTCGTCCATCGCCTGCCGGGCCAGCGCGGTCATCACGGCGGTCGCCAGCCCCTGGCGGCGGTGCTCGGGGGCCACCTCGACGGCCATGAAGCCGGCCCACCGCCCGTCCACCACGCACCGCCCGATCGCCGCGGGCGCCTCGCCCTCCTCGCCCGGCACGGTCGCGAACCACACCGAGGGGCCGCCGTGCAGCACCGCCGCCACCTCGGGACCCGGCTTCCCGACGCGCTGGTAGCGGGCCAGCCAAGACGCTCCGGCCGTACGGTCGAGCCGGACCCGGGACACCTCGGCCGGCAGGTCACCGACCGGGGCGAGCGCCGCGATCCGCACCTCCGCCGTCACCTCGCGCCGCCAGCCGTGCTCCTCCAGCGCCGCGCACAGCTCCTCCTGCGCACCCTCGGCACCGGTCGCGGTCTGTACGTACGGGGGCAGCCCCCGGTCCGCGTACCACGCGCGGACACGCCCGAGCGCCACGTCGAGGGGCACGCCCGGGTCGCCCAGCGGCAGCACCGAGTTGGCGCGGCGGGTGAATCCGGCGGAGGCGCGCAGCAGCCAGTCGCCCAGTGGTTCGCTCTCCACGGGCGGCCAGGCGCGCGCGGTCACCCGGGCGAGTTCGGCGAAGGAGGCGGCGGGGCCGCGCCGCCGGGCCGGGGCGGACGGCACGACCTTGCCCGCCACGAGGGAGGACTCCGCGATGCGCACCGGCTCGCCGTTCTTGGGTGTGACGCACAGCACGCCGTCGTTCCATGATGTGAGAACGCCGACGGTGTCGGCGAATTTCGGCCCGCCGGAGCCGTCTCCGGTCAATCGCCGGACTGATACCCGTTTGCCCACGTCAGCTGGTGCAATTCGGACCTCAAGCCGTCCGCCGATGGTGAATTCCACAGCTCTGTCCGCCCCTCCTGTTCGGTTCGTGCCCGCGAACGGAGATACTAGGTGCGGGCATCGACGACGCCGCGCTCCCGCGCGAGAGCCAACGCCCTACCGAGGAGGAACGACAGCGTGACCTACGTCATCGCGCAGCCTTGTGTCGACGTCAAGGACAAGGCCTGCATCGAAGAGTGCCCCGTCGACTGCATCTACGAGGGCCAGCGGTCCTTGTACATCCACCCGGACGAGTGCGTCGACTGTGGAGCCTGCGAGCCGGTCTGCCCGGTGGAAGCGATCTTCTACGAGGACGACACCCCGGACGAGTGGAAGGATTACTACAAGGCGAACGTCGAGTTCTTCGACGACCTCGGTTCGCCGGGTGGTGCTTCCAAGCTTGGTCTGATCGAGCGCGACCACGCGTTCATCGCCGCGCTGCCGCCGCAGAACCAGTAACAGCGCCCCGGCACGTGCGCCGCCCCGGTCCCGTACGGCTCGCCGCCGTGCGGGACCGCGGTGTTTCCCGCGCCCGCCGGGCCGCCCGCGTGAACTCCGTACGAGAAAGCAGAGAGCCGTGTCCGCAGTCTCCTCCCGCCTCCCGGTCTTCCCCTGGGACAAGCTGGTGCCCTACAAGTCGACGGCCGAGGCCCACCCGGACGGGATCGTGGACCTGTCCGTCGGCACCCCCGTCGACCCGGTGCCCGAGCTGATCCGGCAGGCGCTCGTCGCGGCCGCGGACAGCCCCGGCTATCCGACGGTGTGGGGGACCGCCGCGCTGCGCGACGCGCTCACCGGCTGGGTGGAGCGGCGGCTCGGCGCGGTGTCGGTCGCCCATGAGAACGTGCTGCCCGTCGTCGGCTCCAAGGAGCTGGTGGCCTGGCTGCCGACCCAGCTGGGCCTGGGCCCCGGCGACAAGGTCGCCTACCCGCGCCTCGCCTACCCGACGTACGAGGTCGGCGCCCGGCTCTGCGGCGCGGAGCCGGTGGCCTACGACGACCCGACCGAGCTCGACCCGGCCGGCCTGAAGCTCCTCTGGCTCAACTCCCCGTCCAACCCGACCGGCCGCGTCCTCGCCAAGGACGAGCTGATCCGCATCGTCGCCTGGGCGCGCGAGCACGGTGTACTGGTCTTCAGCGACGAGTGCTACCTGGAGCTGGGCTGGGAAGCGGAGCCGGTCTCCGTGCTCCACCCGGACGTGTGCGGCGGTACGTACGAGGGCATCGTCGCCGTCCACTCCCTGTCCAAGCGGTCCAACCTCGCGGGCTACCGCGCCGCGTTCATCGCCGGCGACGCGGCCGTGCTGGGCGAGCTGCTGCTGATCCGCAAGCACGGCGGCATGATGACGGCCGCGCCCGTCCAGGCCGCGACCGTCGCCGCGCTCGGCGACGACACGCACGTGGCCGAGCAGCGCGCCCGGTACGCGGACCGGCGCGCCGCCCTGCGCACGGCGCTGGAGGCCCACGGCTTCCGCATCGAGCACAGCGAGGCGAGCCTGTACCTCTGGGCCACCCGCGACGAACCCTGCTGGGACACCGTGGCGTACCTGGCGGAGCTGGGCATCCTGGTCGCGCCCGGCGACTTCTACGGACCGGCGGGCGACCGCTTCGTCCGGGTGGCGTTCACGGCCACGGACGAGCGCGTGGCGGCGGCGGTCAAGCGCCTCGGCTGACCACCGGCGTACGGGAGGGCCCCCGGGAGCACGCGCTCCCGGGGGCCCTCATGCGTCGGGCGGGCGTCAGCCGAGCGGCAGGCCCTGGGTGAGCGCGTCGGTGGGCAGACCGCCCTTGGCCGCGCCGGTGAGGGTGCCGGCGACGTCGGTGCCCTTCGACGAGCCCTTGCCCTTGGTCGCGCTCTTGGTCGTGCCGGAGACCTTCTTCGCGGCGGGTCCGGCCTTGCCGCCGACGTCGGTGAGCGTCTTGCCCGCCACCGGCAGGGCGGTGCCGACGAGCTTGCCGCCGGTCTCGTTCGCGGCACCCGAGGCCGGCTTGGCGGCGCCTTGGACCGTCTTGCCGAGACCGGAACCCTCGACGCTGGTGAGACCGCCGAGGTCCGGGGCCTGCGGGAGCTCCGCGGCACCGGCGGCACCGGCCGCACCGACCACGGGGGCCGCACCCGCCGCGATCAGCAGCGCGGTACGGGCGATCCGACGGGTCAGGGGGAGGGACATGATGCTCCTTCGACGGGAGGGAAATTCGGGCTGTCCGTGAGCCGGACGCCATGACAACCGTCGTGGGGGCGGGTGAGGTTGCGGTGCGGTGACGTAAAGACTGAGCAATGCGTCGGATAATCCTCAGCGGAGGAACCCGGGCAAACGGTGCGCTCCGTGGTCACCCGGCGAACCGTCACTCCCCTTGCGCGGCAAGGCTCGCGGGAGGCGCACGACCGACCGCCGACGGGCCTTCAGGGGGGCGCCGGGGGCGCACGACGGTACGCCCGGACGGGCGATGACCCGCACGCGTGCGCGGGCGGCCCCGAGCGCTCTCAGCTCACCAGGCGGAGCCGTACCTCGTCCGTGTCCGACGCCTCGCGCTTCGACGCCTCGCGTTCCGTGTGCCAGCCCGAGCCCGCCGCCCAGACCCGGCCCCCGTACGCGACCCGGTCGATGCCCAGCGCCTCGGACTGCGCCACCGCCCAGTGCGCCAGCTCCCAGCCGCGCTGCGGTACGCCGTCCCGGTCGGCGCGGCGGTCCGCCCGCACCGGGACCGTGAGCGCGCCCGAGGCCGCGGGGCCCGCCGTGCCGGTGCCCGCCAGCAGTACGCCCTTGCCGAAGGCGCTCACCAGGGCCGCCCGCACCTTCGCCGCGTCGCCCGTCCCGGCGGTGGTCCGCGGCGGCTCGCAGTCCAGCGCGGCCGGGGTGCGGCCGGTCAGCGCGGCGGCCAGCAGCGCCGCGTCCGGCTCGTGCTTCGCGTACGCCTGCGGGAAACCGCTGCGCTGGACGCGCTGCGCGGCCTCGGTCAGCGGCAGCCGCGAATAGCCCGGCACCTTCGCCAGGTGCTCGTAGAACTTCCCGGCCGCGTACACCGGGTCCATGATCTGCCGCTCGGTGCCCCAGCCCTGCGAGGGCCGCTGCTGGAACAGCCCGAGCGAGTCCCGGTCGCCGTGGTCGAGGTTGTGCAGCGCGGACTCCTGCAGCGCCGTGGCCAGCGCGATGGTCACCGCGCGCTCCGGCATCCCGCGCCGGGTGCCGACGGCGGAGATCGTCGCGGCGTTCGCGGCCTGCTCGGGAGTCAGCCGGTACGAACCGTCCGCCGACCGCACGGTGCACTGATCGGACCCGCGCCCGCCCGAAACGTACTGAACCGTCAGATAACCGGCCACCGCCGCGAGCACACCGACGGCCGCCACGATCCGCAGCCGACGACTGCGGCCGGGACGCCGGGGAGCAGCGGAATCGGTCCTGGTCACGGGGGCAACCGTACGCGAGGCACTAGGCTCGTATCCATGGCCGAAAGCATGCTTGACCTCACCCTTGACGGGCCCGCCCTCACCGCCGCGCTCGTGGACTTCCCCTCGGTCAGCGGGGACGAGAAGGACCTCGCGGACGCCATCGAGACGGCGCTGCGCGCGCTGCCGCACCTGACCGTCGAGCGGTACGGGAACAACGTCGTGGCCAGGACGGATCTCGGCCGTTCCGAGCGCGTCATCCTGGCCGGGCACATCGACACCGTGCCGATCGCCGACAACGTGCCCTCCCGGCTCGACGCGGACGGCCTGCTCTGGGGCTGCGGCACCTCGGACATGAAGTCCGGCGTCGCCGTCCAGCTGCGCATCGCCGCCACCGTGCCCGAGCCCAACCGCGACCTCACCTTCGTCTTCTACGACCAGGAGGAGGTCGCCGCCCACCTCAACGGCCTCGGCCGCATCGCCGACGCCCACCCGGACTGGCTGAAGGGCGACTTCGCCATCCTGCTGGAGGGCTCGAACGGCGAGGTCGAGGGCGGCTGCCAGGGCACCCTGCGGGTCTTCCTCCACCTGGCGGGCGAGCGGGCGCACTCGGCGCGCAGCTGGATGGGGTCCAACGCCATCCACGCCGCTGCCCCGGTCCTCGCCCGCCTCGCCGCGTACGAGCCCCGGCGGCCGGTGATCGACGGCCTGGAGTACCACGAGGGCCTGAACGCGGTACGCATCGAGGGCGGCGTCGCCAACAACGTCATCCCCGACGCCTGCACGGTCGTCGTCAACTACCGCTACGCCCCCGACCTCGGCCAGGAGGAGGCCCTGGCCCACGTCCGCGAGGTCTTCGCGGACTGCGGCGTCGCGGAGTTCACGGTGGACGACCACTCCGGCGCGGCGATGCCCGGCCTCTCCCACCCGGCGGCCAAGGCGTTCATGGACGCGGTCGGCGGCGTCGCCCGGCCCAAGTTCGGCTGGACGGACGTGGCCCGCTTCGGCCCCCTCGGCGTCCCCGCGGTCAACTACGGCCCCGGAGACCCGGTCCTCGCCCACAAGCGCGACGAGCACGTCAAGATCGAGCGCATCACCCACTGCGAGGAGCGCCTGCGCTCCTGGCTCACGTCCTGACCCACGTCCGACCTTCCGCCTTCCCCTGTCCGTAACCCGTGGCGATCTACGCTGGCGGGAGACGGAGGCGTCGCAGGGCGCCCCCGACGTCGGCGGAGGGAGCAGGTCATGGGCAACCGCGAGGACGCGCGTATTCCCGAGGGTGCGGAGATCCCCGAGGGCGCGGTACGGCCCGAGGAGCAGCGGCTCGGCCCCGTACTGCGCCGCAGGGACCAGGTGCAGCCCGGCACGACCGATCAGCGGCTGCTGGACTCCGAGGACGACTCCGAGTGGGTGCACACCGACCCGTGGCGGGTGATGCGCATCCAGTCGGAGTTCGTCGAGGGCTTCGGCGCGCTCGCCGAACTGCCGAGCGCCATCAGCGTCTTCGGCTCGGCCCGTACGCCCGCCGGTGCGCCGGAATACGAGGCGGGTGTACGGATCGGCAGAGCGCTGGTCGACGCGGGCTTCGCGGTCATCACCGGGGGCGGGCCGGGCGCGATGGAGGCGGCGAACCGGGGCGCGCGTGAGGCGCGCGGCGTCTCGGTCGGCCTCGGCATCGAGCTGCCCTTCGAGTCCGGGCTGAACCCGCACGTCGACATCGGCGTCAACTTCCGCTACTTCTTCGTCCGCAAGACGATGTTCGTCAAGTACGCGCAGGGCTTCGTCGTCCTGCCCGGCGGGCTCGGCACCCTGGACGAACTCTTCGAGGCCCTGACCCTGGTCCAGACGGGCAAGGTCACCCGCTTCCCGATCGTCCTCTTCGGCACGGCGTACTGGGGCGGCCTGGTGGACTGGCTCCGCGACACGGTGGTGGCACAGGGCAAGGCGTCGGAGCGGGACCTGCTGCTGTTCCACGTCACGGACGACGTGGACGAGGCGGTGGCGCTTGTGACGAAGGAAGTCGGGCGCTGAGTTTTGCGGGGGCGCTGCCCCCGTACCCCCGCTCCTCAATCGCCGGAGGGGCTTGATTGTGGGCCGCGCGGCCACTTCCAGCCTCGCCGGCGTTTGAGGCGCGGGGTCCGGGGCAGAGCCCCGGTTCCCTACGCCAGCCCCCGCCGCGCCACCGCCGGGGGCCGCCACCCCGCGAGGGACGCCACCATGTCCAGGACATCCCGCGTCTCGGCCACCTCGTGCACCCGGTACACCCGCGCCCCCAGCCACGCGGACACCGCCGTCGTCGCCAGTGTCCCGAGCAGCCGTTCCTTCACCGGCCGGTCCAGCGTCTCGCCCACGAAGTCCTTGTTGGAGAGCGAGACCAGCACCGGCCACCCCGTCTCCGCCATCTCGCCGAGCCGGCGCGTCGCCTCCAGCGAGTGCCGGGTGTTCTTCCCGAAGTCGTGACCGGGGTCGATCATGATCCCGTCGGTCCTGACCCCCAGGGAGACGGCCCGCTCGGCCAGCCCCACGGTCACCCGCAGGATGTCGGCCATCACGTCCTCGTACCCCACCCGGTGCGGCCGGGTCCGCGGTTCCGCCCCGCCCGCGTGGGTGCACACCAGCCCCGCCCCGTACCGCGCGGCGACCTCCGCGAGCTTCGGGTCCACCCCGCCCCACGCGTCGTTCAGCAGATCCGCCCCCGCCTCGCAGACCGCCTCGCCGACCTCGTGGCGCCAGGTGTCGACACTGATCACCACGTCCGGGTGGCGGCGGCGCACCTCCGCGACGAACCCGACCGTGCGGCGGGCCTCCTCCTCGGCGGTGACCTCGTCACCGGGCCCCGCCTTGACGCCGCCGATGTCGATGATCGCCGCACCGTCGGCCACGGCCCGCTCGACCCGGGCGAGCGCCGGCTCGTCCCGGAAGGTGGCGCCCCGGTCGTAGAAGGAGTCCGGGGTGCGGTTCACGATCGCCATGATCACCTGCTCGTGCGCCCCGAATTCACGCCGCCCCAGCCGGAGCACACCGCTTGCCATCCGTGTCCCTTCCTGTGAATCCACCTGCGGATCAACCCTCGCAGGTCAACAGCCGACACTAACTGTCAGTACCGCATGGCACGATCGGACCCGGACGAATTCCGCTCCCGGGGAGATACGCGTGTTCTGGTTCTTGCTGCTGGCGATGGTGGTGGTGGTTGCCGCGGTCACCCTCGCGGTGGTCGGTGGAGGCAGGAGCGCCGTCCTTCAGGACGTGGCGCCCGAGCAGCTGACCGACCCGCTGCCCGCCTCGCGCCCGGTCGGCCGTGCGGACGTCGAGGCGCTGCGGCTCCCCGTCGGCCTCCGGGGCTACCGCATGGCGGACGTGGACGACGCGCTCGGCCGGCTCGGTGCCGAGCTCGCCGAGCGGGACGCCCGGATCGCGGAGCTGGAGTCGGCCCTCGCCGGTGCGCAGGCGACCAGGACGGGCGGCCCCGACCTGCTCAAGGAGGAGCCGGCCCACCCCTGGCAGCCGCCGGAGACCGCCGCCCCGGCGGACGAGCGGCCGGCCCGGGACGACGAGGAGCCCGGCCGATGACCGGCGGAGCCGTGGCGGCGGCGGACGGCGGACTGCGCTGCCCCTGGGGCCTGTCCACCGAGGACTACCTCTGGTACCACGACACGGAGTGGGGCCGCCCGGTCCACGGCGACGACGCACTGTTCGAGCGGCTGTGCCTGGAGGCGTTCCAGTCGGGTCTGTCCTGGCTGACGATCCTGCGCCGCCGCGAGGGCTTCCGCAGCGCGTTCGCCGGCTTCCGCATCCCCGCGGTCGCGGAGTTCACGGACGCGGACCGGGAGCGGCTGCTGGCCGACGAGGGCATCATCCGCAACCGCGCGAAGGTCGACGCGACCATGGCCAACGCCCGGGTGCTGGCCGGCTGGGACGCCGGTGAGCTGGACGAGCTGATCTGGTCGTACGCCCCCGACCCGCTGAGCCGCCCGGCCCCGAAGACCCTCGGGGACGTACCGGCGGTCACCCCCGAGTCCACGGCCCTGGCCAAGGAGCTGAAGAAGCGGGGGCTGCGGTTCATCGGACCGACCACCGCCTACGCCCTGATGCAGGCGTGCGGCCTGGTGGACGACCACCTCGCCGACTGCGTCTCCCGCCCCACCCCTGCGTAGCCCCCGGCCCCCGCGCCCTACCGCCCGAGGTACTTCGGCCTCTCCTTCGCGAGGAACGCCCGCACCGCGATCCCGTGGTCCTCGGACACGCCCGCCCTGGTCTGGAGTTCGTCCTCCTTCTCCAGGGCCTCGGCCAGGCTGTGACCGGCGCCGAAGGCGAGCGACTCCTTGAGCGCCGCGTAGGCGACGGTCGGCCCGTCGGCCAGGGCGCGGGCCACGGCGGCCGCCTCGGCGGCCAGCTCGGCGGCGGGCACCAGCTTGTTGACGATGCCCAGCTCATGGGCGTCCCGCGCGGAGATGGAGCGCGGGAAGAGCAGCAGGTCGGCGGCGCGGCTCTGGCCGATCAGCCGGGGCAGCGTCCAGGAGACGCCCGAGTCGGCGGTGAGGGCGACCCCGGCGAACGAGGTGTTGAAGGAGGCGGTGTCGGCGGCGACCCGGTAATCGCAGGCGAGCGCGAAGCCGAAGCCCGCGCCGGCGGCGGCGCCGTTGATCCCGGCCACGACCGGCTTCGGCATCTCGGTCAGCGCCCGCACGATGGGGTTGTAGTGCTCCTGCACGGTGCTGAGCGCGTTGCCCTCGCCCGCCGCCTCGGTCTCGGCCAGCTTGGACAGGTGCTCCTTGAGGTCCTGGCCGACACAGAAGGCGCGGTCCCCGGCCGCGGTCAGCAGCACCGCCCGTACGCCGGTGTCGGCGGCGGCGGAACGCAGCGCGTCGCGGAGGGCCACCTTGGCGGCGGTGTTCATGGCGTTCATCGCGCCGGGGCGGTTGATCGTGATGGTCGCGAGTCCGTCGCTGATGTCGTACCGCACCACGTCGTCGTGATCGGCCATGGGAAGGTCCCCTTTGCGTGTCGTTGACCTGCGTGTCCAGGCAAGCATGGCCGACTTCGCCGGGGGTGGACATGTGACCTGCATCAAACATTTATGCGCCGTGGAGGGGCTCAAGGGGCCGGAGTATCCCAGTGAGGTCCCCGAATTGGGTGGTTTTGAGTGAGCGCGTTGCCCAAGAGATGCAGAGCGATGTTGGTCATCGGGGTCGGTGATGCGGGATAATGGCGTGGAAGCATTGTGTTCGATGCCGGTGAGGCAGCGCCTGTCATGGGGCCGCCGGTTGCGATGAGCTGGTTTCAGGAAGGGGAACGAGCATGGCGGCCATGAAGCCGCGGACGGGCGACGGCCCGCTCGAGGTGACAAAGGAGGGGCGGGGCATCGTCATGCGAGTTCCGCTCGAAGGCGGCGGTCGGCTTGTCGTGGAGCTGACGCCGGACGAGGCCGATGCCCTCGGCGACGCCCTCAAGCAGGTCGTCGGCTGAGCAGACGCTCATAACTTCACCGCTGCCCCGGCATGGTTCCCGTGCCGGGGCAGCGGTGCGTCCGGAGCCGGTACGCGTACGCAGGGGCAGCCGCGGGTACGGCTCAGCCGCGCCGGACCGCGCAGAGCAGACCGTCGCCCACCGGCAGCAGCGTCGCCATCAGCTCCTGGCTCTCGCGGACCGCGCGCAGCAGCTCCCGTAGGCGCAGCACCTCCGCGGGCTGGGCGGCCGAGTCGACCGTGCGGCCGTCCGCGAAGACGCCCTCGAAGCAGACGAGACCCCCAGGTCGCAGCAGGCGCAACGATTCAGCGAGACAGTCCAGGCTCTCCATCCGGTCGCCGTCGCAGAACACGAGGTCGTAGCCGCCGTCCGCGAGCCGGGGGAGCACATCGAGGGCGCGCCCGGGGATGAAGCGGGACCGGTTGGCCGCGAAGCCCGCCGCCCGGAACGCCTCCCGGGCGAACTGCTGGCGCTCGGGCTCCGGGTCGACCGTGGTCAGCACCCCGTCCGGCCGCATCCCGTGCAGCAGATAGATGCCGGACACGCCGGTGCCGGTGCCGATTTCCGCCACGGCCTTGGCGTCCGTGGTGGCAGCGAGCAGGCGCAGGGCGGCCCCGGTGCCTGGCGAGACCGAGCGGAGCCCTGCCTCGCGGGCCCGGTCCCGGGCCCAGCGCAGTGCTTCGTCCTCGGCGACAAAGGCGTCGGCGAACGCCCAGCTCGTCTGCCGGTTGGCGGTAATGACCCTCTCCTGTCCCCTTAGTTGGCGCAACGGTGACTGTATCCGCTGGACCCGGGAACCCGCAGATGGGACCGGGCGTTGTCCAAAGGTGGGGAGAAGCCCGGTGACGAGGCCCGCCGGTCGGGTCCGTGGCACGGGAGAGCTTCCGGGGATTTCCCCGGCCCCAGCTGGAAAAAGGCTTATCCGGAGCTAACGGGCGAGGTGGTTATGGTAGGGGCTCCACTGGACACCACCAGAGCCGATAGGGGAGGTGCGGCTGCGCCTGTGGATCGGGGAGGAGTGCTGCGGCGCTTTCTCAGGTCGGCGGGTGAGCCGAAATCCGTGACCGACATTGCTGACCGTTCTTCCAAAGACTCCGCACCGACCGCGACCTTCGCCTCCGATGCGGAATCCCAGGCGTGGACCCCGCCCACATGGGAAGAGATCGTCAGCACGCACAGCGGCCGCGTCTACCGCCTCGCCTACCGGCTGACGGGAAACCAGCACGACGCGGAGGACCTCACGCAGGAGGTCTTCGTCCGCGTCTTCCGTTCGCTGTCGACCTACACGCCCGGCACCTTCGAGGGCTGGCTGCACCGCATCACGACCAATCTCTTCCTGGACATGGTCCGCCGCAAGCAGCGCATCCGCTTCGACTCCCTCGGGGACGACGCGGCCGAGCGGCTGCCCAGCCGTGAGCCCTCGCCCCAGCAGGTCTTCAACGACACCCACTTCGACGCGGACGTCCAGCAGGCGCTGGACACCCTCGCGCCCGAATTCCGGGCCGCCGTCGTCCTCTGCGACATCGAGGGCCTTTCGTACGAGGAGATCGCGGCGACGCTCGGCGTGAAGCTGGGCACCGTGCGCAGCCGTATCCACCGCGGGCGCTCCCACCTGCGCAAGGCGCTGCGGCACCGCTCGCCCGAGGCGCGCGCCGAGCAGCGCTCCCTCGCGGGCGCCGGTGCCCTCCTGACCGGGGAGGGCGGCACGGCGTGAGCCAAACGGATCCGACCCCTGCGGAACAACACCTGGGGGACCGCCTCGCCGCGCTCGTCGACGGCGAGCTGAAACATGACGCCCGTGACCGGGTGCTCGCCCATCTCGCGACCTGTGCCAGGTGTGCGGCCGAGGCGGCCGCCCAGCGCCGCCTGAAGAACGTGTTCGCGCAGGCCGCCCCGCCCTCGCCCTCCGAAGGCTTCCTGGCCCGCCTCCAAGGGCTTCCGGGCGGACCGCCCGGGGGTGACGACGACCGGCAGGGAAGATCCGAGGGCGCGTCCGGGCGGTTCGGTGACGGACTCTTCCCGGGGACGCGCCCACCGGGCGGCCGGGCGGACCTCACCACCGGCCCCGGCCCCCTGGACGGCTTCGGCTACCTCCCCGCCGCCCACGGCGGGGCCACGGCCCTGCCCTCGGCCGGTGCGGGCTTCCGCATCCACGAGGTGGGGCGCGAGGGCGACCGCTCGCCGTGGCGCGGCCGCAGGTTCGCCTTCGCGGCCGCCAGTGCCGTCTCACTGGCCGCCATCGCGCTCGGCGGCGCCCTCCCGACGACCACCGGCGAGACCCCGACCCGGGCCTCCGGTTCGGGCAACAGCGTGACCCCGGCGGGCGCCGACGCCCGGACCGGCGGCTCCCTCCTGGCCGCCCGGCGGAACGGGCAGGGCCAGGGCGCGCGCGCCCTGTCCGGCCAGGCGGACCGCTCGGTCTCCCTCGCGGTGAACACCGTGTCGGCCGGGTTCGCCGCCCCGTCGCTGCTGGGCACCGGCCGCCTCTCCGGCAATCCGTACGGGCTGGGCCCGCGCTCCGGCATGTCCGCGATACGTCCCGCCGGGGCCGGTTCGCTGCCGGGCCGCACCCTGGGCGGCGGGCTCGATGCGATCCCGCCCGCCCCGGCCCAGGAGCCCGCACTGCCGCCCACCTCCGCCGCCGCGAAACCGGCTTCCGCCGACCACGGACTGCCCCTCGCGCCCCGTCGCTGATCCCGTACCCCGTACGGGACGCGCGGCCCCGGCCCAAACCTGGTTGAATTCCGGCAGGATTTTCGGGAGGGACGCCCCTGCGGGGGCGTGCGGAGGGCCGGTTGCGGCAGTTGCGGGGAGAACATGGACGACGGGAAGCCGACCGAGCCCAAGGCGAAGTGGTGGAGCCGGCCCTCGGCGGGGCCGGCCACGGCCGACGAGGCCCCGGAACCCGCTCCCGCCCAGCCGGCTGGGTCGGCCCAGGCGCCCGTGTCGGCTGAGGCGCCCACGGCGAGCGTGCCCCCGGCAACGCCCGGGGCACCCGAGGCCCACGGGTCCGCCGGGACACCAGGTGCCCCCGACGCCCACGACGCGGCCGTGGCGCCCGGTGCCCACGACGCCCCCGCGCCCCAGCCGCTGCACGAGCCCGACCCGTACAGCACCCCGCCCTACGGCGGCCCCGGTCCCTGGTCGCCCGCCCCTCCCGTACAGCGGCCGACGCCCGCGCACGGCACCCCCGTGCCCCCGCCGTACGCGGGGACGAACGGCGCGGGGATCGCACCCCCGCCGGCTCCGCAGGACGCGCACCCGCCCGCCCCGCAGTGGCAGAGCTACGACCCCTGGGGCGCGCCCCGGCAGCCGCTCGTCACGCAGCCCGGCCCCCCGCTCCCGGACGGCCGGCGGAA
Organism: Streptomyces sp. NPDC097595; assembly: GCF_044761525.1. NCBI lineage: Bacteria > Bacillati > Actinomycetota > Actinomycetes > Kitasatosporales > Streptomycetaceae > Streptomyces > Streptomyces sp. NPDC097595. Next base: position 131,564 of record NZ_JBIWCN010000018.1, on the reverse strand, counting down.
GAACCGGCGCGGCTCGATGCTGATCGGCGCGCTGCTCCTCGCCCTGGTCGCGGGCGGCATCGGCGGCGGCATAGGCGCGTACATAGAACGCAACGGCGGTCTCACCAGCGTCGAACTGCCGCAGGACGAGCGGGACGGCGGCGGCCGTGCCCCGGACAGCGTGGCCGGTATCGCGGCCAGCGCCCTGCCCAGCGTGGTCACCCTGCACGTCACCGGCGCCACCGAGTCCGGCACCGGCACCGGCTTCGTCCTCGACGACCGGGGCCACATCCTCACCAACAACCACGTGGTCGCCCCGGCCGGTTCGTCCGGCGAGATCACCGTCACGTTCAGCGGGGGCGAGACCGCGACCGCCGAGGTCGTCGGCAAGGACAGCGGTTACGACCTGGCAGTCGTGAAGGTCAGCGGCGTCTCCGGGCTCAAGCCGCTGCCGCTGGGCAACTCCGACAACGTCCAGGTCGGCGACCCGGTCGTGGCCATCGGCGCGCCGTTCGACCTGTCCAACACCGTCACCTCAGGCATCATCAGCGCCAAGGACCGCCCGATCACCGCGGGCGGCGAGAAGGGCGACGGCAGCGACGTCAGCTATGTCAACGCGCTCCAGACCGACGCCCCGATCAACCCGGGCAACTCCGGCGGCCCGCTGGTGGACACCGACGCCCATGTCATCGGCATCAACAGCGCCATCCGCGCCGCCGACAGCGGCTCGGCCGGTGAGGGCGGGCAGGCCGGGTCCATCGGCCTCGGCTTCGCCATCCCGATCAACCAGGGCAAGCTCGTCGCCGAGCAGCTGATCAACACCGGCAAGGCGACCCACCCGGTGATCGGCGTCACGCTCGACATGAAGTACACCGGCGACGGCGCCAAGGTCGGCGGGAGCACGCAGGGGTCCTCGCCGGTCACGGCGGGCGGTCCGGCCGACAAGGCGGGCATCGAGGCGGACGACGTCATCACCGAGGTGGACGGGGCGCGGGTGCACAGCGGCGAGGAGCTCATCGTCAAGATCCGCTCGCACCGGCCCGGGGACGATCTCAAGCTGACCGTGACCCGCGGTGGTAAAGACCTGTCCATAACTTTGACGCTGGGCTCGGCAACCGGCACGTGACCGCCACGGGAAGCTACCGTCCGGACAGATTGGCCGGGTACCGTGTTCGATGTCCGGACCTCATCCGAGCTGGTCGCGGAGAAGACGAGGAGCCGCAAGGTGTTCAACGACATAGGCGCACTGGAGCTGCTGACGCTCGCGATCCTCGGCGTGCTCGTCTTCGGTCCGGAGAAGCTGCCCAAGGTCATCCAGGACGCCTCCCGCGTCATCCGCAAGATCCGTGAGTTCTCGGAGAGCGCCAAGGAGGACATCCGCACGGAGCTGGGCCCGGAGTTCAAGGACTTCGAGTTCGAGGACCTCAACCCCAAGACGTTCGTCCGCAAGCAGCTCATGGACGGCAACGACGACCTGGGGCTCAAGGAGATCCGCGAGAGTTTCGACCTGCGCAAGGAGATCACCGACGTCACCGACGCGGTGAACGGGCGCTCCACCGCGTCCGTCGAGGCGAAGACCGGCGTGTCGGGCGGTGCCTCGGTCACGGCCGCGAACGGCTCGAAGGGCGCTCCGGACCTGCTCAAGAAGGGCGAGCAGCCGCCGAAGGACACCCCGCCGCCGTTCGACGCGGACGCCACCTGAGGGCTGCCAATCCCGGGTCGCCCCGACGGTATGGCTATTCTCCATCTGTCCGGTTGTGAGACGCCCGCGGGGGGCGGGCCGCTCCGGACCCACGGATCGAGGAGGCGGCCGGGCTGATGGAGACGACGAGTCGGGTGGGCGCACAGGACGCGCCGGACACGGTGGAGGCGGTCCCGGCGGCCCGGCTCATGGTGGTCGACGGCTATCTGAAGGCCCCGTTCCCCTGGTACGCGCTGGACGAGGCGTTCACCGGTCCGCGCCGGCTGCTGCCGCTGGGCACCGCCGCCGACGGCGAGGTGCAGCACGGCTCCATCGGGCACGGCGACGAGCCGCTGGTCCGGGCCGACTCGGGCGCCGACAAGCAGCGGTTCGCGGTCGTGGTGACCGTCGCCAGCAGCCCCGTACGGCGCAGTGGTGACGGCACCGGGGTCCTGGAGGCGACGACGGTGTCCTCGGCGGCCTGGCTGGCCGGTTCCGGGCTGCTGTCCTGCACCTGGCCGCCGCAGCTCGACCACACCCTGCGCGACGACTGGCTGGACCAGCAGACGGAGACCGCGTTCGAGCTCGCCGACGATCTGGAGGGCCCCGCCTGGTCGGCGCTGTCCCTGCCGGTCGACGGCGTCCCGGTCCCCTTCCACTACCGCGAGTCCGAGTTCGGCTGGGTGCTGGCCGGCTCCGCGCCCGGCGGGGTGCACATCGGCGCCTACGGGCGCGGGATGAGCGCGTACGGGCTGGGCTTCTCGGTGGTCAAGGACATCCAGGCGTACGCGTAACGCATGCGACAACGGGGAAGGCCGGGACCCTCGGGTCCCGGCCTTCCCCGTGCCCGTGCGCGGGTCAGAACTTGTTGCGCGGGGTGATGCCCAGCGACATGCCGGACAGGCCGCGCTGACGGCCGCTCAGCTTGCCCGCGATGGTGCGCAGCGCCTTGCCGGCGGGGGAGTCGGGGTCGGACAGGACGACGGGCTTGCCCTCGTCGCCGCCCTCGCGCAGCCGCACGTCGATCGGGATCGCGCCCAGCACCGGCACCTCGGCGCCGACCGTCTTCGTCAGCCCCTCGGCGACCTTGGCACCGCCGCCCGAGCCGAAGACGTCGACCATCTCGTCGCAGTGCGGGCACGGCATGCCGGACATGTTCTCGACGACCCCGACGATCTTCTGGTGGGTCTGCACGGCGATCGAACCGGCTCGCTCGGCCACCTCGGCGGCGGCCTGCTGCGGGGTCGTGACGACCAGGATCTCCGCGTTCGGCACGAGCTGCGCGACGGAGATCGCGATGTCACCGGTGCCCGGCGGCAGGTCGAGCAGCAGGACGTCCAGGTCGCCCCAGAAGACGTCGGCCAGGAACTGCTGGAGCGCGCGGTGCAGCATCGGGCCGCGCCAGACCACCGGGGCGTTGCCCGGGGTGAACATGCCGATGGAGATGACCTTCACGCCGTGCGAGGACGGCGGCATGATCATGTTCTCGACCTGGGTCGGACGGCCGTCCACGCCGAGCATCCGGGGCACGCTGTGACCGTAGATGTCCGCGTCCACGACACCGACCTTGAGCCCGTCCGCCGCCATCGCCGCGGCCAGGTTCACCGTCACCGAGGACTTGCCGACGCCGCCCTTGCCGGAGGCGACCGCGTACACCCGGGTCAGCGAGCCGGGCTTCGCGAACGGCACCTCGCGTTCCGCCGTGCCGCCGCGCAGCGAGGTCGCGAGGTCCTTGCGCTGCTCGTCGCTCATCACGTCGAGGGTGACGTCGACCCGCGAGACGCCCTCGACACGGGCCACCGCGTCGGTCACGTTCCGGGTGATCGTCTCGCGCATCGGACAGCCGGAGACGGTGAGGTACACCGTGACAGCGACCACACCGTCAGGATCAATGTCGACCGATTTCACCATGCCCAGCTCGGTGATCGGACGGTGGATCTCGGGGTCGTTCACTGTCGCCAGTGCCTCAAGCACCGCGTCTTCCGTAGCCATAGGAACGATGGTACGGCGCCGTACTGTACGCGTGGGTAGCCCCGTCAGCGGTCTTCGTCACTCTCGGCCGACAGCAGGGCCCGGCGGTCGTCCAGGTCCTTCACCAGGTCCTCCAGCTCGGACCGGATCCAGTCCCGGGTGGCGACCTCGCCCAGGCCCATCCGCAGGGCCGCGATCTCCCTGGTCAGGTACTCGGTGTCGGCGATGGAGCGCTCGTTCTGCTTGCGGTCCTGCTCGTGCGTGACCCGGTCCCGGTCGTCCTGCCTGTTCTGCGCGAGCAGGATCAGCGGAGCCGCGTACGACGCCTGGAGCGACAGCATCAGGGTCAGGAAGATGAACGGGTACTGGTCGAACCTCAGGTGCTCGGGCGCGAAGATGTTCCACGCCACCCACACGATGATGATCAGCGTCATCCAGACGATGAACCGGCCGGTGCCCAGGAAGCGCGCGATGCGCTCCGAGAACCGGCCGAACGCCTCGGGGTCGTACTCCGGGAGCAGCCGCCGGCGCGGCGCCTTCGGCTGGTCGAGCCGGTTCCTCGGCGTACGGGTCAGCGCCGTCGAACCGTTCGACGCGCGGGCGCGGTCGTCACCGGTCACGGAGCACCCCCTCACGGCCGAGGAAGTCCGTCTCCCGCCAGTCCTCCGGCAGCAGGTGGTCCAGCACGTCGTCCACGGTCACCGCGCCCAGCAGCGAGCCGCTCTCGTCCACCACCGGCACCGACACCAGGTTGTACGCCGCCAGATAGCTGGTCACCACCGGCAGCGGGGTGTCCGGCGTCAGCGGCACCAGATCGCTGTCCACCAGCGAGCTGACCAGGGTGAACGGCGGGTCCCGCAGCAGCCGCTGGAAGTGCACCGTGCCCAGGTACTTGCCCGTCGGCGTCTCGTCCGGCGACCGGCACACGTACACCTGCGCGGCCAGCGCCGGTGACAGGTCCGCCTGGCGCACCCGGGCGAGCGCGTCGGCGACCGTGGCGTCCGGGCGCAGGATGACCGGCTCCGTCGTCATGAGGCCGCCCGCGGTGCGCTCCTCGTACGACAGCAGCCGCCGCACGTCCGCCGCGTCGCCCGGGCGCATCAGCGTCAGCAGCCGCTCCTTGTCCTCCTCGGGCAGCTCGGAGAGCAGGTCGGCCGCGTCGTCCGGGTCCATCGCCTCCAGGACGTCCGCCGCGCGCTCCTCCTGGAGCTTGCCGATGATCTCCACCTGGTCGTCCTCGGGCAGCTCCTCCAGGACGTCGGCGAGCCGGTCGTCGTCCAGCGCGGCCGCGACCTCGGCCCGGCGCTTCGGGGTCAGGTGGTGCAGCGCGTTGGCGACGTCGGCGGGGCGCAGCTTCTCGAAGGTGGCGACCAGGGACTCGGCGCCCTGCCCGTGCTCCTCCAGCGAGAAACCCTTCACCGCCGACCACTCGACGGTCAGCGTCTCGCCCTTGCGGCGCAGCGCCCCGCCCCGGCCCTTGCGGACGAAGTACTTGTCGATCTCCCAGTCCCGGCGGGCGGGCAGCTGCTGGATGGCCACGTCCAGGATGGTGACCTCCTCGTCCGTCTCCACCAGGCGCACCCGGCGGTCGAGGAACTCGCCGAGCACCAGGCGTTCGGTGGGCCGCTGCTCGAAGCGCCGCATGTTGACCACGCCCGTGGTGATCACCTGCCCGGACTCCACGCCCGTCACCCGGGTCATCGGCAGGAAGATCCGCCGCCGGCTCACCACCTCGACCACCATGCCGAGCAGCCGGGGCGGACGGCCGCCGACGCGGAGCATCGCCACCAGGTCGCGGACACGTCCCACCTGGTCGCCGTTGGGGTCGAAGACCGGCACACCGGACAGGTGCGAGACGAAGACCCGGGGCGTCACCGGCGTCATCCCCGCACCTCCTCGCTCGCCTCCGGACGGCCCCCGGCCGCCCGCTTCCGACAGTTGTCGCGCTCTGATGACGTGATCAGGCTAGCCCGTGCGCACGCGGACCGCCCCGGCTGGCCGTCCGTACGGCTCCGGGTCCGATGGCGTAGGCCACCCGGGTACGCTGCCGTCTGCCACCCCCCACCATGGATACGAGAGGCAGTGCGCCTGTGACCTCTTCCGCCCCGGCCGTACGGACCCGCCGCCGGACCGCATCTCTCGCCGTCGTGCTCTGCGCGGGGCTGACCGCGGCGCTGACCGCGTGCGGGGGCGAGGACCCGGACGAGGGGACCAACGGTGTCGGCAAGCTCTCCGCGCCGGAGATCGAGAAGAAGGCGCAGACCGCGACGGACTCCGCCGACGCGGTGCGGCTCGCCGGGACGCTGGTCAGCAAGGGCGGCACGTACAAGATCGACATGCGGCTCAAGGACAAGGGCGGCGCCGGCTCCGTCACCTCGAAGAACAGCACCTTCACGCTGCTGCGGATCGGTGACGAGCTCTATCTCAAGGCCGACGCCGGCTTCTGGAGCCACGACGACCAGGGCAAGGCGGACACCGGCAAGGACGGCACGGCGGCGGCCGACAAGCTGGAGGACAAGTACGTCAAGGTCCCCGAGGGCGACCCCACGTACAAGCAGCTGAGCGGCTTCACCGACAAGAAGGTGCTGCTGGACGGGATGCTCACGCTGCACGGCAAGCTCACCAAGGGCGACCGCGACAAGGTCGCCGGGGTGCGCACCGTGCGGATCATGGGCGGCGAGGGCGCGGGCGGCGCGCTCGACGTGGCGCTGGAGGGCAAGCCGTATCCGCTGCGCTTCGCCCGGGGCGGCGGCGGAGGCGTGATCACGCTCGCCGACTGGGGCGAGGACTTCACGCTGAAGGCCCCCTCGAAGGACGAGACCGTCGATTACGGCAAGCAGCTCCCGAAGACGTCGTCGTAGGGCGCCTGAGACGGGGGGCTCGGCGCGCTACTTGCGCAGTGAGCGCTTCAGCAGGCGCGGCAGGCCCGCCGGGACCGGCAGCCGGGTCGTCGCCGTCGTCGGCAGCGGCGCGGCCGCCCCGGAGGTCTCGGGCAGTTCGGTGCGGGCGTCCAGGGGCGTGAGCCGGACGACCCGGCACTCGCGCGCCCAGCGGTCCGTCATCCGCTCCGCGTCCGGCGCGTTCAGCCGCTTGCCCTTCAGCTCGGCGACGGCGGCCTCCCACTCCTCGGAGTGCGGGGCGAGCACGGTGACCGAGGCGGACCAGGCGACGAGGCGGCCGCCCTTGTCCTTGCTGCGGACGGTGACCTCGGCGGTGGCGCCCTCGGTGAGCCCGGCCGGGAGCGGCTGCTCGCCGGGGCCGTCGCCGACGAGGTGGGCGGCGCCCTCGTGCCATACGTGCCACAGGGCCCGCGCCGCGCCGGTGGCGCGCACCCAGACGAGGCCCGACTTCTTCGTGGCCTCCTCGACGAGGGCGGGCCCGAGCAGCGTGTCAGCAGCAGTCATGGAGCAGAGCTTAATGGGGACGCTCAGAGCCAGCCGTTGCGCTTGAGCATGCGGTGGATGGAGAAGCAGACCACCCCGATGAAGCCCATCACCGTCGGATAGCCGTACGTCCAGCCCACCTCCGGCATGTGCTTGAAGTTCATGCCGTAGACCCCGCAGATCATCGTCGGCACGGCGATGATGGCCGCCCAGGACGTGATCTTGCGCATGTCCTCGTTCTGCGCGACGGTCGCCTGCGCCAGGTTGGCCTGGAGGATGGAGTTCAGCAGCTCGTCGAAGCCGATGACCTCTTCCTGTACCCGCACCAGGTGGTCGGCGACGTCCCGGAAGTACTTCTGGATGTCGGGGTCGATCAGCCGCATGGGCCGTTCGCTCAGCAGCTGCATGGGGCGCAGCAGCGGGGAGACGGCCCGCTTGAACTCCAGCACCTCGCGCTTGAGCTGGTAGATCCGCCCGGCGTCCGAGCCGCGCGGGCTTCCCTTGTCCGGCGTGGAGAAGACCTCGATCTCCACCTCGTCGATGTCGTCCTGCACCGCGCCCGCCACCGCGATGTAGCCGTCGACCACATGGTCGGCGATGGAGTGCAGGACGGCGGAGGGGCCCTTGGCCAGCAGTTCGGGGTCGTCCTCCAGGCGGTGGCGCAGGGCGCGCAGCGAGCCGTGTCCGCCGTGCCGCACGGTGATGACGAAGTCCCGGCCGGTGAAGCACATGACCTCGCCGGTCTCCACGACCTCGCTGGTCGCGGTCAGTTCGGCGTGCTCGACGTAGTGGATGGTCTTGAAGACGGTGAACAGCGTGTCGTCGTAACGCTCCAGCTTCGGGCGCTGGTGGGCGTGGACCGCGTCCTCCACGGCGAGCGGGTGCAGCCCGAACTCCCGGGCGATGCCCGCGAATTCCTCCTCGGTCGGCTCGTGCAGCCCGATCCAGGCGAAGCCGCCCTTCTCCCGGACCCGGAGCATCGCCTCGCGGGCGGTGCGGCAGGTGCCGTCCGCCTCGGCGAGCCGGCGGCCGTCCCGGTAGACCGCGCAGTCGACCACCGCGCTGGAGGCGGACGGGTCGCGGGTGTTGTCGTAACTGTTGTGCAGGGGGGTGCTCTTGCGCAGGGAGGGGCGCACGACAGCGCGCAGGTCACGGATCATCGACATGGCTGGCTCCTTCGCGGAGGGCCGTCGTCGGGGGGCCTGGAACAGCCCGGAATGGGGACGTGGACTCACATCCGCAAAGCGGGCGGCACCGCGGCGACAGGACGACGGCGTTCGCTACAGACAGGTAAAAAGCTGTGCTCTTCCGTCGTGCGACATGCCAGGGCCCCGACCGGGTGTCAGATCACACGGAGGGGCGTCCGGCGGAAGAGCGGTTGGTACTGCACGATCGACTCGGATCCACCGCAGCCCCACCTCCTCCTGCCGGTCCCCCGTGGGGGATGACGTTGCGCCGGGACTTGAGAGCAACGCTTCAGCGTGCTGTCCCGGGCCGACACCCCAGGCTAGCAGCCACTACAGGGCCAATCCCTTACTTTGCCCGTTCCATACGCGACCTATGCTCGCGGCATGGCAGAAATTCTTGCTCTGGTCGAGGCGCGTCTGCGGACGGCCCTGGGTGAACCGGACGCACGTGCGGCAGTGACGTTTCTCGGGACGGACCGGATCGAGGTGCTCCGTTTCATCGACGGCGACGTCGTGCGGTACGCCACGCTCGGCATGTCCGCCCAGCCGATGTCCGACCCGACGGCCGTCGTGGCCGACCCGCTGAAGGGCCCGCGCGCCGAGCTGGTCCTGTCGGTACGGGGCGGCCTGGCCGACACCGACCAGGTGCTGCGCAAGCTCGCGGTGCTCGCGGCCTCGCCCCAGGTGGAGGGCCTGGTCGTGGCGCCCGGCGCCTCGCTGGACGTCGGCGAACCGCTGTGGCCGGGCGCGCCGTTCACCTCGGTGCTCGTCGCGGAGAGCGGGGGGCTGGTGGAGGATCTGGAGCTGGACGAGCCCTTGGAGCCCGTGAGGTTTCTGCCGCTGCTGCCGATGACGCAGAACGAGGCCGCCTGGAAGCGGGTCCGGGGTGCGCAGGAACTCCAGGAGAAATGGCTGTCGCAGGGGACCGACCTGCGCGATCCCCTGCGACGCTCCGTGACACTGGACTGATGTGACTCTCGGCTGACGCGACTCCGGGCCGGCGTGGCTCCGGACTGCCGGCCTCAGTTGGCGAAGACCGTCACGCCGTCCTCCGTGGCGTGCTTCGGCTCCAGCTCCTCCGCCTCGTGGGTCAGCGCGGAGCGCCGTATCCAGACCACGATCGCACCGAGCACCGAGGCGACGGCGGCGACCACGAACGGGATGTGGATGTTGCTCCACTCCTCGATCTTCGGGGCCAGGTAGGGCGCCGCGGCGGCGGCGAACCAGCGGACGAAGTTGTAGCCCGCGCTGGCGACCGGGCGCGGCGCGTCCGAGACACCGAGCGCCAGCTCCGTGTACACGGTGTTGTTCATGCCGATCAGCGCGCCGGACACGATGGTGCAGACGATGGCCGTGGTGTGGCTCCCGTAACCGAGGACCACCAGGTCGGCGGCGAGCAGCACCAGCGAGGCGCCGAGCACCTTGAGCGAGCCGAACCGCTGCTGGAGCCGGGGTGCGACGAGCACCGAGAAGACCGCGAGCAGCAGGCCCCAGGCGAAGAAGACGGCACCGGACTTGTACGGGGTCATGTTCAGCACGAACGGGGTGAACGCCAGGATCGTGAAGAACGCGTAGTTGTAGAAGAACGCGGACGCCGCGACGGAGGCGAGCCCGCCGTGGCCGAGCGCCTTGACCGGGTCGAGCAGTGAGGTCTTACGGGCCGGCTTGGGCTGCTCCTTCAGGAACGCCGTGATGCAGACGAAGCCGATCGCCATCAGCGCGGCCGTCCCGAAGAACGGGTAGCGCCAGCTGGCGTCACCGAGCAGGGCGCCCAGGAGCGGCCCGCACGCCATGCCGAGGCCGAGTGCCGACTCGTACAGCAGGATCGCCGCCGAGCTGCCGCCGGCCGCCGCGCCGACGATCACCGCGAGCGCGGTCGAGACGAACAGCGCGTTGCCCAGGCCCCAGCCGGCCCGGAAGCCGACCAGCTCGCCGACGGACGAGGAGGTGCCGGAGAGCGCCGCGAAGACCACCACGAGCGCCAACCCGGCCAGCAGTGTCTTGCGGCCGCCGATGCGGCTGGAGACGAAGCCGGTCACGAGCATCGCGACGGCGGTGATCAGGAAGTACGAGGTGAAGAGCAGGGACACCTGGCTCGGTGTCGCCTCCAGGCCCTTGGCGATGGACGGCAGGATCGGGTCCACCAGGCCGATGCCCATGAAGGCGACGACGGATGCGCCCGCCGTGGCCCAGACGGCCTTCGGCTGGCGCAGGATGCTGACCGGCTCCTGGTTGAACGGATCCTCTCCCGTTACTGCCTCTGACGGCATGGGCCTCTCCCTCTCCACTGGCTCCACTGAATCGATGCGTTATGCACAGAATAAGTTAGAGAAGCTAATGAATGCAAGTTACATCTAAATTCCGTGGTGGCGGCCCGGTGGCCGGACGACGCGCGGGGTAGAGGGGTCTGGGTGCGCGGCGCGCAGGGGTGATCGTCCTTGACGCGGCGATGGCCGGAGAGGACCGTGGGACGGTATGAGGGGCGAACCAAGTTGCCCGAAGTGCGGAGGCCGGGTCAGGGCGCCCGGGCTGTTCGCCGACACCTGGCAGTGCGATGAACACGGCGGCGTGCACCCGCTCCAGCCGGTCGTCCCGCCGAGCGTCGAGGCGCTCGGCGTCGCGGTGCACCGGGCGCAGGTCCCCGTGTGGATGCCCTGGCCGCTCCCCGTCGGCTGGCTGTTCACCGGGGTCGCCAGTGCCGGCGACGACCGCACCGGCGGACGCGCCACCGCCGTCGCCTGCTCCGGGCCCGGACCGCTCGGCGGCATGGGCGAGCTGCTCCTCGTCGCCGAGGAGCTGGGCGTCGGGCTCGGCGCACGGTACGCGGGCATCGACGGACCGGACCCCGGACCCCTCCTGAGCGTGGACGGCCCCCCGGACTCCAAGGTGCTCGCCGCGGGACGCCCGACCCCCCTCTGGCACGTCAGGCACGCCCCCGCCGACCGCGCCGTCTTCGCGGGCGAGGCACGCGGACTGTGGCTGTGGGCCATCGTGTGGCCCGAGCAGTCCGGACTGCTGATGTACGACGAGCTGGTGCTCACCGACCTGCGCGACGCCGGGGGAGAGGTGGACCTGGTGCCCTGCGGCGCCCTCACCCCCCGCCTGCTGACGGGCCCCTGAGGGGGCCTCCGCACCGCCCTTCGCACCGTCCGGACCAAGCTCGCGCGCCGGTTATCCTGGGGTGTCCCCCGTCCGGCCGCGAGCACTGGAGTACGAGTCGTGCGCATCGATCTGCACACCCACTCCACCGCGTCGGACGGCACGGACACCCCCGCCGAGCTGGTGCGCAACGCAGCCGCCGCGGGCCTGGACGTCGTCGCCCTCACCGACCACGACACCGTGCGCGGCCACGCCGAGGCCGCCGCCGCCCTGCCCGAAGGGCTCACCCTCGTCCCGGGCGCCGAGCTGTCCTGCCGCATCGACGGCGTGGGCCTGCACATGCTGGCGTACCTCTTCGACCCGGACGAGCCGGACTTCGCCCGCGAGCGCGAGCTGGTCCGCGACGACCGGGTGCCGCGCGCCCAGGCCATGGTCCGCAAGCTCCAGGGGCTGGGCGTCCCCGTCACCTGGGAGCAGGTCGCCCGGATCGCCGGAGACGGCTCGGTCGGCCGGCCGCACGTCGCCACCGCCCTCGTGGAGCTGGGCGTCGTCCCGACGGTGTCCGACGCTTTCACGCCGGACTGGCTCGGCGACGGCGGGCGCGCCTACGCGGGGAAGCACGAGCTGGACCCCTTCGACGCGATCCGGCTGGTCAAGGCCGCGGGCGGCGTCACCGTCTTCGCCCACCCGGCCGCCGTCAAGCGGGGGCGTACGGTGCCCGAGGCGCGGATCGCCGAGCTGGCCGCCGCCGGGCTCGACGGCATCGAGGTCGACCACATGGACCACGACGAGCCCACCAGGACCCGGCTGCGCGCCCTCGCCGGCGAGCTCGGGCTGCTGACGACCGGCTCCAGCGACTACCACGGCAGCCGCAAGACCGTGGAGCTCGGTACGTACACCACCGACCCCGAGATCTACGGCGAGATCACCCGGCGCGCCACGGGAGCCTTCCCGGTGCCGGGCGCCGGCGGACCCGCGTCCGCGTAACGGCACCCGCTCGTTCCTTCTCTGCACCCCGCCGCCGTCCGGCATGTCCGGGCGGCGGTGCGGTGCGCCTCTTCCCCGCGGCGACCCGCCGCACACCCGCTCACTCCCCGCAAGGCTCACCCGTGTTCGACGTCGCTGTCTTCGGATCCCTTTTTCTCACCCTTTTTGTGATTATGGATCCGCCCGGAATCACCCCGATCTTCCTCGCCCTCACCGCCGGCCGCCCCGCCAAGGTGCAGCGCCGGATGGCCCTCCAGGCCGTCGCCGTCGCCTTCGGCGTCATCGCCGTCTTCGGCCTGCTCGGCCAGCAGATCCTGGACTACCTGCACGTCTCCGTACCGGCGCTGATGATCGCCGGCGGGCTGCTCCTGCTGCTCATCGCGCTCGACCTGCTGACCGGCAAGACCGACGAGCCGACGCAGACCAAGGACGTCAACGTCGCCCTCGTACCGCTCGGCATGCCGCTGCTCGCCGGGCCCGGCGCGATCGTCTCGGTGATCCTCGCCGTGCAGCACGCCGACAGCGTGGCGACCCAGGTCTCCGTCTGGACGGCGATCCTCGCCATGCACATCGTGCTCTGGCTGACCATGCGCTACTCACTGCTGATCATCCGCGTCATCAAGGACGGCGGCGTCGTGCTCGTCACCAGGCTGGCCGGCATGATGCTGTCCGCCATCGCCGTGCAGCAGATCATCAACGGCGTCACCCAGGTCATCCAGGGCGGCTGAGCGGGACCCGGACGCAACAGCGCCCCCGCACGATCGTTCCGTGCGGGGGCGCTTCGTCTTCGTTACGTCGACAACTCACATCGGCAAGGTGTTATGAAGCCGGACTTTCGGCCGGTCGGATATAGATGCGCTGGCCCGTAGCCGCGGCCTGCTGCACGATCCGCTTGACGGAGGCGGCGTCCACGACGGTGCTGTCCACGGCGGTACCGTCGACATCGTCGAGTCGCATGATCTCGAAGCGCATAGGGCTTCCCTTCGTCTGATCCTCCTGCTGGAGAACTACTGGGAGGACGGTGTCCCGTCCGCAAGGATGAGGAGCGCCAGGCATGCCTGTCGTGCGCCCCACAGTGATGACAACGACTTGCTTCCTGCAATCATTCCCTACGCTAAGGAAATTTTTCGGATGTCTAAGTACCGGCTGGTAATCGAGCGTGCGGGAACGACGGGTCGCGCATGAACGACGTGGAGATCGGCGAGCGGCTGGACCGCACCAACGCCCTGCTCGAACGCGTCCTCGCCGAGGTCTCGAAGACCCCGTCGACCCACGCGATCTTCGTGGACGCGGGCTATGTGTACGCCGCCGCCGGGCTGCTCGTCACCGGCACCGAGGACCGGCGCTCCTTCGACCTCGACGCCGAAGGGCTGATCGAGGCGTTCATCGACAAGGCCCGCACCATCTTCGCGGACAGCCGGCTGCTGCGCGTGTACTGGTACGACGGTGCCAGGCGCCGTATCCACACCACCGAGCAGCAGACCATCGCCGAACTCCCCGACGTCAAGGTCAGACTCGGCAACCTCAACGCCAACAACCAGCAGAAGGGCGTCGACTCCCTCATCCGCACCGACCTGGAGTCGCTCGCCCGCCACCGCGCCATCAGCGACGCCGCTCTCGTCGGCGGCGACGAGGACCTCGTCTCGGCCGTCGAGGCCGCCCAGGGCTACGGCGCCCGCGTCCACCTCTGGGGCATCGAGGCCGGCGAGGGGCGCAACCAGGCGGAGCCGCTGCTCTGGGAGGTGGACAGCCAGCGCACCTTCGACCTGGACTTCTGCCGCCCCTACGTGACCCGACGCCCCGTCACCACCTACGAGGAGGACGCCCCCGCGCCCTCCCGCGACGACGTCCACTTCGTCGGCGCGCAGATCGCGGCGGCCTGGCTCGCCGCGCGCGGCCGGGAATCCCTGGTCGACCTGCTGCCCGGCCACCCCTTCCTGCCGGGCTCGGTCGACCAGGACCTGCTGCACGAGGCCGAACGCCTCCTCCAGCGCTCCCTGCGCGGCCACCCCCCACTGCGCCGGGCACTGCGCGACGGCTTCTGGCAGCACCTCCAGTCCCAGTACTGAGACCCGCCTTCACGGGCCGCCGGTACGGGGAAGAGCTACAGCCCGTCCCAGAAGGAGGCGAGCGCGGCGGCGGTCGCCTCCGGGCGGCCCGTGTTGGGGGAGTGCTCGGCGCCCTCGATCCTGGTCCGGCGCGCCCCGAGCCGCACCGCCATCTCGTCCAGCACCGGCACCGGCCAGACGTCGTCCACCTCGCCGGAGACGACATGGACCGGCAGCCCGGTCGCGGCGAGCTCGGCCACCCGGTCCGGCTCGGTGGCCAGCTGGCGGCCGGTCGCGATCAGCTGGGCCGGACGGTGGAGCAGCCAGCGCCGCCGCAGGTCCTCGCCGCCGGTCTCCGCCTCGGCCGGAGGGTCGAAGGCGCGCATCGCCTCCCAGACGGCGTCCATGGTCATGGTGGCCAGCGCGTCACCGAGGATCTTCAGCTTGATCTGCTGCGCCTCGACCACCTCGGCGGGCCCCGAGGACATCAGGGTCAGCGAGCGGAACGGCGCCGCGTCCCTCAGGACGGCGGCCCGGCAGAGCTGTCCGCCGAGCGAGTGGCCCAGCAGGTGCACCCCGCCCTCGCCGGCGCCGAGCGCGGCCGCCTGGGCGAGCACGTCACGGGCCAGCTCCTCCTGCGCGTACTCCTGGAGGCCGTCCGTCCCCGGGCTCTCGAACTGGCCGCGCCCGTCGACGGCGACGGCCCGGTAGCCCGCCTCCGCGAGCGGTTCGAGCAGCGCGATGAAGTCCTCCTTGCTGCCGGTGTACCCGGGCACCAGCAGGGCGGTGCCGCGCGGGGTCCCGGCGGGGGCCGCGTCCAGCACGGCGAAGTCCCCACGCGCGGTGGGCAGCGCACGGGCGCGGGCGCAGGAGGGCGGGATGAAAGTGGGTGGCCGGCTCATGGAACGAGGTTAAGACGTCCCGCGCGTCCGCGAACGGCGGGCGGCACCGTCCGCGAATGACGGGCGGCCCCGGGGAAGAGATCCCCGGGGCCGCCCGTCAGGTGCTGCGTGGTCCGCTCAGCCCTCGGCCTTCGCGGTGGCGCGCGGTGCCCGGCGCCGGCGCGGCTTGGCCTCGCCCTCGGCGCTCGCGGTCTCCGCCACGGCCTCCGTCTTCGGCTTGGACGCCGTACGCGTACGACGACGGACCGGCTCGGGCTCGGAGATCGGCGCGATCTGGAAGTCGACCTCGTCCTCGACGGGCTTGATCACCCGGCGACGGCGCGGCCGCGTGACGACGGGCGCCTCCGGCTCGGCGGCCGGCGCGCTCCGCACCGCGGCCTCCTCGGTCACCGGCTTGGCCGCACGGGCCCGGCGGCGACGCGGCTTGGCCTCGTCCTCGGCGGTCACGGTCTCCGCGACGACCTCGGCGGCGACGGCCTCCGTCTTCGGCTTGGCGGTCCGGCTCCGGGTGCGCTTCTTCGGCGCGGCCTCGGCCTCCGGCTCGGCGACGACAGCCGCGGGGGCCTCGGCCACGGCGACCGACGCCGTGGCGGCGGCGGCCTCCGCCGCGATGGCCTCCGCCGCACCGGCACGGGTGCGCCGGCGGCGGCGCGGGGTGCGCGGGGCGTCGGCCGGAGCCTCGGCCTCGGCGGCCGGGGCGGGCACGGTCGCGGCGCCCTCGTCGAGCGAGGTGCCACCACGGGTGCGACGGCGCTGACGCGGGGTGCGCGGGGCGCGCTCCTCGCGGGCGGCCGGCGCGGCGGCGGACTTGCGGCCGCGGCCGCCCGTCTCGCCCAGGTCCTCGATCTCCTCGGCCCCGAGACCGGCGCGGGTGCGCTCGGCACGCGGCAGGACACCCTTGGTGCCGGCCGGGATGTCCAGCTCCTCGTACAGGTGCGGGGAGGTGGAGTACGTCTCGACCGGGTCCGGGAACTTCAGGTCCAGGGCCTTGTTGATCAGCTGCCAGCGCGGGATGTCGTCCCAGTCGACCAGCGTGATCGCGATGCCCTTGGCGCCCGCGCGACCGGTCCGGCCGATGCGGTGCAGATAGGTCTTCTCGTCCTCGGGGGACTGGTAGTTGATGACGTGCGTCACGCCCTCGACGTCGATACCGCGCGCGGCGACGTCGGTGCAGACCAGCACGTCGACCTTGCCGTTGCGGAAGGCGCGCAGGGCCTGCTCGCGGGCGCCCTGGCCGAGGTCGCCGTGGACCGCGCCGGAGGCGAAGCCGCGCCGCTCCAGCTGCTCGGCGATGTCCGCCGCGGTGCGCTTGGTGCGGCAGAAGATCATCGCGAGCCCGCGGCCGTCGGCCTGGAGGATGCGCGCGACCATCTCGGGCTTGTCCATCGAGTGGGCGCGGTAGACGTACTGCGCCGTGTTCTTGACGGTCGTGCCCTCGTCGTCGGGCGAGGTGGCGTTGATGTGCGTCGGCTGCGACATGTAGCGGCGGGCGAGCGAGATGACCGCGCCCGGCATGGTGGCCGAGAACAGCATGGTCTGGCGCTTCGCCGGCAGCATCGTGATGATGCGCTCGACGTCGGGCAGGAAGCCCAGGTCCAGCATCTCGTCGGCCTCGTCGAGGACGAGCGCGCGGACCTTGGACAGGTCCAGCTTGCGCTGGCCCGCGAGGTCGAGCAGCCGGCCGGGGGTGCCGACGATCACGTCGACGCCCTTCTTGAGGGCCTCGACCTGGGGCTCGTAGGCACGGCCGCCGTAGATCGCGAGGACCCGCACGTTGCGCACCTTGCCGGCCGTGAGCAGGTCGTTGGTGACCTGCTGGCACAGCTCGCGGGTGGGCACGACGATGAGGGCCTGCGGGGAGTCGGTCAGCTCCTCCGGCTTCGCGCGGCCCGCCTCGACGTCGGCGAGGACGGTGACGCGCTCAAGGAGCGGGAGGCCGAAGCCGAGCGTCTTGCCGGTGCCGGTCTTGGCCTGGCCGATGACGTCGGAGCCGGAGAGGGCGACCGGGAGCGTCAGCTCCTGGATGGGAAAGGGGGACGTGATGCCGACTGCCTCAAGGGCCTCGGCCGTCTCGGAAAGAATCCCGAGGTCTCGGAACGTAGTCAGGGTGCTGCCTCTTCTGTGAGACGCGGTCCGAGGCGAACGAAGGGGGTCGTACCGTGCCGGGGTTGGTCATCCGGCGGATATGCCGGGTGGCGCGGGACCACTGCCGTCGCTCGAGCGCTCGTGCCGCTGAGGGGGCCCCTCATCTGCGGTCGTACGTGTGCACACACCGCGTGGAGGGCTGTCGGGTCGGAGCCGATCGGGCCACCGACCGGGCATCCTCATTCAATTTCGCGCCACGAGCAGATGCAAAGTGCTCAGTAAGCGCATTACCACTGTACCCCGGATCCGCGCATCTGTGTTGGGCGAATTCGTCGGAACGGTGTGACGTCGGTCGTCGGGCGGGCCCTTCCACCGCTGCCCGGGCGGGCTATTCTGCGCTGCATGGAGACGCCTGACAACGCCAATGAAGCCCCCGCGACGACCAGAATCGCCGACCAGGACTGGGCCACCGCGTCCGCGCAGCCGCAGTACCGGGCCGCCGTCGTGGATCTGCTGGGCGCCCTCGCCTACGGGGAGCTCGCGGCCTTCGAGCGGCTGGCCGAGGACGCCAAGCTGGCGCCGACCCTGGCCGACAAGGCGGAGCTGGCGAAGATGGCGTCCGCCGAGTTCCACCACTTCGAGCAGCTGACGCAGCGGCTGACCGCCATCGAGGTCGAGCCGACCGCCGCCATGGAGCCCTTCGCCCGGGCGCTGGACGACTTCCACCGCCAGACCGCCCCCTCGGACTGGCTGGAGGGCCTGGTCAAGGCGTACGTCGGCGACTCGATCGCCAGCGACTTCTACCGGGAGGTCGCGGCCCGCCTGGACTCCGACACCCGCTCGCTCGTGCTGGCCGTGCTGGACGACACGGGCCACGGCAACTTCGCCGTCGAGAAGGTGCGCGCCGCGATCGAGGCGGACCCGAGGGTCGGCGGCCGGCTGGCGCTGTGGGCGCGGCGGCTGATGGGCGAGGCGCTGTCGCAGGCGCAGCGGGTGGTCGCGGACCGCGACGCGCTGTCGACCATGCTGGTCGGCGGGGTCGCGGACGGCTTCGACCTGGCGGAGGTGGGCCGGATGTTCTCCCGGATCACCGAGGCGCACACCAAGCGCATGGCCGCCCTGGGGCTGGCCGCGTAACGGGCCGGGGTATCGGGCCGGGGGGTCAGGCGGCGGCCGACCGGCGCAGTCGGCGGCTGCGGGGGCGGATCAGCAGGGACACCGTCACGGCGGCGATCAGCACGGCGCCCACGATGACGGCCGCCGTGTGGTCCCCGCCGAGCACCGAGTGCATCAGGGACGCGCCGAACAGGCCGCCGAGGGCTCCCGTGCCGAACACGGTCCGGCGGGCCGGGAGCCGGCCGGGGAGCGAGCGCAGCGCCGCCCAGGAGAGGGCCACTCCGAGCACGACGGCGCTCACGGTTTCCAGGATCACGGACGATCACCTCGCAGCTATGCGGAACGGGTCCTTCGGTGATGCTGGTACTACCCGTGAGCGACCGCTCACAACCCTCCCGCGCACAGGCTTCGCCCAGCCGCCGCACAGCCGGCCCCGGGTGCGGGCACCGAAACGAGGAGCGGCCCGGTGGGAAGTCCCACCGGGCCGCTCCTCGCGTTCGTACGCTCTACAGCGCGCCGAACCCCACCCGTCGGGTGCTGGGCTCGCCGATCTCCACGTAGGCGATCCGGTCGGCCGGCACCAGGACCTTGCGGCCCTTCTCGTCCGTGAGGCTGAGCAGCTGCGCCTTGCCGGCGAGAGCCTCGGACACCGCGCTCTCGACCTCTTCGGCGGAAAGCCCGCTCTCCAGAACGATCTCCCGGGGCGAGTGCTGCACCCCGATCTTGACCTCCACGGCTATGTCCCTCCGACGGTCAGTCCCTGCGCGGCGAACCGCGCCGTACGCAGCACACATTAGCCCGCTGAAGGGACTCGTCAGGGCGCCCCCGGCCACGCCCGCAGCGAACACGGGCGGCCGCCGGGCGGTCAGTGCTGATCGATGCCGTGCAGGGGGAAGCCGGCGATACCGCGCCAGGCCAGCGAGGTGAGCAGCTGGACCGCGGTGTCACGCGGAATGGCCGACCGGCTCGACAGCCAGTAGCGGGCGACCACCTGGGACACCCCGCCGAGGCCCACCGCGAGGAGCATGGACTCGTCCTTGGACAGGCCCGTGTCGCCCGCGATCACGTCGGAGATCGCCTCGGCGCACTGGAGCGAGACCCGGTCCACGCGCTCGCGCACGGCGGGCTCGTTGGTCAGGTCGGACTCGAAGACCAGTCGGAAGGCGCCGCCCTCGTCCTCCACGTACGCGAAGTACGCGTCCATCGTCGCGGCCACGCGGAGCTTGTTGTCCGTGGTCGACGCCAGCGCCGTGCGCACCGCCTGGAGCAGTGACTCGCAGTGCTGGTCGAGAAGGGCCAGGTAGAGCTCCAGCTTGCCCGGGAAGTGCTGGTAGAGCACCGGCTTGCTGACTCCGGCGCGCTCCGCGATGTCGTCCATCGCCGCGGAGTGGTAGCCCTGCGCGACGAAGACCTCCTGCGCGGCTCCCAGCAGCTGGTTGCGTCGGGCGCGGCGGGGCAGGCGAGTGCCCCGCGGGCGCGCCGCCTCGGTCTGCTCGATGGCTGTCACGCCGCCTCCCAAATTCGTGGTCCGACACAGCCGTTCCGTACGTGCCGCGCCATACCGACATCGTACTTTTGGGTAACCCCGGTATGCGCGGCGCGGACGCAGAATTTCACGGACCGGACGGCTGCGGAAGCCGCAGACGGTCCGCTTCCGTGCGCAGAGCGGGACGTATCAGCGGTAATCGTCCTCATCCTGTGGAACCACGCGGGCCTGGTCCGCCGCGTCCGCCTCGCTGGCGCCGCTGCGGTCGAGGTCCGTGAGCGGTTCGTCGCCCTCCGGACGGAGGTCGGTGTGCTGCTCGGCGGCGTCCGCCTCGGGCGTCTCCTGGTCGGGTTCGTCCGGCTGGACGTCCTCGAAGGTCTCCGGGTCCCTCGGGTCGACCGTCATGGTGACTCCCTTCCTCGGTTCGAGCCTATGAGGTACCCCGTGAAGCCGCTATGCGATCGTGTGACGGCGAACACATGAACCCCGGTGTGATCATCTCGTAACATTGCCGCATGTCTTCGACCGAGCTGCCGGGAGTCCGCGCCGCCGCCGCGGCGGTGTCACCCACGGTGAGCGCCGTCAGGGTCGCGGAGGGGGAGCGGTTGCGCTCCGTCGAGCTGCCCGGGCTGACGCTCACCGTCCGTTCGCGGCCGTCCCGGGGCCCCGGGCTGCCCGCCGCCCTCTTCGTGCACGGCCTCGGCGGCTCCTCGCAGAACTGGTCGGCCCTGATGCCGCTCCTGGAGGACCTGGCCGACTGCGAGGCGGTCGACCTGCCCGGATTCGGCGACTCACCGCCCCCGGACGACGGCAACTACTCGGTCACCGGGCACGCCCGCGCGGTCATCCGCCTGCTGGACGCCCAGGAGCGCGGCCCCGTCCACCTGTTCGGCAACTCGATGGGCGGCGCGGTGGCCACCCGGGTCGCCGCGGTCCGTCCCGACCTGGTGCGTACGCTCACGCTGATCTCGCCCGCGCTCCCGGAGATCCGGGTCCAGCGCACGGCCGCCCCGACCGCCCTGCTCGCACTGCCGGGCGTCGCCTCCCTGTTCGCCCGGCTGTCCCGGGACTGGACCGCGGAGGAACGCACCCGCGGAGTCATGGCACTCTGTTACGGCGATCCGGCACGGGTCTCCGAGGTGGGCTTCCGCGATGCGGTGGCCGAAATGGAGCGCCGGCTGGAACTGCCGTACTTCTGGGACGCCATGGCGCGTTCCGCCCGTGGCATCGTCGACGCGTACACCCTGGGCGGACAGCACGGGCTGTGGCGCCAGGCCGAGCGGGTGCTCGCGCCGACCCAGCTGGTGTACGGCGGACGGGACCGGCTCGTCTCGTTCCGGATGGCCCGCAGGGCGTCCGCGGCCTTCCGCGACGCGCGCCTGCTGACACTGCCCGATGCCGGGCACGTGGCGATGATGGAGTACCCGGAGACGGTCGCCCAGGCGTTCCGGGAATTGCTCGACGAATGCGGCGGGAGCTGATCCAGGGCGTGGGACGACACAGCCGGAAGGGCCCTGCGCCCAGCGCGCCCGCAACCGGGCAGGCGGAGCCGGACGGAGCGGGGCGCGAGGCCGCCCGGCCCGTCACCGGCACCGGTCGGCGCAGACGGCAGGCGGAACCCGCCCCCTTCGCGGGGGCGCCCGAGGTGCGCGGCGGCCACCCCGAACAGCGTGAACCGGGCGGCGGTTGGGGCGCGGGCCCCATGCGCGCCCCTTCCCGCCCGGGCCTCCAGGCGCCCGCGCCCGGCGCGCGCCCCGGCGCCCCGCGCCCCCCGCACCACCAGCAGGCCACCGGCACCCGGCCGCTGATACCGGGCCCCCGGCGCGAGTTCGTCGAAGCCTTCGACAGCCCGTCCGCGCCGACCGCCCCGCGCCGTCGCGGCCCGGTGGCCGAGGACCCGTACCGCTCCGTCACCGACGGGGAGACCCGCGAGCCGGAGACCCGGCGCGAAGAGGCCGCCGCCTCCGCGCGGGAGGCCAAGGGCGGCAAGGGCCGTACGTTCACCGGGATCGCGGCCGCCGCGGTGACCACCGTGCTCGCGGTCGTCGTGGCCGGTCAGGTCGCCCACGACAGCACCTCCGGGAGCGGCGCCGCGCAGGCCGCGGGGGTGGACCGGGACGACGCGGGCGACGCTTCCCGTTCGGACAGCCGGACGACGCCCTCGCCCAAGGCGGCCGTCAAGCCCCTCACGTACGCACAGAAGATGGCCAAGCCCTATCCGCTCTCGCCGGCGCTGACGGGCTCGGGGAAGTTCGAGACCGTGCCCGGCTCCGCCGAGGCGCCCGGCAAGGGGACGGTCCACCGCTACCGGATCGACGTGGAGAAGGGGCTCGGGCTCGACGCCCAGCTGTTCGCGCAGGCCGTGCAGAAGACCCTCAACGACGACCGGAGCTGGGCGCACGACGGCGATATGACCTTCGAACGGGTCTCCGAGGGCAAGCCGGACTTCGTCATCACGCTGGCCAGCCCCGGCACCACCGGCAAGTGGTGCGCCAAGTCCGGCCTGGACACCATGGAGGACAACGTCTCCTGCGACTCGGCCGCCACCGAACGCGTGATGATCAACGCGTATCGCTGGGCGCAGGGTTCGGCCACCTTCGGACCGGACAAGCTGTACTCGTACCGGCAGATGCTCATCAACCACGAGGTCGGCCATCGGCTCGGCCACAACCATGTGAGCTGCCGGACGGAGGGCGCGCTCGCGCCGGTCATGCAGCAGCAGACCAAGACGCTGGACCTCGACGGCATCAAGTGCCGCCCCAACCCGTGGGTCTACCCCACCGCTGAGTAACCCTCAGTTTCTATAGCGCGACAGAACGCTATTCCGCCGGGAAAGTTACGCCGGTTCACCCCTTTCGGTGGCGCGACGGACAACCGTCCGTCGCGCCACCGGCGTATCCGCTTACGGTCGTCCCGCCGCGAGTCGCCGAAGGAACGGCGGCCGCTCACAAGGGAGATCGGGGGTGCGCTCGTGCGGATCGGACTGCTCACCGACGGTGGTTATCCGTACGCGACCGGTGAGTCCAGGCTCTGGTGCGACCGGCTCGTACGCGGGCTCGCACAGCACGAGTTCGACCTCTTCGCGCTCAGCCGCTCCGCCGAACAGGAGGCGGCCGGCTGGGTCCGGCTCCCGGCCCAGGTCGCCGGCGTGCGCACCGCGCCCCTGTGGACCGCCGACGAGGACACCCTCGGCCTGCACGCCCCCCGGGGGCCGCTGGCCCGGCTGCTGACCGGCGGGGGCGCACGGACGTACGCCCGGCGCGAACGGCGGCGCTTCGCCGCGCACTTCGCGGACCTCGCGGCCTCCGTCTGCGCCGCCGCGGGCCCGGAGCGGGGCCGCGCGGACGCGGGCCGCGCGGAAGGCGGCGCCGAATCCCGCCTCGCGGACGAGCGGTTCACCCTCGGGCTCTACGGCCTCGCCGAACTCGCCTGGGAACACGGCGGACTGCCCGCCGCCCTGCGCTCCGAGACGGCTGTGCGCATCCTGGAGGCCGCCTGCCGCGCCCCCGGCACCGGACGCACCGTGCAGACCGCCACCGTCACCGACCTGCTCGCCTTCACCGCCGAGCTGGACCGGGTGCTGCGCCCCCTCTCCCTCGACTGGTACGAGGAGGACGGCCTCGGTGCCGTGGACCTCTGCCACGCGACGGCGGGCGGTGCCGCCGCGCTCCCGGGGCTGCTGGCCAAACGCTTCTTCGGGGTGCCGCTGCTGGTCACCGAGCACGCCGTCCGGGTGCGGGCGCACTACCTCGCCTCGGGCGGTGCGCCGGTCAGTGCGCCGGTGCGCGCCCTCCTCGCCCATCTGCACGGACGGCTCGCCACCGAGGTGTACCGGCAGGCCGCGCTCATCACCCCCGGCAACACCCACGCCCGCCGCTGGCAGGAGCGCTGCGGGGCCGACCCCGCGAAGGTGCGGACCGTGTACCCGGGCATGGAGGCGTCCCGGTTCGCCGCGCTCGGTGAGAGCGAGGACGACGGCGGGCCCGACACGCTCGTCTGGGTCGGCCGCATCGAGCCCGCCAAGGACCTGATCGGCCTCCTGCACGCCTTCGCCGAGGTGCGCCTGGCCGAGCCGGACGCCCGGCTGCGAATCATCGGCGCCCCGGCCCCGGGCCCGGCGGGCGCCGCCTATCTCGCCCGCTGCCGCGACCTGGCCGCCCAGCTCTTCCCCGAGGAGGAGGCGGTCGGCTTCGAGGAGATCGGCGGGCCCGAGGTCCCGGAGCTGGCCCAGGCGTACGCGGCGGGCGGGGTCGTGGTGCTCTCCAGTGTGGTCGAGGGCTTCCCGATCAGCCTGGTCGAGGCGATGTTCTGCGGCCGGGCCACGGTCTCCACGGACGTCGGCGCGGTGGTCGAGGTCATCGGCGGTACGGGGCTCGTGGTCCCGCCGCGCAACCCCCGGGCGCTCGCGGACGCCTGCCTTGCGCTCCTGCGCGACCCCGAGCGCCGTGCACGCCTGGGTGCGGCGGCGCGCGCCCGGGCGCTCGAACTCTTCACCGTCGAACAGAATCTCGCCGCCTTCCACGGCATCTACCTGGAGCTGATCGCCCGGGCGCCGGTACGCGAGAGGCCGCATCCCGCCCCGCACGACGGCCCGCGCCCCTTCGCCACCCCGCCCGAGGCCCACGTCCTGGACCACTGGCCGGAACCGCCCGGCCGGGAGCGCGCCGACCGCACCCCCAGCTGGGCGGGCGCGGGGAGCGGCGATGCGTAGCCACGAGACGGCCGCCCCCGCACCGGGCGAACAGCACCACGGAGGAACGACGATGAGCCGCGAGGGCCACCAGGGGGACGCCGCACCGGCGGGGGAGCTCGCGCCCGAGGACGCGCGCGCCCCCGAAGTGGCGCACGCGCACCCCGCGTCCGCCGTCCGCAAGGCCGCCGTCGGGCGCCGGGGGACCGCCGACCCGGTGCGGGCGCTCATGCACCGTCACCGGGAGCTGTGCGAACGGGCCGTCGACCCGCTGGAGATCGCCGCCGGCCTGGAGGCCCACGGGGTCACCGACCGCACCGCCGCCCGCTACCGGCACCGCGACGTGTTCTCGCTCGCCGAGGAGCTCTTCGCCCGGGTCCCCGCCGTCGCGGGGGAGCCCGCCGCGACGGGCCCCGCGCCCGGCTCCGCGACCGGCCCCGCTCCGGCGCGCGACGTCACCACGCGCGCCGCCTGGTCCCTGCGCGCGCTGCTCCCCGGCGCCGCCTGCCTCGCCACCCTCGTCGCGCTCGGGCTGACCGACGGGGTGCTCGGCGGCGACGCCCGCCTCGCCATCGGCTCCGCCGGGGCGCTCCTCGCGCTCACCGGCCTCGCCCTCGCCCTGCGCACCGGCCCGCTGAGCGCCCGGCAGGGGGCGGGCTCGTCCGGCGCCGCCGCGCTCGGCGCCTGCTGGCTGATCGGCTACGTCCTGTACGGCGACGACCTGCTCCACCAAGTCCTAAGCGGCGGCCCCGAGGGCCCCTGGACGCTGACCCCGGCACCCCTGCTGGGGCTCGCCGTCGCGGTGGCCCCGGCCGCCTGGTGCGCGCACCTCTTCGCCCTCCACGCGCACCGCCGGCTGCACGGCAGCCATGCGCTGGACGAGTTCGGGGCGGGGGCGCGCCCCCTGCTCTTCGGCGTCGTCGCGCTCTTCGTCTGCGCCCTCGCTGCACTGCTGTACCTGGCCCGGCTCGGCTTCGGCGCCGGCGGCTCACCGGCCGGGGCCGCCGCCCTCGGGGTGCTGCTCCTGCTGGCCCGCCTGCTGACCGTCCACGGTTTCCCCGAACCCGCCGCCACCGGACTCGCCGCCGCCTGCGCGATGGAGGCCGCCGCCCCCGCCCTGCTCCTGGCCGGACGACTGCCCGGGCTCCACGCGGTCGCCCGCCCCGTCGACGCCCTCATCGAGGCCGCCGGCCCCGGGGTCGTGCCCGTACTGGCCTGCGGCACCGCCGCGTTCGGCCTGCTGATCACCGCCGTTCTCGCCCTCTCCCGGGCATCCGCCCACGCCGCCCCCTGAGGCGGCCCCAGAGCCCCCCACCCGCGGAGCCGACGCCGCGGGCCGTACCCGAACCGTACGCACCGAAACGTACGGAACAGCCCTCAAGGAGACACCGACATGACCCGCCAATCCCCCGCACCGGCAGCCCGCCGTCGGCCCTCAGGCCGGGGCGGTGCGCGATGAGGGTGCTGCTGCTCGGAGCCAACGGATTCATCGGCCGGTTCGTGGCCGACCGGCTGCTCGCCGACCCCGCCGTCCACCTCACGGCCCTCGGCCGCGGCGACGACGCCGACGTCCGGTTCGACCTCGCGACCGGCAGCCCCGGAGCGCTCACCCGCTTCCTGGACGCCGTCCACCCCGGGGTCGTCGTCAACTGCGCCGGCGCGACCCGGGGCGGCGCGCGCGACCTCACCCGGCACAACACCGTCGCCGTCGCCACCGTCTGCGAGGCGATGCGGCGCAGCCGCTGCACCGCCCGCCTGGTCCAGGTCGGCTGCGCGTCGGAGTACGGGCCCTCCCAGCCCGGCTCCTCCACCGCCGAGGACGCCATCCCGCGCCCCGGCGGCCCGTACGGCGTCAGCAAGCTCGCCGCCACCGAGCTCGTCCTCGGCTCCGGGCTCGACGCGGTCGTCCTGCGGGTCTTCTCACCGGTCGGCCCCGGTACCCCGGCCGGTTCCCCGCTCGGCCGGCTCGCCGAGGCGATGCGCCGCACGATGCAGGCCGGCGACGGCGAGCTGAAGCTCAGCGGCCTCGGCGTGCAGCGGGACTTCGTGGACGTACGCGATGTGGCGCGGGCCGTCCACGCCGCCTCGCTCTCCGCCGCCCAGGGCGTCGTCAACATCGGCACCGGCCGGGCCGTCCGGCTGCGCGACGCGGCGGCCGTCCTCGCCAAGGTCGCCGGATACGCCGGCGCGCTCCATGAGCTGGACACGCCCCCCGCCCGCCTCCCCATCGGCGCCCCCCGCACCTCCACCGAGTCGGTCATCGAGCACCTCTCGGCCACCCCGTCCCCGTACCCGGACGGCTGCGGCGCCTGGCAGCAGGCCGACGTCCGCACCGCGCGGGACCGGCTCGGCTGGCGCCCCCGGATCAACCTGGAGGAATCGCTCGCCGACATCTGGATGGAGGCGGCGTGCCGTATCTGACGAGCACCGGCACCGCCCGGCGCACCAGCGGCGCCGACCGGCTCGGCTTCGGCGTCCCCGGCTACGCCCATCCGCTGCTCGCCCCCGCCGAGTGGGCCGAGCTGACCCGCCCCGGCACCCCGCTGCACTGGGCCGTCCTCAACATCGACAACGGCCCCGGCAGCAGGCCCGACCCGCACTGCCTGGAGGCGGCCGGCCGACTCCGCAACGCCCGCGCCCGCGCGCTGCGGGACGGGGACCCGCTCGACGCCGTCCGGGCGTCCGGCGGCAGGCTGCTCGGACAGCTCGACCTCGCCCACGGCACCCGCCCGTTCGGGGAGCTGCTCGCCGACGCCCGGTCGTACCTGGACTGGTACCGGGTGGACGGCTTCTATCTGGACCGCTGTCCGGCCGGGCGCGCAGAGCTGCCCGTCGTCCGCCGGCTCACCGGCACCCTGCGGGCCTTCCTGGGGAAGGACGACGGCCACCTCGTGCTGGGGCACGACACCCACCCGTATCCCGGTTACGCGGAGACGGGGGACCAGCTCGTCACGTTCCGGGGGGCGTGGAGCGACTACCGCTGGTCGCAGGTGGCGGAGTGGACCGCGGCCTACCCGCCCGGCCGCTTCGCACACTTCGTGCACGGCGTTCCGCGCACGAATCTGGAGGAGGCGATGCGCATCGCCCGCTGGCAGGGCGCCGGGACGATCTTCTTCACCGACCGCGGCGGACGGTCCGGTCCGGGGAACGGCCGGAACGGTCGCGGACAAAGCGACCCATTCGCGGCACTGCCCAGGTACTGGGACGAAATCGTCTCGCGGATCGGACCCGGTATCTCGGAATGAGAGGGGGCGTGGCAGTGTTACCGGAAGAACAACCGTACGTAGTCGAAGTACGTAGAAACCGACCACCTGCATTGTTGAGGTTCCTGTGTCGCTGCCACCCCTGGTCGAGCCAGCTGCTGAGCTCACCGTCGACGAGGTCCGCAGGTACTCCCGCCACCTGATCATCCCGGATGTCGGGATGGACGGGCAGAAGCGGCTGAAGAACGCGAAGGTGCTCGTCGTGGGCGCCGGCGGCCTCGGTTCGCCGGCCCTGATGTACCTGGCCGCAGCCGGTGTCGGCACGCTCGGCATCGTGGAGTTCGACGAGGTCGACGAGTCGAACCTGCAGCGCCAGATCATCCACAGCCAGTCCGACATCGGCAAGTCCAAGGCCCTGTCGGCCAAGGAGACCGTCGAGGGCATCAACCCCCTGGTCAACGTGGTCCTTCACGAGGAGCGGCTCGAAGCCGAGAACGTGAAGGAGATCTTCGCCGCGTACGACCTGATCGTGGACGGCACGGACAACTTCGCCACCCGCTATCTCGTCAACGACGCCGCGGTCCTGCTGAACAAGCCCTACGTCTGGGGCTCGATCTACCGCTTCGACGGCCAGGCGTCCGTGTTCTGGTCCGAGCACGGTCCCTGCTACCGCTGCCTCTACCCGGAGCCGCCCCCGCCGGGCATGGTTCCGTCCTGCGCCGAGGGCGGCGTCCTCGGCGTGCTCTGCGCCTCCATCGGCTCGATCCAGGTCAACGAGGCCATCAAGCTGCTCGCCGGCATCGGCGACCCGCTGGTCGGCCGGCTGATGATCTACGACGCCCTGGAGATGCAGTACCGCCAGGTCAAGGTCCGCAAGGACCCCGACTGCGCGGTCTGCGGCGAGAACCCCACCGTCACCGAGCTCATCGACTACGAGGCGTTCTGCGGCGTCGTGTCGGAGGAGGCCCAGGAGGCGGCGGCCGGTTCGACCATCACTCCGAAGCAGCTCAAGGAGTGGATCGACGCCGACGAGAAGATCGAGATCATCGACGTCCGCGAGCCGAACGAGTACGAGATCGTCTCGATCCCGGGCTCCCGGCTGGTCCCGAAGAACGAGTTCCTGATGGGCAGCGCCCTCCAGGACCTCCCGCAGGACAGGCGCATCGTCCTGAACTGCAAGACGGGTGTCCGCAGTGCGGAAGTCCTCGCGGTCCTCAAGTCGGCGGGCTTCGCCGACGCGGTCCACGTGGGCGGCGGCGTGATCGGCTGGGTCAACCAGATCGAGCCCGAGAAGCCGGTGTACTAGGAGAAGACCTCGAAGGGGCCGGTCCGCATCGCGCGGGCCGGCCCCTTCGGCGTTCGCGGGCGCCGCTACGAGCAGGTCTTGCCGTCCGCCGGGACCTCCCCGTCCAGGAAGTACGAGTCCACGGTCGATGTCACACAGCTGTTGCCGCCGTACGCGCCGTGCCCCTCGCCCTCGTTGGAGAGCAGCACACCGACGCCCTCGCCCAGCTCGTCCGCCATCCGGCGGGCGCCCTCGTACGGCGTGGCCGGGTCGCCCGTCGTCCCCACGACCAGGATCGGACCGGCGCCCGGAGCGCTCGCCTCCGGATCGTCGTGCTCGCCCGCCACCGGCCAGCCGGAGCACCAGCCCGCCGTGTCCCAGGCCAGGAACGGGCCGAAGACCGGGGACAGCTTCTCGAACTCGGGCAGCAGCGCCTTCGCCTCGGCCGCCGTGGGCCGCGCCTTGCCGTCCGCGCAGGAGATGGCCCGCTGGGAGTGGTTCTGGGTGTCGTAGTGGCCGTTCTCGTCCCGGCCGTTGTACGAGTCGGCGAGCTGGAGCAGCAGCGCGCCGCTGCCGTCCTCGGCCTCGTCCAGGGCGCGGGTGAGGGTGGGCCAGCTGTCCTTGGAGTAGAGGGGGGTGACGATGCCGGTGATCGCCAGCGATTCGTTGAGCGCGCGGTCCGTGCCGGTGGGCAGCGGCTCGGCGTCGATCCGCTTCAGCAGCGCCGCGATCCGCCGGGTGCCCGCCTCCGGGTCCTGTCCGCGGTCCTTGAGGTAGTTCTCCAGGGCCCGCTGGAAGCCGGTCGCCTGGTTGCGCGCGTGCCCGGTGGCGTCCGCGGTCGGGTCCACGACCGCGTCGAGGACCGTGCGCCCCACGTTCTTCGGGAAGAGGTGGGCGTACGTGCCGCCCAGTTCGGTGCCGTACGACATTCCGAAGTACGTCAGCTTCTCGTCGCCGAGGACGTGGCGGATCAGGTCCATGTCGCGGGCGGCGTTCGTCGTGCCGACGTACGGGAGGACCTTCCCGGACAGGCGTGCGCAGCCGGCCCCGAAGTCGGCGCCGTCCTTCATGAACGCCGCTTCCTCGGCCGCGGTGTCCGGCGTCATGTCCACATGCTGGTACGCCTTCTCCTGCGCCTTGTCGTCGCGGCACCGCACCCCGGTGCTTCGTGCCACCCCGCGCGGGTCGAAGCCCACCAGGTCGTAACGGGTGTTGAGGGTGGTGTACCCGGCGGCGGCGCGCGGCAGGATCGAGACGCCGGAGCCGCCGGGCCCGCCGAAGTTGAAGAGCATCGAGCCCAGGCGCTTGGACGTGTCCGTCGCCTTCTTGCGGATCAGGGCGATGCCGATCGTGTCGCCCTTCGGCTTCGCGTAGTCCAGCGGCACCTTCACCGTCGCGCAGCGCCACTCGGAGCCCGGCGTCTCACCGCCCTCGGGGGCCTCGCAGCGGGTCCAGTCCAGGCGCTGCGAGGCGAGCGGGGCGGACGAGGAGGCGGTGCTCCCGTCCGCCCGCCCGCCCGGCTTGTCGTCCGTACCGTCCTCGCAGCCCGCGAGCACCCCTGTCAGCAGCAGTGCGGCGGTGGCCAGTACCCCGGCCCGTGCGTGTGCGACCACGTGTGGGTTTCCTCCCCGTCGAGCGCTGCCCGTACGGCAGTTCGCCCATCGTAGGGGGCAGCCCCGCGGGCGCTCAGCCGCAGACCGTGCCGGCCTCCGGGGCCTTGCCGTCGAGCAGATAGCCGCCGACCGCCTTCTGCACGCAGGCGTCGCCGCTGTTGTACGCGCCGTGGCCCTGGCCCTTGTACGTCATCTGCACGCCGACGTCCTCGCCCAGTTCCTCGGCCATCGCCTTGGCGCCCGCGTACGGGGTCGCCGGGTCGCCGGTGTTGCCGATGACGAGGATGGGGGCGGAGCCGGGGGCGCTGACGTCGGGGGTCTTCCAGGTGCCCTTGACCGGCCAGTCGGTGCAGCCCATCAGCCCCCAGCCCAGATAGTTGCCGAAGACCGCCGAGGCGTCGCGGAATTCGGGCAGCTTCGCCCTCGTCTGCTCCAGCGTGAACCGCTCGCGCGAGTCGGCGCAGCTGATCGCGGAGTAGGCGGCGGCGGAGTTGTCGTAGCGCCCGTCGTCGGAGCGGCCGTTGAGGGAGTCGGCGAGCGCCAGGAGCAGGGAGCCGTTCCCGCCGTCGGCCTCGTCCACACCCTGTTCCAGGAGCGGCCAGGTCTCCTTGGAGTAGAGGGCCGCCGCGATGCCGGTGGTGGCCTGGGTCTCGGTCAGCTTGCGGGCGCCGATGCCCTTGACGGGCTTCTTCTCCAGCTGGTCCAGCAGGGAGGCGATGCCCTTCTCGATCTCCTCGGCGTCGGAGCCGGGCAGCTTGCAGGCGTCGCCCCGGCCCGCGCAGTCCTTGGTGAAGTTCTCCAGGGCGAGCTGGAAGCCCTTGGCCTGGTTCAGCGAGGACTGCTCGGCGTCCTCGGTGGGGTCGACCACCGCGTCCAGGACCGCCCGGCCGACCTTCTTCGGGAAGAGGTGCGCGTAGACGCCGCCCAGCTCGGTGCCGTACGAGATGCCGAAGTAGTACAGCTTGTCGTCGCCGAGGACCTGGCGCATCAGGTCCATGTCGCGGGCGGCGTTGGTGGTGCCGACGTACGGGAGCTGCTCGCCGGACCGCTTCTCGCAGGCGGCGGCGAACCTCTTGGTGTCCTGGACGAACGCCTTCTCCTCCGCCGCGTCGTCCGGGGTGCCGTCCTCCTGGTAGCGGGCGTCCAGCTGCTTGTCGGTCTCGCACTCGACGCCGTCGCTGTTCCCCACTCCGCGCGGGTCGAAGCTCACCAGGTCGTACCGGGCACGCAGTTTGTCGTACGCCGTACCGAATGCGGGGAGGGTGGCGACGCCCGAGCCGCCGGGGCCGCCGAAGTTGAAGATGAGCGAGCCGATCCGCTTCTTCGGGCTGATCGCCTTCGCGCGGATGAGCGCCAGCTCGATGGTGTCCCCGTCGGGCTTCGCGTAATCGAGGGGGGCCTTCATGGAGGCGCACTCCCAGTTCGCCCCGCCGGGCAGCGGGGACGGCGGTTTTCCGCCGCCCTGGGCCTGGGAGGGCGCGGGGCACTTCTTCCACGTCAGCTTCTGGGAGGCGAGGCCGGACGACGGGCTGCCGGTGGTGGCGTTCGCCGCGCGGGCCTGGCTCGTCGGGCCGGCGGCTTCCTGGTCACCGCCGTCCGCACAGCCGGCGAGGGGGAGCAGCACGGTCACGGTGGCGGCGAGGGCCGCGGCGCGCAGGGCAGGGGAGGTCCTCATCGCTCCATGCTGCGGTGGCGCCGGGGCGCGCGCACGGGGTGCCGGTCCAAGTGGGTGGCCGGTGCACGCAGGTCCTCCCGCGCTCCCGGGCCCGCCCGTTCAGCGCCCGCGCGCCTTCACAGCTGCCCCTTGCGCGTGAGGTGGTTGAAGCACAGCCAGCCGGGAAGGACCGGCAGCCACAGGGTCATCAGCCGGAA
This sequence comes from Streptomyces sp. NPDC097595, assembly GCF_044761525.1. Taxonomy (NCBI): domain Bacteria; kingdom Bacillati; phylum Actinomycetota; class Actinomycetes; order Kitasatosporales; family Streptomycetaceae; genus Streptomyces; species Streptomyces sp. NPDC097595. The sequence goes on along the minus strand of NZ_JBIWCN010000018.1, from coordinate 98,977 downwards.
CAGCAGCACGGCCGGGGCGGCGACCTCCTTCGGCAGCCCGACCGCGATCAGACCCAGCGTCAGCGCGCCCTCGACGGCGCCCATGCCGCCCGGCGTCGGCGCGGCCGAGCCGAGCGCGTTGCCGGCGAGGAAGACCACCGCGATGCTCGCGTAGCTGAGGTGCGGGGTGTCCGGTCCGCTGAACGCCCGGACCGAGGCGTCCAGGCACATCACGAAGAGACCGGTCAGCAGCAGCATCCCGCCGATCCCGGTGAGCAGCTTCTGCGGGCGCTGCACCACGTCGAGCATGCGGGGCACGACCCCGGCGAACAGCGACCGCACCCGGGTCACCACGAACTTCCGCAGGAACGGGATGGCGGTGACCACGAGGACCAGCACGGCGACCGTCAGCAGCCCGGCGATCACGGTCCTGGACGGGGTGAGCGAGGACGGCGTCTTCTCGGTGCCGGTCAGATAGCCGAAGGCGCCCAGCAGCAGGATGTGGCAGCCCAGGCCGAACAGCTGGGACGCGCCCACGCTGGCGACCGCGAGACCGGGCCGGACCCCGGAACGCTGGAGGAACCGGGTGTTCAGCGCGACCCCGCCGACCGCCGCCGGCGCCACGATCTTCACGAACGACCCGGCGACCTGCGCGAGGACGGTCCGCCCGAACGACACCCGCTCGGGCACGAAGCCCAGCAGGCTCATCGCGGCGGCCACGTAACTCAGCGCCGAGAAGCCGAGCGCGGCGGCCACCCAGCCCCACTCCGCCTGCTCCACGACCGCCCCGAAGTCGGCCTCGGTGACCTGCGAGATCAGGAAGTACGCGGCGATGGCACCGGCGATGAAGCTGAACAGGGTGCGCGGCTTGATGCGTTCCAGGCGGACCGGCTCGACCGGCGCCTGCGGCCGGATCAGCAGGACCTCCCGGCGGATCTGGGAGAGCAGGTCCTCCTCGCGGGCCTCATCGAGGGCGTCGTCCATGGCCCGCTTCTCGGCCTGCTTCTCGGTGCGCAGCGACTTGCGGGCGGTCTTGCGGTCGCCGTTCCTGGCAAGCTCCGCGTCCTCGGCCCGGGCGCGCTTGGCCGCGTCCGACGCGTCGAGGACCGCCTCGCGCTCGCGCTGCGAGCGTTCCCGGGCGAGCCTGCGCAGCTGCGCCCGGGTGGAACGGCTGAGCGCGATCGGCTGGAGGAGGGGGAGGCAGTCGGCGACCGCGTCGGGGCCGAGCACGGCGAGGGCGGCGGCCACGGCCCGCTCCGGGCCCACCCGCAGACCGGTGGTGGTGAGCAGCTGCGCGACGTCCATCCGCAGGACCAGGTCGCCGGCCGCGATCTCGCCGCCGCGCAGGTCGGTGACGAACACCGTGCCGAAACGATCCACCAGCAGGGCGTCGCCGGTGAGCCTGCGGTGCGCGATCCGGCGCGACTGGAGGGCCTTGACCTGTTCCCACGCCCCGCGCACCAGATCGTCGGTGATCTCGGAGTCCTCCAGGGCGTCCAGGGACCGGCCGCCGATGTGCTCGTAGACCAGCATCACGGCGTCCGGGCCGAGCTCGGAGGTGGCGATGAGCTTGGGCGCGTTGGCGCCGGCGGCGATCGCCGCGTACGCGAGCAGCGCCTCCTGCTCCAGCGCCTGGCGCAGCGACTGGATGGACCGCCGCTGGGTGATGCCGCGCAGGGTGAGCCTGCGCCACACCCGGTAGAAGAACCCCTGGGCCTGTTGCTCGCGGTCCACGACGGTCACGTCGAGCGGTGGCCCGTCCTCCAGGGAGACCAGATAGCGGCGCCCCCGGTCGCTCTGGTCGCCCGCTTCGGGCCCGTCCTCGGCGCGCATCGCGGTGACCGGCCGGAAGCCGACGTGCCGCAGACCGGCCATCAGGTGCTGGCCGGTCGGGCGGACGTTCGGCGAGCCGACCGCGTACAGCGTGCCGTACGCCACCGTCCAGCCGATCAGCACCGTGAGGACGATGGAGAACGGGGTCGTGTAGCCGCCGACCAGCATCGCGAAGGCGTCGAGCAGCAGCACCACCCACAGCACGACCCGCCAGCGCGGCCGTCTCGCCATGCCGACGGCGGTCATGTACGCGATCACCGGCGCGAGGTAGCCGTGCACGGGATCGGTGACCGCGTCGCCGGGCTGCGGCTGGGTCAGCGCGTCCTGGAGGGTGCCGGAGGCGGACTTGGCGACCCACAGGTCCGTGGCCAGCGTCACCCCGTGCGCCAGCACCGCGGCCAGCACCCCGTCGGCGATCCGCAGCCCGTCGCGTTTGATCAGCCGCTCGATGGCGAAGGCGACCGGCACGAGCAGCACGGCGATGCTGGAGACCAGCCCGGCGAGCTTGATCAGCAGGTCGGGGGCCTGTCCGGTGCCCTTGTTGATGTCCTGTTCGAGGCCGGTGGTCGTGCCGTGGGCGAAGGCGGCGACGGAGAACAGGACGACGACCGCCAGCACTCCGATGAGGAGGCGCATCAGGTCGGAGGGGCGGTGCACCCGGGCGGGCAGCAGGGGTTCGTCCCCGGAGACGCGTTCGGTCAGCGCCTCGTCGGAGGTGGCGAGCGTCGAGCCTGCCGGGTACTCCGCGTCCCTCTCCGGCTCCCGCCGGTCACTGTCCGGACGCGGCTCGGCATCGGAGGCGTCGTCGGCCGCCTTCTGCACGCCCTGCTCCTTCGTCGCCTCTGATTGGTCTTCGTGTTCTCGTATCACCGGTCACCGCCCGCATGATGGTGGCACGGCCGCTGGGCGCGAGGGGGCATCAGGGTGCGATGCGGGGGCGTGCGATGCGCAACATACGCTCCTTTCCCGCCGCGTGCACGCTGCGTGTGCGCGCGGACACGGGACCGGCCGTGAGGGGCTGTGCTGTCGGTGGTGTGCGGCAGGATGGGGCGGATGAGCGAACACCCGACGGGCGACGCGCTGCCGGAGTACGCGGAGCGCGTGCTCGACGTCGCCGACCTGATCCCGCCCGGCCGTGTCATGACGTACGGCGATGTCGCGGAGTGGCTGGACGAGGGCGGCCCGCGCCAGGTCGGCCGGGTCATGGCGCTGTACGGGAGCGCGGCGCCGTGGTGGCGCGTGGTGCGCTCCGACGGCAGGCTGCTGCCCGGCCACGAGCTGCGCGCCCTGGACCACTACCGCGCGGAGAGCACCCCGCTGCGCGAGGCCCCCGCGAGCGCGGAGGGCCACCTCCCGCGCCTGGACATGCGGCGCGCGCGATGGGACGGCGTGACGGGCGGCCCGGCGGCGGCCGGCGGCGGTGGGGGAGCTCACACCTGACAGCTTCGGCCATGGGACGGCGGAACGGGCGGATCCGCGTCCGTACGGTGCGTGCGGGGCGGGCGGGCCGTCCGGCGGTGTGCGGCCGGGAGAGCGTGCGCCTGGGGCGCGGCCGGGAGAGGGGGCGCGCGGGGCGCGGCCGGCAGAACCGGAAGAACGTGACGAGCCCCGCAGCCGTCCCGCCGCATTCGAGGGGCACGCCGGAGTAGCGTCTTCAGTTCGCGGCCGGCGCCGCGTCCTCACCACCCGTACACCCACCAGGACCGGCGAACCCACGTGAGCACCTCCTCCACCACCCGGCACAGTCCCCACCGTCACGCACGGCCGGGGACCACGGGCCCGTACCGGCTGGTGCGCACCCTGCCGGGTTCGGTGGAGCCCCCTCTCCTGGACGCGGCGCAGCGCGCGGTGGTCGACCACCCCGGCGGCCCGCTCCTGGTCCTCGCCGGACCCGGTACGGGCAAGACGACGACGCTCGTAGAAGCCGTCGCCGCGCGCATCGCCCGGGGCGCCGACCCGGCCCGCCTGCTGGTCCTCACCTTCAGCCGCAAGGCCGCCGTCGAACTGCGCGACCGGATGGCCGCCCGGCTCGGCGCCGCCCGGGGGCCGCAGGCCACCACCTTCCACTCCTTCTGTTACGCCCTCGTCCGCGCTCACCAGGACGCCGACCTCTTCGCGGACCCGCTGCGGCTGCTGTCCGGCCCGGAGCAGGACGTGACCGTCCGCGACCTCTTGGCCGGCCAGCTCGAACTGGAGAAGGAGGGGCGCCCGCACATCAGCTGGCCCGACGAGCTGCGCGCCTGCCTGACCACGCGCGGCTTCGCCGACGAGGTACGCGCGGTGCTCGCCCGCAGCCGTGAGCTGGGCCTCGGCGCGGACGCCCTCGCCGCCTTCGCCGACCGCACCGGCCGGCCCGACTGGGGCGCCGCCGCCCGCTTCCTCGCCGAATACCTCGACGTGCTGGACGCCCAGGGCGTGCTGGACTACGCGGAGCTGGTGCACCGCGCGGTGCTGCTCGCGGAGCGCCCCGAGGTCTCGGCGCAGCTCGCCGGGACGTACGACGCGGTCTTCGTGGACGAGTACCAGGACACGGACCCCGCCCAGGTGCGGCTGCTGCACGCGCTGGCCGGCAACCGGGGCAGCGCACCGGGCGGCGGGGGCGGGCGCGATCTGATCGCCTTCGGTGACCCGGACCAGTCGATCTACGCGTTCCGGGGCGCCGACGTCAACGGCATCCTCGACTTCCCGGAGATGTTCCGGCGGGCGGACGGCGCCCCGGCCCCGGTCGGCGTCCTCACCACCTCGCGCCGCTCCGGGGACCGGCTGCTCGCCGCCACCCGGCTGCTCACCCGGCGGATGCCGCTCACCCGGCTGCCGTCGGCGAAGGTCCGGGCCCACCGCGAACTGGGCGCGGTCCGCGAGGGCGGCAGTGTCGAGGCGTACACCTACCCGACCGCCTCCACGGAGCTGGAGAACATCGCGGACCTGCTGCGCCGGGCGCACCTGGAGGACGGGGTCCCGTGGTCCGAGATGGCGGTGCTCGTCCGGGCCGGCGGCCGCACGCTGCCCTCCCTGCGCCGGGCCCTGACCTCGGCGGGCGTCCCCCTGGAGGTCGACGGCGACGACCTGGCCCTGCGCCACGAACCGGCGGTGGGCCCGCTCCTGACGGCCCTGCGCGCGGTGGCGGAGGCGGCGGTGCGGGGCGGGGCGGCGGAAGCGGCCGAGGTGCCTGAGGCCCGTGAGGCCCCAGAGGCCCCCTGGCTCGACACCGAGACCGCGCTCGCCCTGCTCGCCTCGCCCCTCGGCGCGATGGACGCCGCCGATCTGCGCCGCCTCGGCCGCGCCCTGCGGGACGAGGAGCGCGCCGCCGGCAACAAGGTGCCCGCGCCCTCCGGCGCACTGCTGGCCCGCGCGCTCGCCGAGCCGGAGCGCCTGGTCACGCACGATCCGGCGTACGCCCGGGGCGCGCAACGCCTCGGCGCGCTCCTGCGTACCGCCCGCGAGCTCCTGGAGGCGGGCGGCACCGCTGAGGAGGCCCTGTGGGCGCTGTGGTCCGGCACCCCGTGGCCCGGCAGGCTGGAGCGGGCGGCCCTGCGCGGAGGCACCGCGGGGCGCAACGCCGACCGCGATCTCGACGCGGTGTGCGCGCTGTTCGAGACCGCCGCCCGCGCCGAGGAACGCACCGGCGGCCGGGGCGCGCTGAACTTCCTGGAGGAGGTGGACGCCCAGGACATCGCGGCCGACACCCTCTCCCGGCGCGCGGTCCGCCCCGACGCCGTCCGGCTGATGACCGCTCACCGCTCCAAGGGCCTGGAGTGGCGCCTCGTCGTCGTCGCGGGCGTCCAGGAAGGGCTCTGGCCGGACCTGCGCCGCCGGGGCTCGCTCCTCGAAGCGGACCGGATCGGCCGCGACGGGCTTGCCGAGCCGCTGACGCCCGGCGCCCTCCTCGCGGAGGAGCGGCGGCTGTTCTACGTGGCGGTGACCCGGGCCCGCGAGCGCCTGGTCGTCACGGCGGTCAAGGCCCCCGCCGACGACGGCGACCAGCCCTCCCGCTTCCTCGCCGAGCTGGGCGTCGAACCCCGCGACATCACCGGCCGCCCGCGCCGCCCGCTGTCCGTCGCCGCGCTCGTCGCGGAGCTGCGCGCCACCACCGTCGACCCGGCCGCGTCGGACGCGCTGCGCGAGGAGGCCGCCCGCCGCCTCGCCCGGCTCGCGGCGCTCACCGACGACGACGGCCAGCCGCTCGTACCGTCCGCGCACCCGTACCGCTGGTGGGGCCTGTACGAGCCGACCCGCTCGGCGGTGCCGCTGCGCGACCGGGACCAGCCGGTCACCCTCTCCGGCAGCGCGCTCGACCAGCTCGCGAACACCTGCGCGCTCCAGTGGTTCCTGGGCCGCGAGGTGAAGGCCGACGCGCCCGCGACCGCCGCCCAGGGGTTCGGGAACGTCGTCCACGTCCTGGCCGACGAGGTGGCCTCCGGCCGTACGCCCGCCGATCTGGCCGTCCTCATGGAACGGCTCGACTCGGTCTGGGACGGGCTCGTCTTCGACGCCCCCTGGAAGTCGCGCCAGGAGAAGGAGCAGGCCCGCGCCGCACTCGAACGCTTCCTGCGCTGGCACGTCATGGACCGGGCCGGCCGCACCCCCGTCGCCAGTGAGCACGACTTCGACGTGACGCTGGAGGCGGGGGAGTACGAGGTGCGCATCCGGGGTTCCATGGACCGCGTCGAACGGGACGCCGACGGCCGGGCCTACGTGGTCGACTTCAAGACCGGCAAGCAGTCCCCGACGAAGGACGAGGTCCACCGCCACCCCCAGCTCGCCGTGTACCAGCTGGCGGTAGGGGAAGGCGCGGTCGACGACGCCTTCGGCGGTACGCGGCCGGAGCCGGGCGGCGCCGAACTCGTACAGCTGCGGCAGCCCGCCCCCAAGAAGGAGGGCGGCGACGCAGCGCCCAAGGTGCAGGCGCAGGCGCCGCCGGACGGCGAGTGGGTCTCCGACCTGCTGGCGACCGCCGCGGGCCGGGTGCTGGACGAACGGTTCACACCGACGACCGGCCAGCACTGCGGCCACTGCTCCTTCAAGGCGTCGTGCAGCGCGCAGCCGGAGGGCCGGCACGTCCTGGAGTGATCAGTGCTTGCGGGCCACCAGTCCGTACACACTGACGTCGGCGTCGGTGACGTCGTTGATGTCCTGGTAGCGCGTACGGTCCAGCTCGTCCAGGCCCGCCACGAACTCGGGGTCCGGGTCCCGGGCCTCCGGCAGGTCCACGACCCGCTCGGGACGCCAGCGGTGCACGGGGACGATGCCGGGTTCGAGGAGCTCCAGGCCGTTGTCGGTGACGAATCGTTCCATCTGGGCGTAGGACCGGCGCACCATGGCGAAGCCGCGCTCCTTGAAGCCCTTGGTGATGCTGCCGACCTGCTCCGGGTTGAGGTCCGAGCTGACATTGCTCAGGACGAGGAAGCTGCCGGGGGCCAGCACGTCCACCAGCTGCTTCACGACCGGGTAGGCCGTCTCGTCCTCGATGAAGTGGGTCACGGCCGCGAGGACCAGGGTGACCGGGAGGTCGAAGTCCAGCGTGCGGCGGGCGGCCTCCAGGATCCGGTCAGGGTCGCGCAGATCCGCTTCGATGTAGTCGGTGCGCCCCTCGGGACCGCTGGTGAGCAGGGCCTGCGCGTGCACGAGGACCACCGGGTCGTTGTCCACGTAGACCACGCGCGACTCGGGCGCGACGGCTTGGGCGATCTGGTGCACGTTCGCTTGCGTGGGCAGCCCGGTGCCGACGTCCAGGAACTGCCGGATGCCGTCGTTCGCGGCGAGGGTGACCGCCCGCCGCATGAAGTCCCGGTTGTGCCGCACGGTGAGGTAGCCGCGCGGATTTGCGGCCAGCGCCATGGCCGCGGCCTCGCGGTCGGCCGGGTAGTTGTCCTTGCCGCCCAGGAAGACGTCGTACACCCGCGCGGGATGCGCCTTCGTCGTGTCGATGCGCTTCCTGAGCTCGGTGGCGTCAGGGGCGGGTGCGTCGGCGCTCATATGACCGTCCTCGTAAGGCTGTTGGTGCGACAAGCAGATAATCTAGACCCGCTGAGGTGTGACGGAGGCCACCGGGAGGCGGAGATGTGAGCCGCCTCCACGACTTCGCCGGTTGTCGGTGGCGCCGGTTAGCCTCTGTGGAGTGTCCCCGCGCCTCACCGATCCCGAGCAGCTCAAGGAGCTGCTGGGCATCCCCTTCACCCCGGAGCAGACGGCCTGCATCACCGCGCCGCCCGCCCCGCAGGTGATCGTGGCCGGAGCCGGGTCGGGGAAGACCACGGTGATGGCCGCCCGCGTGGTCTGGCTGGTCGGCACCGGCCAGGTCGCCCCCGAGCAGGTCCTCGGGCTCACCTTCACCAACAAGGCCGCCGGTGAGCTCGCCGAGCGCGTACGCAAGGCACTCGTCGCCGCAGGCATCACCGACCCGGACGTGATCGACCCGGACAACCCCCCGGGCGAACCCGGCATCTCCACGTACCACGCCTTCGCCGGGCGGCTGCTCACCGAACACGGGCTGCGCATCGGGCTCGAATCGGGCACCCGCCTCCTCGCCGACGCCACCCGCTACCAGCTCGCCGCTCGGGTGCTGCGCGAGGCCCCCGGCCCCTACCCGGCCCTGACCAGGTCCTTCCCCACCCTCGTCAGCGATCTGCTGGCCCTCGACGCCGAGCTGGCCGAACACCTCGTACGCCCCGAACAGCTCGACGCGTACGACACCGAACTGCTGAGCGCGCTGGAGACCGCCAGGCTCAGCAACGCCGAACTGCGCAAGATCCCCGAGACCGCCGAGGCCCGCCGCGAACTGCTCGCGCTGACCCGGCGCTACCGCGACGCGAAGCGGAGCCGCGACCTCCTCGACTTCGGCGACCAGATCGCCCTCTCCGCCGAGCTGGCCCTCACCCGCCCCGAGGTCGGCGCGATCCTCCGCGCCGAATACCGGGTCGTCCTGCTCGACGAATACCAGGACACCTCCGTCGCCCAGCGCCTCCTGCTCTCGGCCCTCTTCGGCAGCGGCCCCGGCACGGACGAGCCGACCGGGCACGCCGTCACCGCCGTCGGCGACCCCTGCCAGGCCATCTACGGCTGGCGCGGCGCCTCCGTCGCCAACCTGGACGACTTCCCGAGCCACTTCCCGCACGCCGACGGCACCCCCGCGACCCGCTACGCCCTCAGTGAGAACCGCCGCAGCGGCGGCCGCCTCCTCCACCTCGCCAACGGACTCGCCGCACCCCTGCGCGCCATGCACGAGGGCGTCGAGGCCCTGCGCCCCGCCCCCGGCGCCGAGCGCGACGGCCTCGTCCGCTGCGCCCTGCTGCCCACCCACACCGAGGAGATCGCCTGGCTCGCGGACTCCCTCGCCCACCTCGTGCGCACCGGCAAGGCGCCCGGCGAGATCGCCGTCCTGTGCCGCACCGCCGGTGACTTCCCGGAGATCCAGGCCGCACTGGTGGCCCGCGACATCCCGGTCGAGGTCGTCGGCCTCTCCGGGCTGCTCCACCTCCCCGAGGTCGCGGACCTCGTCGCGGTCTGCGAGGTCCTCCAGGACCCGGGCGCCAACGCCTCGCTGGTCCGCCTCCTCACCGGACCCCGCTGGCGGATCGGCCCGCGCGACCTGGCCCTGCTCGGCCGCCGGGCCCGCCTCCTGGTGCACCGCGCCGCCCACGGCGACGACGAGGACTTCGACCCCGACCGCAGGCTCGCCGAGGCCGTCGAGGGGATCGACCCGGCCGAGGTGATCTCCCTCGCCGACGCCCTGGACACCTTCCTGGACGGGGGCGGCGAGGAGGACGACCGGCTTCCGTTCTCCGCCGAGGCACGCGTCCGCTTCGCCCGCCTCGCCGCCGAACTGCGCGACCTGCGCCGCTCGCTCGCCGACCCCCTGATGGACGTCCTGCACCGGGTCCTGGCCACCACCGGCCTGGAGGTCGAGCTCTCCGCGTCCCCGCAGGCCCTGGCCGCCCGCCGCCGCGAGACCCTGGGCAACTTCCTCGACGTCGCCGCCCGCTTCGCCGCCGTCGACAACGAGGCCACGCTGCTCGCCTTCCTCGGCTTCCTGCACACCGCCGTCCAGTACGAGAAGGGCCTCGACAACGCGCTGCCCGGCGGCGAGAACACCGTCAAGGTCCTCACCGCCCACAAGTCCAAGGGGCTGGAGTGGGACGTCGTCGCCGTGCCCGGCCTGGTCACCGGCCAGTTCCCCAGCGGCCAGTCCCGGGATGCCTGGACCTCCCAGGCCAAGGTCCTCCCGCACGCCCTGCGCGGCGACACGGCCACCCTGCCCGCGCTCCACAGCTACGACGCCAAGGGCCTCAAGGGCTTCAAGGAGGAGATGAAGGAGCACCAGCACACGGAGGAGCTGCGCCTCGGTTACGTCACCTTCACGCGCCCCCGCACGCTGCTGCTCGGCTCCGGCCACTGGTGGGGCCCCACCCAGAAGAAGCCGCGCGGCCCGTCCCCCTTCCTGCACGCGCTGTACGAGCACTGCGCCGCCGGGTACGGCGAGATCGAGGTGTGGGCGGACGCCCCGGCCGAGACCGACGAGAACCCGGCCCTGGCCGAGGCGTCCGCCGACCACGCCTGGCCGCTCCCGCTGGACGACACCGCCCTGGCCCGCCGTAGGGCCGCCGCGGACACGGTCATGGAGCTGCTGGCCCGGCCGGAGGTCCCGGACGGCGACGACGGCGCGCACACCCCCCAGCTTCCGGCCCCCCGCCTCACCCCCGAGGAGACGCGCACCCTCGCCTCCTGGGACCGGGACCTCGACGCGCTGGCCGGGGAGCTGCGCCGGGCCCGCGCCACCGTGCGCGACGTCCTCGTCCCCGCCTCGCTCTCCGCCACCCAGCTGCTGCGCCTCGCCGACGACCCCGACGCCTTCGCCAGGGAGCTGGCCCGGCCCATGCCCCGCCCGCCGCAGCCCGCCGCCCGCCGGGGCACCCGCTTCCACGCCTGGGTGGAGTCCCGGTTCGAGGAGCTGCCGCTGCCCATGCTCGGCCCCGACGAGCTGCCCGGGGGCGACGGGAGCGACGCCGACATCGCAGACGAGCGTGACCTCGACGACCTGAAGGAAGCCTTCGAGCGCACCCCGTACGCCCGCCGCACCCCGTACCGCGTGGAGACGCCCTTCCAGATCACCCTGGCCGGCCGGATCATCCGGGGCCGTATCGACGCCGTGTACCGCACGGGGGACACGTACGAGATCGTGGACTGGAAGACCGGCCGGACCCACACCGCCGACCCGCTCCAGCTCGCCGTGTACCGGCTGGCCTGGGCCGAGCTGCACGGACTCCCGCTCACCGACGTCACGGCCACCTTCCTCTTCGTCCGCAGCGGAGAGGCCGTCCGCCCGGCCTCCCTGCCGGGCCGTCCGGAGCTGGAGCGCATCCTTCTGGACGAGCCACTTCCGTCGGACGGATAAGCTGAAGGTCATGAGCGACACCCCGGACAGCGCCGTCCGCACGTACACCGAGCAGCACCGCGCGGCCTTCCTCGACGACCTCGCCGCGTGGCTGCGCATCCCCTCCGTATCCGCTCAGCCGGAGCACGAGGGCGACGTACGGCGCAGCGCCGAGTGGCTGTCGGCCAAGCTGAAGGAGACCGGATTCCCGGTCACCGAGGTCTGGGAGACCGACGGCGCACCCGCCGTCTTCGCCGAGTGGCCCTCCGACGACCCGTCGGCGCCCACGGTCCTGGTGTACGGACACCACGACGTCCAGCCCGCCGCCCGCGAGGACGGCTGGAGCACCGAGCCGTTCGAGCCGGTGATCCGGGACGGCCGGATGTACGGACGCGGCGCGGCCGACGACAAGGGGCAGGTGTTCTTCCACACCCTCGGCGTCCGGGCCCATCTCGCCGCCACCGGCCGCACCGCCCCCGCCGTGCACCTGAAGCTGATCGTGGAGGGCGAGGAGGAGTCCGGCTCCCCGCACTTCCGGGACCTGGTCGAGCGGCACGCCGGCCGCCTCGCCGCCGACGCGGTGATCGTCTCGGACACCGGCATGTGGAACGAGACCACGCCGACCGTCTGCACCGGCATGCGTGGCCTCGCCGAGTGCGAGATCGAGTTCCACGGCCCCGGCCAGGACATCCACTCCGGCTCCTTCGGCGGCGCCGTCCCCAACCCGGCCACCGAGATCGCCCGCCTGGTCGCCGCGCTCCACGACGCGGACGGGAAGGTCGCGGTCCCCGGCTTCTACGACGGCGTGGCCGAGCTCACCGCGACGGAGCGCGCTCTCTTCGCCGAGCTGCCGTTCGACGAGGCCGACTGGCTGCACACCGCCAGGTCCCGGGCCGCCTCCGGAGAGGCCGGGTATTCGACGCTGGAGCGGATCTGGGCCCGCCCGACCGCCGAGGTCAACGGCATCGGCGGCGGCTATCAAGGCGCCGGAAGCAAGACGATCATCCCCTCGTCCGCCCGCGCGAAGATCAGCTTCCGCCTGGTGGCGGGCCAGGACCCCGAGCACGTCGAGAAGGCCGTACGGGTCTGGGCCGAGGCCCGCGTCCCGGCCGGGATCGGCCACCGGATCACCTTCCTCCCCGCCACCCGGCCCTGCCTGACGCCCCTGGACCACCCGGCGCTCCAGGCCGTGGCCCGCGCCATGGGCCGGGCCTTCGGCCAAAAGGTCCTCTTCACCCGCGAAGGGGGCTCGGGACCCGCCGCCGACCTCCAGGACGTGCTCGGCGCGCCCGTCCTCTTCCTCGGCATCTCCGTACCGTCCGACGGCTGGCACGCCCCCGACGAGAAGGTCGAACTGGACCTCCTCCTCAAGGGCGTCGAGACCGCCGCCCACCTCTGGAGCGACCTGGCGGCCGCCCTCCGCTGAATTCTCTGAACGCCCGATCCATCCCGGGGGAGTAGGAAGCACCTGTGAGCACCTTCGACAACGCCACCACGGACCGGCCCATCGGTCTGACCGCGCCCAGCGGCATCGACCGCGCCGCGCACCACCGCCTTGACGAGGCGTGGCTGTCCGCCGCGTGGAGCCACCCGACGACCCGGGTCTTCGTCGTCTCCGGGGGCCAGGTGCTGATCGACGACACCGACGACGGCACCGAACTCGTGATGACGCCCGCCTTCGAGGCACCCGTCACCGAGACCCACCGCTACTTCCTGGGCACCGACGCGGACGGCGTCAGCTACTTCGCCCTCCAGAAGGACACCCTGCCCGGCCGCATGGACCAGTCGGCCCGTCCGGCGGGGCTGCGCGAGGCGGGGATGCTGCTCGGCCCGCGCGACGCCGCCCTGATGGTGCACGCGGTGGCCCTGGAGAACTGGCAGCGGCTGCACCGTTTCTGCTCCCGCTGCGGCGAGCGCACGGTGATCGCGGCGGCCGGCCACATCCGCCGCTGCCAGGCGTGCGGCGCCGAGCACTACCCGCGCACCGACCCGGCGGTCATCATGCTCGTCACGGACGACCAGGACCGGGCGCTGCTCGGCCGCCAGGTGCACTGGCCCGAGGGCCGCTTCTCGACGCTCGCCGGGTTCGTGGAGCCGGGCGAGTCGATCGAGCAGTCCGTGGCCCGCGAGGTCTTCGAGGAGGCCGGCATCACGGTCGGCGAGGTCGAGTACGTCGCCAGCCAGCCCTGGCCGTTCCCGTCCAGCCTGATGCTGGGCTTCATGGCCCGCGCCACGACGTTCGACATCAACGTGGACGGCGAGGAGATCGAGGAGGCGCGCTGGTTCTCCCGCGAGGAGCTGACCGCCGCCTTCGAGTCGGGCGAGATCCTGCCCCCGTTCGGCATCTCGATCGCCTCCCGGCTGATCGAGCTCTGGTACGGCAAGCCGCTCCCGAAGCCGGTGCGCGCGGGCGTCTGACCGGGCCCGGACACGACACCGCCCCCGCCGGTACGGGACCGGAGGGGGCGGCGAGTCCGGGGATCAGGAGCCGAGGGCCTGCTTGACCTGGGCCAGGCTCGGGTTCGTCATCACGACGTCCCCGCCGCCGTTCTCGGGGACCACGAGCACGGTCGGGACCGTCTGGTTTCCGCCATTGGCCTTCTCGACGAAGGCGGCCGACTCCGGGTCCTGCTCGATGTTGATCTCGGTGTAGGCGATGCCCTCGCGGTCCATCTGCCCCTTCAGCCGACGGCAGTAGCCGCACCAGGTGGTGCTGTACATCGTCACAGTGCCCGGCATGTCTTCGCGCTCCTCTTGTCTCTTCGGTCCCGGCACATCCCGTCACGCCAGGACGGGCGCCCACGCGTCTGGTACGTCACACGGGGCCGGGGTGTGCGTTGCCGCACGCCAGGTGAACGTATGCGACCCGGCCGCCATTCCCACCCCCGGGGCCCTTGCGGGGGCGGGCACCGGACCTCTGCGCGGACCGCTGCCGCGTTAGTACGACGGATACCTCACCCCTGTGGACAACCACCGCACGCGTCCCGTGCGACCTGGCAGCATGGCGGGGTGACATCAGCAACGCACTCCACCCTCTTCCCCCGGGTCCCGGACACCGCGGACGCCGTCCTCGAAGGGCTCGACCCCGAGCAGCGCGAGGTGGCCATGGCCCTGCGGGGCCCGGTGTGCGTGCTGGCCGGAGCCGGTACGGGCAAGACGCGGGCCATCACGCACCGCATCGCCTACGGGGTGCGCGCGGGGATACTCCAGCCGTCGAGCGTCCTGGCCGTCACCTTCACCAACCGGGCGGCGGGCGAGATGCGCGGCCGGCTCCGCCAGCTGGGCGCGGGCGGGGTGCAGGCGCGCACGTTCCACTCGGCGGCCCTGCGCCAGCTCCAGTACTTCTGGCCGAAAGCAGTCGGTGGCGAGCTGCCCCGGCTCCTTGAGCGCAAGGTCCAGTTGGTGGCCGAGGCGGCGGCCCGCAGCGGCCTGCGGCTCGACCGCAACGAGCTGCGCGACGTCACGAGCGAGATCGAGTGGGCCAAGGTCACCCAGACCGTCCCCGCGGACTACCCGGCGGTGGTCGCCAAGGCCCAGCGCGACGCCCCGCGCGACCCGGCCGAGATCGCCAAGGTCTACGAGACCTACGAGGAGCTGAAGCGCGAGCGCACGGTGATCGACTTCGAGGACGTGCTGCTCCTCACCGTCGGCATCCTCCAGGACCGGCACGACATCGCCTCCCACGTCCGCCGCCAGTACCAGCACTTCGTCGTGGACGAGTACCAGGACGTGAGCCCGCTCCAGCAGCGGCTGCTCGACCTCTGGCTGGGCGACCGGGACAGCCTCTGCGTCGTCGGCGACGCCGGGCAGACGATCTACTCGTTCACCGGGGCCACCCCGGACCACCTGCTCAACTTCCGCACCCGCCACCCCGGCGCGACCGTCGTCAAGCTGGTCCGGGACTACCGCTCCACCCCACAGGTGGTCCATCTGGCCAACGGGCTGCTCTCGCAGGCCACCGGCCGGGCCGCCGAGAGCCGCCTCGACCTGATCTCGCAGCGGGAGCGCGGCCCCGAGCCCGCCTTCGTGGAGTACGCGGACGAGCCCGCCGAGGCCGAGGGCACCGCCCGCCGCATCCGCGACCTGATCGCGGCGGGCGTCCCGGCCGGCGAGATCGCGGTGCTCTACCGGGTGAACGCCCAGTCCGAGGTGTACGAGCAGGCCCTCGCGGACGCGGGCGTGCCCTACCAGCTCCGGGGCGCCGAGCGGTTCTTCGAGCGCGCGGAGGTCCGCGAGGCGGGCGTGGCCCTGCGCGGGGCGGCCCGTGCGGGGGGCAACGACTCGCTCCTGGACCACGCGGACGACCTGCCCGCCGAGGTGCGCGCGGTGCTCTCGACCAAGGGCTGGCGCAGCGAGCCGCCCGCCGGGTCCGGCGCGGCGCGCGACCGCTGGGAGTCCCTGGCCGCCCTCGTCCGGCTCGCCGAGGACTTCGAGCGGGCCCACCCGGGGGCGACGCTCTCCGACCTGGTCGCGGAGCTGGACGAGCGGGCCGCCGCCCAGCACGCGCCCACGGTCCAAGGCGTCACCCTGGCCTCGCTGCACTCCGCGAAGGGCCTGGAGTGGGACGCGGTGTTCCTGGTCGGGCTGACCGAGGGCATGATGCCGATCACCTACGCCAAGACGCCGGAGCAGATCGAGGAGGAGCGCCGGCTGCTGTACGTCGGCGTCACCCGGGCCCGCTTCCACCTCGCCCTGTCCTGGTCGCTCTCCCGGTCGCCCGGTGGCCGGCCCGGACGCCGGCCGACCCGCTTCCTGAACGGACTCCGCCCCGGCTCCACGGGCCCCGGCGCCCGGAGCGCGGCGGCGGCCGGCCCGGGCGGCGTCTGGGCCGGCGACGGCTTCCGGAGCGGCGCGGGCGGGGCGGGCGGCTCCGGCGGCGAGGGGCGGCCGGCGGCCAGGCGGAAGGCCCGGACGCCGGCCCGGTGCCGGGTCTGCGGCAAGACCCTGACGGACGCCGGCGAGATGAAGCTGATGCGTTGCGACGACTGCCCGTCCGACATGGACGAGGCGCTGTACGAGCGGCTGCACGACTGGCGGGCGGGCCGGGCGCGGGAGATCGGCCAGCCCGCCTACTGCGTGTTCACCGACCGGACGCTGATGGCCATCGCGGAGGCGGTGCCCGGCACCGAGGGCGAACTGGCCGGGATCCCAGGGGTCGGCGCGCGGAAGCTGGGCCGCTTCGGCGCCGCCGTTCTGGACATCTGCGCAGGTGGCGACGGGTCCGAGGGCGAGGCGGAGGGCGCCGGCGAGATGTGAGAAAAACTCGTCGCAAAAATAGTTTGCGCCCGCCCCAGTCATCACCATAGGTTCTTAACCACGGAAACAGCGGCTTCTCTGAAGCCCTGGCTCCGTGCTGTACTTATCCGAATACGCAGGACCGGCCCGCCGGTCCCCCCGAGACGCCGAGAGGAGGCGATTGAAGTGATCAGCATCATCGAGACCAACAAAATGACCGATCTCTCGGTCGTCTCCGCCTGCTCGCTCGGCCTTCTCGCCCGTGCCCCGAAGTCCTCCCTGCGCGCCACCGGTGTGTCCGGCGTCTCCGCCGTCATTCCGATGTCCCTGGCCGGCCTTCCCGTGCGGGAGCGCAATGAGCGACCGACCCAGGCACCGGCAGCAGCAGTAGCGAAGGGACAGGCCCCGGCCTATGCCTTTGCGGCCGTCGGTGCGGGAGCGGAAGCCGGCGTCACCGAGCAGACGAAGCACCACCACACGATGTGGGCCTTCCGTGGGCCTGAACCCTGGAGTGATCCAGCCTGATCCAGCATCAGGCCGGCGCCTTCAGGGCCGCGGAACCCCACTCGGGATCCGCGGCCCTTTTGTTTTGCCTCCACGGGCGAGACAAGGAGAAGGGGCCTCGGGACAAGCAGGACCTGGTACCAGCCGCCCCCGGCCAACAGGCCGGAAACGACCAGACGAGGACACCACCACCGTGCAACTCGAAGCGCACGCCCCGTCCGTACCGCCTTCCGACACGATCTCCCCGCCCGGCCTCACGGAGGACTCCACCTTGACCCCCCTCACCGCGCTCACCGCGCTCGACGACGCCATCGAGAACCTCGGCGTACCCGTCCCCTGCCGCGCCTACGACCCGGAGGTCTTCTTCGCCGAGTCGCCGGCCGACGTCGAGTACGCGAAGTCCCTCTGCCGCACCTGCCCGCTGGTCGAGGCGTGTCTCGCCGGCGCCAAGGAGCGCCGCGAGCCGTGGGGCGTCTGGGGTGGCGAGCTCTTCATCCAGGGCGTCGTCGTCGCCCGGAAGCGGCCGCGTGGCCGCCCGCGCAAGAACCCGGTCGCAGCGTGACCGCCGTGGGGTTCCCGGCCCCCAAGCCCATGAAGCGCATCGGAACCATCGACCGTCCCCTGACCCACGATCCCCGAAACCAGGCTCCAATGACCATCCCCACCCCCACGTCCGAGCCCGCCGGCTCCGCGACCCCAGACGTCACGATCATCGGCGCGAACGACTCGCGTCAGAACAGGACCCGCGAAATGCAACTCATCCCAGAAGCCCTGGCCCGTGCGCATATGCACGACCGCCTGCGCGAAGCCGACGCGGACCGTCAGGCCGTGCGCCTGATCTCCGCCCGGCGGATGCAGCGCCGCGCCGAGCGCGCCTCGATGCGCGCCCGTCGCGCGCTGGCCATGGCCGTCATGCACTGACCGGCCCCGGCCGGCCACGGAGGCCCCGCCCGGACGCAGCCGCTCTCTGCGCCCGGCGGCCCGCGCCTCCCGGCGCCACCCGCGCAGCAGCACCCCACCCCGGGGCCGATCCGTCCAACGGACCGGCCCCGGGGGCGTTTCGGGGTCGGGGCGGGGGCGGGCCCGCCCCCGCCCGGCTAGCCGGCGTCCACCGTCTCGGCGGACCTCGGCGCCGGCGGCACGTGCTCAGCGTCCTGGCCCTCGGAGTCCAGGACCTCCACGTCCTCCGGGACCTCCGGGTCTTCCAAGTACTCCACGTCCTCCAAGTCCTCCACGCCCTCCACGCCCTCCACGTCTTCCACCGGCAGGAACCCCGGGAGCCAGGATTCGAGTTCGTCGCGGAGGCGGACCGTGGCGCCGAGCTGGCACAGCACCCCGATCGTGCTCAGCGTTACCCGGTGTATCAGCAAGTACGACGGCGGCAGATTCAACTGCTTGCCCAACTGATGGGCCGGGGAGCGCGGATCCGCTATCCGGGCCGCCTGATGACGCATCCAGCTCCGGCTGAACGTGAACTCCTCCACCTCGGCCGGCTCGATGATCGGCAGCAGGTAGTCCAGCACCGCGTCCGGCTCCAGGTCGATCGAGTCCTTGACGAACCCCTCCGCCCGCAGCATCTCGTAGACCGCGTCCGCGTCGCCCCCCAGCGTCAGCCGCAACGCGTCCCCGATGGTCTGCGGCAGCCCGCCCGGCAGCCGGTCCACCGTCCCGAAGTCCAGCACCCCCAGCCGCCATGGGGCTGCGTCCGCACCCTCGTCACCCTCCTCGCCGGTCGCGCCCGGGTCCGGGGGCAGCAGCCGGAAGTTGCCCGGGTGCGGGTCGGCGTGGAGCAGGCCCGTGCGCGCGGGACCCGAGAAGAGGAACCTCGCGAGCAGCTGGCCGGCCCGGTCGCGCTGCCCGGCCGTGCCATCGGCGATCACCTCGGCCAGCGGAACACCGTCCATCCACTCGGTGACCAGCACCTG
This sequence comes from Streptomyces sp. NPDC097595, assembly GCF_044761525.1. Classification (NCBI taxonomy): domain Bacteria; kingdom Bacillati; phylum Actinomycetota; class Actinomycetes; order Kitasatosporales; family Streptomycetaceae; genus Streptomyces; species Streptomyces sp. NPDC097595. Next base: position 80,131 of record NZ_JBIWCN010000018.1, on the reverse strand, counting down.
CGCCGACTGGTGGACCACCTCCGGGACCACGACATCGGGATCGTCCGCGAACTCCTCGGCATGCGCCTGCTGGGACCGCGCCTCCTGCTCGTAGTCCAGCTCCTCGGAGACCCGGTCGCGCATCTCCGTGATCAGCGGCTTGATGTCCATGCCCGGAACCAGCGGGCCCAGCAGCCGCGCGAACCGGCTGAGCTGGGTCAGGTCCGAGAGCAGCGCCTCGCCCGCGCCCGGGTACTGCACCTTCACGGCCACGTCCCGGCCGTCGTGCCACACCGCCCGGTGCACCTGGCCGATCGACGCCGCGGCCGCCGGCTTGTCCTCGAACGTCAGGAACAGCTCCCGCCAGTCCTCGCCGAGCCGCTCCGCCAGGACCGCGTGCACCGTGCCGCTCGGCATGGGCGGGGCGGCCTCCTGGAGTTTGGTGAGCGCCGCGCGATACGGCCCCGCGACCTCCTCGGGCAGCGCGGACTCGAAGACGGACAGGGCCTGGCCGAGCTTCATCGCCCCGCCCTTCAGCTCCCCGAGGACCTTGAAGAGCTGGTCGGCGGTGCGCTGCTGGACCTCGCGAGCCACCAGCTCCGCCGACTTCCCGCCGATGCGCTTGCCCAGCCCCCACGTCGCACGGCCGGCGAAACCCAACGGCAGCGCGGCCAGCTTGGCGGTACGGGTGACCGCCTTCCGGGGAAGATCAGACATATGCCCCTCCAATTCCCAGACTGCCGCGCTGCGGGCGGCGGCTACCCGGCCATTGTGTCGTGCGCCGTGCCGGCTCCGGAGGCGCGGACCCCCTCAGTGTGACCGGCGGCGCCACAGGAACAGTCGAGGTGCGCCCCGATCCGTTCCGACCTCCAGTCCAACAGCGGCAGCGCCGCCTCCCACCGCGCACCGGTGCTCACGGGCAGCTCGCCGTCCAGGAAGGCCAGCGCATGCGCCGCCGCGAGCCCCGCCACCGCCGTCGCCAGGCCCAGGTCGCACGCCTGCGCGGCGCCGCGCCGCCCGGACTGCCACTGCGCCAGCATGCGCGGCCACTGCGGATCCCGGTCCCGCCGGTGCAGCTGGAGGCAGCCTGCGCAGGCCGTGCCGCCGGGCAGGACCAGGGGCCCGACGAACCCGGTGGCCTCCATCACCCCCGCGTACAGGTGAGGTGTCCCCGAGGAGATCCACGGCTCGGCGGTGCCCGGATCGGGGACGTACGCCGAGAGTCCGTCGCGCGGGGCGACCACGATGAGGGACAGCCCCGGCTCACGCCCGGCCGGACCGCAGCCCGCCGCCCCGGGCGCCCGGGGCCCCGGGCCGGGAGCGGAGCGGCGGACCAGCTGCCGGGCCGCCATGTCCCTGCGCTCCCCGACGGCGGAGGCGGGCAGCCCGCCCGGGGACACGTCGCCCGGCTCCGTGCACCCGCCGTCCATGACCTCCACCCGGCCGACCCCCGCTCCGGAGAGCACCGCCGCGACGGTCGCGCCGACCCTGCCCGCGCCCCGGACCTGCACACGCATCGAGCGGCGGGCCGCGAGTCTGCGCATCCCTCCGCCGGGCTCGGGATGCACGACGGAGAGCGAGGCCAGGTCGGGGCGGTGCCGCTCCAGGACCTCGGACCTGGTCCGCAGAGCGTCCGCCGCCGGGCCGCCCGCCCGTACGTCGTCCACGAGTCCGGCGTCCACCAATCGCGTCACCAGGGTGTCCACATGGCGCTCGTTCAAGTCCATCGCCCTGGCCTGTTCGCGGAGGAGCGGCATGCCTCTGGTGCCGTCGAGCAGTTCCATGAAACAGCCCGTCGCGATATCCATCGGGCCGACCTTCACGGCATGTGCGGGTGTCACTCCGAATTGCACGGTGTCCCCGCCCCGCCAAGCGCGGCGCAGTGCTGGCTTCAACATCGGATGCACGGCTTCCCCCGGTCTGTGTGTCCACGGCTGTGTGTCTGTGACTTCGCTGTGCGTGTTCCTTTGCCAGAATGCAGCGGACCGCCGAGACGTGCGGAAAGTTATCCACAGGCGTGGGTATTAGTCGTTCAAATGGTGCAAGGCGTGGAGCCGATCATGGAGAACCGTTCCGGAGGCGGGACTTCCCCCGCACACAGCGGGTAACGTCGAGCCGTGCCCGCCGACCCGTCGCCCGGCTCCGCCGGGGAGCCTGCCGTGCCCGGCGCCGGACCCCGCCGGCGCGGTGCGAACCCTGCCCGCCGGGCCCCGGCCACGAGCGCCGTCGAGGTCCGCAGAAGCGCCCGCCGCAGCAGAACGGTCTCCGCCTACCGCGAGGGCGACCGCACGATCGTGCTCATCCCCGCCCGGATGTCCGAGGCCGAGGAGCGGCGCTGGGTGGACGTGATGCTCGACAAGCTCGCCGCCCAGGAGAGCAGGCGCGTCCTCGGCGACACCGAGCTCGCCGAGCGGGCGGAGCGCCTGTCCGCCCAGTACTTCGAGGGCCGGGCCAGGCCCGCCTCCGTGCGGTGGGTGACCAACCAGAACACCCGATGGGGCTCGTGCACTCCGTCCGAGGGCAGCATCCGGCTGTCGCACCGGTTGCAGGGCATGCCGGAGTACGTCGTGGACTATGTGCTCGTCCACGAGCTCGCCCACCTCCTGGTGCCCGGGCACGGGCCGCGGTTCTGGCGGCTGTTGGACGCCTATCCCCGTACCGAGCGGGCCCGCGGCTATCTGGAGGGTGTGGTGGCCGCCGACCGGCTGCCGCATCTGCCCGCCGCACGCGGCGAGTGACTGGTGGTGGCGCCGGGTGAGCGGGGTCGGGTGTTTCTGTACCGGGTCTGTACCGGCTTCGCCCAATGCCGGAGTTTGCGGATAGCCTGACGCGACGCATTCACCTTCCGGATGGGGGACGGTCGTTACGCATGGCCAGGGAATTCCAACGCGGTCACAAGGCCAAGATCAGCGATCTCACGCCGGGGACGGACCTGTACGTAGGGGTGCAGATCGCCGGCCCGGGGCTGAGCTTTGACATCAGCTGCTTCGGCCTCGATGCCAATGAGCAGCTCTCCGACGACCGGTATTTCATCTTCTTCAATCAGCCGAAATCCCCCGAGGAGTCCATTCAGCTCCTCGGAGCCCAGTCCGGTGACACCGAGTCGTTCCGCGTCACCCTGGACCGCATTCCGGCGAACATCCACAAGCTGTCGTTCACCGCGACCGTGGACGGTGCCGGGCAGATGTCGCAGGTCGGTCCCGGATACATCCGGATCGTCGCGGGCGGCGAGGAAGTCGTCAGGTACGCGTTCAACGGCTCGGAATTCAGCACCGAGCGCGCCGTCATGCTGGGCGACTTCTACCTCAAGGACGTCTGGCGCTTCGCCGCGGTCGGCCAGGGCTTCGACGGCGGCCTGGAGGCGCTGCTGAAGAACTTCGGCGGCGAGGTCGCCGAGGAGACGCCCGCCGCCGCGCCGCCGCAGGGCGCCGCCCCGTCGTTCGCCCCGCCCGCGCAGGCCGCCCCGGCCTTCGGCGCCCCGGCAGCCCCGCAGGCACCCCAGGCCCCGCAGCCCGCGCCGTCCTTCGGGACCCCGCCGCCCGCCCCCGGCCCGGCGCCGACCCCGCAGCAGCAGATGCACGCCGCACCGACGATCGTCGCCCCGATGACCCCGCCCGGCGGCACCGTGCCCCCGCCGCCCGCGCCGGCCCCGTACGGGCAGCCCGGCCAGGCGCCGCAGCAGCACTTCGGGCAGCAGCCGCACCAGCCCCAGCAGCAGTTCGGGCAGGTCCCCGGCCAGGCGCCCGCGCCCTACGGACAGCAGGCCCCGTCCCCGTACGGGCAGCAGCCTCCCGGCATGCCGCCGGGCGGGCAGGGCATGCCCGGCGGTGTTCCGCAGGCCGCCGGAGCCGGTCTTCAGGCCGCGCTCCAGCCCTACAAGGAGACCGCGACCGGACAGCGCTGGACCCCGCAGAACCAGCAGCTCATGCGGGTCGACCTGACCATGGGCGGTACGGGAGTGCTCGCCCGGCAGGGCAGCATGGTGATGTACCAGGGCAAGGTCGACTTCAGTTACAAGGGCGCGGGTTTCGCCGGCCGCATGGTGGGGAACGCCACCGGCCAGGAGATGCAGCTCATGCGCTGTACCGGCCGCGGCCAGGTCTTCCTGGCCGAGGAAGGCGCCCATCTGCACTCCATCGAGCTCCAGGGCGACGGTGTCTGCGTCTCCGCCGAGAACGTGCTCGCCTTCGACGAGTCGCTCCAGTACGAGGTCCGCCGCATCGAGGGCCACGGCATCCCCGGCGGTGCCCTGTTCACCATGCAGTTCCAGGGCACCGGCACGCTCGTCGTCAAGACGCACGGTGTTCCCGTCGTCCTGCCGGTCACCCCGACCACCTTCGCCGACTGCAACGCCGTGGTGGCGTGGTCGTCCGCCTCCCAGGTGATCATCTCCAGCCAGGTCCGGCTGCGCCGCAACGCGTACCCCGGACACAGCGGCGAGACCGTGAACCTCCAGTTCCGGGGCGCGCCCGGCAACTTCATCGTCGTCCAGCCCTACGAGGTCTGAGGGAGCCCGTCATGAACCAGCAACTCGCGGGCTACGCCCCGACCCCCGTCACGGCACGGATGGAGAACCACGGCCATTCCATGCTGAAGGTCGCCATGGCGACCGGCCAGGACCTCTACGCGCGCACCGGATCGATGGTCGCGTACGAGGGCTTCATCCAGTACGAGCCCAATCCGCCCGCCGTCCGCCAGATCGCCTCGCAGTGGATCACCGGCGAGGGCGCGCCGCTCATGAAGTGCACCGGCGACGGGCTGCTCTACCTCGCCGACTACGGCGCAGACGTCGTCGTCATCAACCTCAACAACGACTCGATCTCGGTCAACGGCACCAATGTGCTCGCCTTCGACGGCCACCTCACCTGGGGCGTCGAGCGGGTCAAGGGCCTCGCGAAGTTCGCCGGCCAGGGGCTGTGGAACGTCTGTATCTCGGGCACCGGCTGGGTCGCGATCACCTCGCGCGGCACGCCGCTCGTGGTCGACTGCGGACGCGGCGAGGACGAGACGTACGTCGACCCGGACGCGCTGGTCGCCTGGTCCCCGAACCTCAAGGTGAAGGGCAAGCGCAGCTTCAAGGCGTCCTCGCTCATCGGGCGGGGCAGCGGCGAGGCGTTCCAGATGGCCTTCTCCGGACAGGGGATCGTCGTCGTCCAGCCGAGCGAGGACAGCACCGACCGGCTGCGCGTCCGGCACTGACGGGGAGGGAGAACACACCATGCAGAGTTCGCTTTTCGGCCTGACGGAACAGCAGTCCCAGGACCGCTACACCATCCAGAACCCGCAGCTGCTGCGGGTCGCGCTGACCGGCCACGACGACGTCCTCGCCCGCAAGGGCGCCATGGTCGCCTACCAGGGACTGATGGAGTTCGACGGCGAGTACCAGTCGAACGCCCAGCGCCGTTCCCGCGCCCACACCGGTGAGGGCCTGGACCTGATGCGCTGCTCCGGGCAGGGCACCGTCTACCTCGCCAACCTGGCGCAGTACATCCACGTCGTGGACGTCGACCGCGACGGCCTGACGGTGGACAGCTCGTACGTCCTGGCGCTGGACTCCTCGCTGCACACCGAGGTCATCGCGGTGGACAGCCAGTACGGCATCTCGGGGACCGGCAAGTACCAGCTCAACATCTCCGGCACCGGCAAGGTCGCCCTGATGACGTCCGGCCAGCCGCTGATGATGCAGGTCACACCCGACAAGTACGTCAGTGCGGACGCCGACGCGATCGTCGCCTGGTCGACCTCGCTGCGGGTGCAGATGCAGGCCCAGACGCACTCCTCGGGCGTCTTCCGCCGACGCGGCAACACCGGCGAGGGCTGGGAGCTCAGCTTCCTCGGACAGGGCTTCGCCCTGGTCCAGCCGAGCGAGCTGATGCCGCCGCAGAACGCCCAGATCGGCCAGGGCCTCGCCGCCCAGTACGGCATGGGCCAGCACGGCGCGCACAGCCAGAACCAGAACAACGCCTGGAACTGAACCACACAGCAACGGTAAGGGGCGGCCTCCGGGAGGCCGCCCCTTACCGTTGCCACGTCGTACGGGCGGCTACCGGCCGCCGTCGAGTGCCGCGCGCGTACGCTCCACCAGCCGGATCACCGAGGCGTCGGCGACCTCGGCCACCTCCTCGTACGTGAACCAGCGCAGGTCGAGCGACTCGTCGCTGATGTTCTCCGTCGCGTCCGCCGGCGCCACCGCCGCGTACTGCACATCGAGGTGCCAGTGGCACGGCGCGGGGATCGGATGCCGGTCCAGGACCACCGGCCCGCCCGGCAGCAGCGTGAGACCGGCGATCCCGGACTCCTCCGTGGCCTCCCGCAGCGCGGCCGCCGCGAGCGTGGCGTCACCGGGCTCGCAGTGGCCGCCCATCTGCAGCCACATCCGCAGCTTCCGGTGCAGCGTGAGCAGCACCCGGCCGCGCTCCGGGTCCACGACCAGGGCGCTGGCCGTCAGATGCCCGGCCCCGCAGGACTTCCACATGCCGTCCGGATGGCGCGCCAGGTGCTCCAGATAGGCGTCGCGCAGCTCCTTCTGGGCGGCGCCGGCCCCCGCCCCGTACCCCTTGAGTACGAAGACGGCGTCATCGTGCAGGCTCACTTGTCGGTGTCGTCCTTGCCGTCGCCGTCGCCGTCGCCCTCGTCCGTGGCCTCGTCCTTGGTGTCCTTGGCGTCCGCCCCCGCCTCGGGCTTCTTCGGGCCGTTCGCCGCTTCGCCGAGCATCTTGTCCAGCTCCGAGAAGTCCAGCTGCTCGTGGTGGACGAAGCCGTCCGGATCGTCCAGGTCGTGAGCGGTCGGGAGCATGTCGGGGTGCTCCCACAGCGCGTCGCGCCCCTCAAGACCACGGGCGTCCGTGAGCGAGGCCCACAGCCGCGAGGCGTCCCGCAGCCGGCGCGGACGCAGCTGGAGGCCGATGAGCGTGGCGAAGGTCTGCTCGGCGGGGCCGCCCGACGCACGGCGCCGGCGCATCGTCTCGCGCAGCGCGTCGGCCGAGGTCAGCCGGGACTTCGCGGCGGCGTGCACCACCGCGTCCACCCAGCCCTCGACCAGCGCGAGGGCCGTCTCCAGGCGGGCCAGGGCCGCCTTCTGCTCCGGCGTCTCCTCCGGCTGGAACATGCCCTGCTGAAGGGCCTCCTGCAGCTGCTCGGGCTGCGAGGGGTCGAACTGGCCGACCACGTCCTCCAGCTTGCTGGTGTCGACCTTGATGCCGCGCGCGTAACCCTCGACGGCGCCGAACAGGTGCGAGCGGAGCCACGGGACATGGGCGAAGAGCCGCTGGTGGGCGGCCTCGCGCAGCGCCAGATACAGCCGCACCTCGTCCTGCGGGACCGACAGGTCCTTGCCGAACCGCTCCACGTTCAGCGGAAGGAGCGCGGCCCGGCCCGCCGGGCCCAGCGGCAGCCCGATGTCGGTCGAGCCGACCACCTCGCCCGCCAGCACGCCGACGGCCTGCCCGATCTGCTGACCGAACATGGCGCCGCCCATCGACCGCATCATGCCGATCAGCGGGCCCGCCATCGCCTGCATCTCCTCGGGCAGCACATCGCCCATGGCGAGGCCCACCCGCTCGGCGACCGGGTCCACCAGCTGCTGCCACGCCGGGAGCGTCGCCTCGACCCACTCCGCGCGGCTCCACGCCACGCTGGAGATGGCACCGGACGGCATCGACGTCACCCCGTCCAGCCAGAGGTCGGCCAGGCGCAGCGCCTCGTCGACCGCCGAGCGCTCGGCGGGGCCGACGCTCGCGTCCTTGGAGCCGTCCGGGGTGCCCTGCGACACCGTCTGGCGGGCGATCTGCTTGGCCATGTCCCAGTTGACCGGCCCGCCCTCGTAGCTCAGCATCTGGCCGAGCTGCTGGAAGGCCGCGCCCAGGTCGTTCGGGTTCATCGAGCCGAACATGGCGGCGAAGGGGTTGTCACCGCCCGCGCCCGGGCCGAAGCCGAACGGGTTCGCCGGACCGCCCGAACCCTGCCCACCTCCGGTGGGGTCGTTCTTCTTGCCCTTGTCGCCGTCGTCCGGCTCCTCCGGCGGAAGGCCGAATCCGAATGGGGTGTCACTCACGGGTTTCCTCGGCTCGTAGGGCCGCCGGGGGAACCGACGGCGACTGCCCGACATCACCATCCAGCGTAGACACCAAGTCCGCTCAGGGCCTCAGTGCTCCGCCCGGTCCGGCCCTGCGGCAGGATGGACGCCACCTGGTACGTACGTGTCACGCGGGTACGTACTGAAGACAACCGCTGGAGACGCCCGGTGAGTTCCCCAGATCCGCAGGTTCGCGCAGCGCGAAACCTGGCCGACCCGTCACCCGAGAAGAAATCCGACCCGGGCCGCCCCGGAGGCCGCGGCCCGGTCGTGGCCGTCACCGGAGCCGCGACGGGGGTCGGTGAGCTGCTCACCGCACGCCTCGCCGCCTCCGAGGAGATCAAGCAGGTCATCGCCATCGACGAGCGCCGGGGCGAGGTGTCCGACGCGACCTGGCACCTCCTGGACGTCCGCGACCCCGCCATCGCCGACAAGCTGCGCGGCGCGGACGTCGTCGTCCACCTGGCGCTCGACCTCGACCTGGAGACCGACCCCGCCGCGCGCACCGCCTACAACGTGCGCGGCACCCAGACCGTGCTGACCGCCGCCGCGGCCGCCGGGGTGCACCGCGTCGTCCTGTGCACCTCCGCCATGGTCTACGGCGCGCTCCCCGACAACGACCTCCCGCTCGCCGAGGACGCCGAGCTGCGGGCCACCGCCGAGGCCACCGGTGTCGGCGACCTGCTGGAGATCGAACGGCTCGGCCGCCGCGCCCCGCGCGCCCACCCCGGGCTGCACGTCACCGTCGTACGCCCCGCCGTGCTCGTCGGCGGCACGGACACCGCGCTGACCCGCTACTTCGAGTCGCCCCGGCTGCTCGTCGTCGCCGGTTCCCGGCCCGCCTGGCAGTTCTGCCACGTCGAGGACCTGGTCACGGCGCTGGAGTACGCCGCCCTGGAGAAGATCGACGGGGAGTTCGCGGTCGGCTGCGACGGCTGGCTGGAGCAGGAGGAGGTCGAGGAGCTGAGCGGGGTGCGCCGGATGGAGCTGCCCTCCGCCGTCGCGCTGGGCGCCGCCGCCCGGCTGCACCGGATCGGCCTCACCCCCTCGCCCGCGGGCGACCTCGCCTACACCATGCACCCCTGGGTGGTCAGCGTGAGCCGGCTGCACGACGCGGGCTGGCGCCCGTCCTGGACCAACGAGGAGGTGCTCGCCGCGCTCTTGGAAGAGGTCGAGGGACGCCACACCCTCGCCGGCCGCCGCCTCGGCCGCAAGGACGCCACCGCCGCCGGAGCCGCCGGGGCGACCGTCGCCCTGCTGGGCACCGCTGCCCTGGTGCGCCGCGCCCGCAAGGCCCGCCGCCGCATCTGAGCACCCTGTAGGAGGCTCCAAGACGGGGCGCGGCCCGCCGGGTGAATCGGCAATTCCGTGTTGTCGGCGCGGTACGGCACGATGGGGGCATGGCACTCACGTACGACCACCCCGGCGAGCACACGGCGCAGGACCCCATCCGGCTCCTGGACATCCGTGACACGCCGCTGTCGGTGGACGAGGTCTTCCGAGCGGTCGGTGACGGCGCCGCGGGCGGCACCACCCTCTTCGTCGGCACCGTGCGTGACCACGACGGCGGACAGGACGTCGACGGCCTTGGCTATTCGTGCCACCCCTCGGCCGCCGAGGAACTGCGCCGGGTGGCGGAGAAGGTCGTCGCCGACTTTCCGGTCCGGGCGCTGGCCGCCGTCCACCGAGTGGGTGAACTGCGGGTGGGTGACATCGCGGTCGTGGTGGCGGTCTCCTGCCCCCACCGCGCGGAGGCGTTCGCGGCCTCCCGCAAGCTCATCGACGACCTCAAGCACGAGGTTCCGATCTGGAAGCACCAGCACTTCTCGGACGGCACCGAGGAGTGGGTCGGCGCCTGCTGAACGCAAACCGGAACAGCGGGCATCCGCCCCGATTTGCGTAACCGCACCCCTGCCACGAGCGTTGGTTTTCCAGATGGTTAATCTGCTGATCGGCCAGTCGGCCGCATCAGGGGGTAGGGAGGTCGGCATGGCAGCGCTCGCCTGGTTGTTGATTCCGGTTTTCGCCGCGTTCGGCGCTGCGATATGGGGAGGCTGGGCGGCCCGCAACCGCACCACCGGTGACGTCACCGAGCTCGCCGGGTATGCGAAGTTCCGCGAAGCCATGGAGAAGTCGCACTCCGGTTCGGAACCGGTGGAGCAGATATCGAACGCCTGAGGCCGCGTCCGGCGTCCTCACTCCGCCCGCCCCTGGCCCCGTACGGACCGGCCCCGGCGGTGCACTGACAGACCCTTCCCGTACTGTCGTTCCATGCCACGCCGCACCGCGACGATGCTCGCCTCCACGCTGATCCTGATCGCGCTGCTCTGCGCAGGCGTGCTGATCAAAGTGCCGTACGCGGAGATGTCTCCCGGTCCGACGGTGAACACGCTCGGTGACGTCGAGGGCGACCCCGTCCTGCGGATCACCGGCCACAAGACGTACAAGACGTCCGGCAACCTCAACATGACGACCGTCCGCGTCACCGGTGCCGACTACAGCATGAATCTGGTCGAGGCCGTCTCCGGATGGCTGGGCCACGACAGCGTCGTCGTACCGCACGACACCCTCTACCCGGACGGCAAGACCGAGGAGGAGTCGACGCAGGAGAACGCCGAGGAGTTCAGCCAGTCCCAGGAGAGCGCCAAGGTCGCGGCCCTCAAGGAACTGAACATCCCGGTCACCTCGCGCGTCGTGGTCTCCAGCGTCGTCAAGGACAGCCCCTCCCAGGGCAAGCTGCACGCGGGCGACGTCATCAAGTACGTCGACGGCACCGCGGTCGAGAAGCCCGAGGACGTCGCGAAGCTGGTCACCAAGCGCAAGCCCGGCCAGGACGTCACCTTCACCGTGATCCCGGCCAAGACCGCGGCGGCGGCGGAGAAGGCGGGCAAGGAGCCCGAGGGCACCGAGAAGGTCACGCTCACCACCGTGAAGGCCCCGGACGAGGACCGCGCGATCGTCGGCATCCAGGCGGGGACCGACCACACCTTCCCCTTCGACATCGACATCAAGCTCGCCGACGTGGGCGGTCCGAGCGCGGGGCTGATGTTCTCGCTGGGCATCGTCGACAAGCTGACCCCGGGACAGCTGACGGGCGGCAAGTTCATCGCCGGCACCGGCACCATCGACGACGACGGCAAGGTCGGCCCGATCGGCGGGATCACCATGAAGCTGGTCGGCGCGCGCGACGCGGGCGCACGCTACTTCCTGACCCCCGACGAGAACTGCGAGTCCGCCGCGGAGGACACCCCCGACGGGCTCACCCTGATCCGCGTCAAGAACATCGACGACGCCAAGAAGTCCCTGGACAAGCTCCGTGCGGGGGACACGGCCGGACTGCCGAGCTGCTCGGCGGGCTGACCGCGCCCCCACGGCACACGGCGGCGGTCAGGACTCGAAGGTGGCCGCCAGCGCCTCGGCCAGCCCCGGCACGAGACCGGCACCGGTCAGCACCTCGCTCGCCGAGTCCTTCTCACGCAGGCGTACGGCGGACTCGCGCGCCCCGTCCCGCAGAACGGCCACAGTCATCCGGACCTCCTGCCGGTCGGGGTGCTCGGCGACCCACTTGGTCAGCCGCTTGTCGTCCAGCCCGTCCGGCACGGACGCCTCGGCGGACGGCGGCAGCATCAGGCGCTCCACCGTCATCGCGCATCCGGCGACCGCGTCGGGCCAGGCGATCGTGGCGAGGAACTCGTCCAGCGCCGTGCCCGGGGGCAGCTCCTCCTGCTCCACGGGGGTCAGCGCGGCGGCCTTCCTCCCGTCGTCGTCAAGGCCGAGCTGGGCGGCGATGCCCGGTTCCTGGGCCCGCAGCCGCGCGGTGTCGACCAGGGCGAAGAGGCGGGCCGGCTGGTCCCAGCCGAGGGTGGAGACGTACTCGTCGATTTCGAGCACCGCGACGGTGAGCGGGCTCGCGGCCATCGGAGGGCCTGAGGGGGAAACGTTGGACATGGGCAACATCCTGCCTCCTTCCGCCCCCGGAACGGGAACTAGGTAAAGCATCAGTAAGTTGAAGGGATGGGCTCTACGATCGCTGGGCCCGCTCCACACGACCCGCGAACTTCGAGGTGCGCACGTTGGCTTTCCAGATGCCGGACCGCGGCGGAGGCCCGACCGGGCCACGGATCAGAGTCGGCCGCCCGTCCCGGCGCGCCCGAACCCTGCTCATGACTCTGGGCGTCCTGGCGATTCTCGCCATGGCGTTCGTCATGTTCGCCGGGTTCTGGACGGACTGGCTCTGGTATCGGTCGGTCGCGTATTCGTCCGTCTTCACCACCACCCTGTGGACCAAGATCGGGCTGTTCCTCGTCTTCGGACTGCTGATGGCCCTGGCCGTCGGCCTGAACATCTGGCTCGCGCACCGGCTCCGGCCGCCGCTGAGCGCGATGTCGCTGGAGCAGCAGAGCCTGGACCGCTACCGGATGGGCCTCGCGCCGTACAAGAAGTGGGTGCTGCTCGCGGTCACCGCGCTGGTCGGTCTGATCGCCGGCGCCTCCGCCTCGGGTCAGTGGCGGACGTGGCTGATGTACGTGAACGGCGTGTCGTTCGGCCAGAAGGACCCCCAGTTCCATCTGGACGTGTCGTTCTACGCCTTCGACCTGCCCTGGTACCGCTTCCTGCTGGGCTTCGGCTTCGCGGCCACGGTGCTCTCGCTGATCGCCGCCGCGCTGACCCACTACCTGTACGGCGGGCTGCGTGTCACCAGCCCCGGCGCGCGGGCCACGGGCGCGGCCACCGGCCATCTGTCGGTGCTGCTCGGCGTCTTCGTCGCGCTGAAGGCCGTGGCGTACTGGCTCGACCGGTACGGCCTGGCGGTGAAGTCCAGTGACTTCAAGGCCACGGACAACTGGACGGGTCTGCGGTACGTCGACGCCAACGCGTACCTCCCGGCGAAGACGATCCTGTTCTGCATCGCCGCGATCTGCGCCGTGCTGTTCTTCGCGACGCTCTGGCGGCGCACCTGGCAGCTGCCGGTCATCGGCTTCGGTCTCATGGTCCTCTCGGCCATCCTGATCGGCGGCCTCTACCCGGCGATCGTGCAGAAGTTCCAGGTCCAGCCGAACGAGCAGGCCAAGGAAGCGCCGTTCATCCGGAAGAACATCGAGGCCACGCGCAACGCGTACGACATCAACGACGCGCAGGTCTCGGACTACACCGGCAAGTCCACCGAGGACGACGACGCCAAGCTCCGGGCCGCGGCGAACGACGCGGCCAGCTACCGGGTGATGGACCCGAACGTCGTCTCGCCCGCCTTCCAGCAGCTCCAGCAGAAGAGGAACTACTACCAGTTCCCCAAGACGCTGGACGTCGACCGCTACAAGGACGACGCCGGCAAGGAGCAGGACACGGTCATCGGTCTGCGCGAGCTCAACATCCAGGGCATCCCCAAGCGCAACTGGATCAACGACCACTTCACCTACACCCACGGCTACGGCGCCATCGCCGCCCGGGGGACCACGACCGGTAAGAACCCGAAGGGATCTCCCGACTTCACCGAGTCCGGACTGCCGACCACCGGCGACCTGGGCACGTACAAGCAGGAGATCTACTACGGCGAGAAGACCGAGCAGTACTCCATCGTCGGCGGGCCCCAGAAGGAGCTCGACTACGAGGAGGACGGCGAGAAGACCACCAGCTACAAGGGCGACAGCGGGGTCAGCCTCTCCAACACGTTCAACCGCGCCGCGTACGCCGTGGCGTTCAGCGAGCCGCAGATCCTGTACTCGGGCGCCATCGGCGACGGTTCGCGGATCCTCTACAACCGCACGCCCAAGGAGCGCGTCGAGGCGGTGGCCCCCTGGCTCACCATCGACGGCGACGCCTACCCGGCCGTGGTCAACAAGCGCATCCAGTGGGTGGTCGACGCCTACACGACGACCAACGGCTACCCGTACGCCTCGCGCACCACGCTCGGCGACACCACGGCCGACTCGCTGACCACCAACCAGCGCGCGGTCGTCGCCCAGCAGAACCAGGTCAACTACATCCGCAACTCGGTGAAGGCCACCGTCGACGCGTACGACGGCACGGTCACGCTGTACGAGTGGGACACCGAGGACCCGGTCCTGAAGACCTGGCGCAAGGCGTTCCCCGGGACCGTGAAGCCCAAGGCGGACATCCCGCAGGACCTCATGGACCACCTGCGCTACCCGCAGGACCTGTTCAAGGTGCAGCGCGAGCTGCTGACCCGCTACCACGTCACCAGCCCCGCCCAGTTCTACAGCGGCAGTGACGCCTGGCAGGTCCCGGACGACCCGACCAACAAGGAGTCCGGCTCCGTCCCGCCGTACTACCTGAGCATAAAGATGCCGGGTCAGACGGCTCAGAAGTTCTCGCTGACCACGACGTTCACCCCGAAGGGGCGGCCCGACCTCGGGGCGTTCATGGCGGTGGACGCCGATGCGGCCAGCAAGGACTACGGCACCATAAGGCTCCTGAGAGTCACCGGTGCGGTGAAGGGCCCCGGACAGGTACAGAGTGAGCTCAACGGCAACGACGACGTCGCCGAGTTCGTGAGAAACCTCAAGGGCACCGACTCCGACATCGAGTACGGCAACCTGCTGACGGTGCCGCTCGAAGGGGGCTTCCTCTACATCGAGCCCGTCTACACGCGCGGTGGCACGCAGAACTACCCGCTGCTGCGCAAGGTCGCCGCCTCGTACGGTTCGAAGATCGTCTTCGAGAACAGCCTCGGCGAGGCCCTGAACGCCGTGTTCGGCGCCGAGGGTTCCGATACGAGCGAGCCGCCGGGCGACACCACCGAGCCGCCGGACACCAGTCAGCCGCCGGCCACCGGTGACGCCGCGCTCAAGAAGGCCATCGCCGACGCCCAGAAGGCGTACACGGAGGGCGAGGCGGCCCTGAAGAAGCAGGACTGGACGGCCTATGGCAAGGCGCAGACCGACCTCCAGGACGCGCTGGAGCGGGCGGCGGCGGCGCAGTCCAAGGCGGACAGCGACGGCAAGGCCGACAAGTCCGATGACGGCAAGGCCGACAAGACCGACAAGGGTGACAAGGCCGGCCAGGCCAGCGCTTCGGACAAAGCCGGCGATGCGGGCGGAGGCTGAGTAACCCGGTAAAGCTCCACCTCCGCGTCGTGGTACGGTTTGAACACAACGACGCGGGGTGGAGCAGCTCGGTAGCTCGCTGGGCTCATAACCCAGAGGTCGCAGGTTCAAATCCTGTCCCCGCTACTGAAAGACGAAGGCCCGGATCCTCCAGGGGATCCGGGCCTTCGTCATGCCGTGGTGGCCTGTTTCGCAAGGTGAGCGTGAAGTGCGGTTCGAGGGGCACGAGTTGACCGGGGACGTGTTTGACTTGTCTCTCTGTGGGCATGTCGACAAAACGCTGAAGTGACGTCACTGACCGCGATATACCAGGTGTACGCGGGTTACAGGTGGTGCGACGATGGTATTTATGGGGGACAGGTCAACTCTGTTGAAGACAGGGCGGTTTGCGCGGGGTCACGTCCATCCGGCGGAAAAGATGGCGGATGTGGTGTTTGCCGCTGCCGCCGCGCAGTACAAAGACACCATCGAGAGCCCCGAGACCGCTCAGACCGCCCAGACTTCCGAGAACGCTGAGAACGCGGAGAGTGCCGCGACCGCCGAGACCGCAGAGACCATCGAGACCGCCGACGGCGTGGAGAACGCCGAGCGGGCGGAGACCGAGGCGAGCGCGGACGGCGCGGAGACCGAGGCCCGCCACCGCCGCGCGGCCGACGCCGGTGACACCGCGTCGATGAGCGTGCTCGGCGCGCTGCTCCTGCGCCGGGGCGACCTCGCCGGCGCCGAACCCTATCTGCGGGGCGCCACCGCCGACGGAGACCGGGCCGCCGCCAACAACCTGGGCGTCCTGCTGCACCAGCGCGGCTACCCCGACGAGGCGGCCGGCTGGTGGCGTACCGCCGCCGTGGCCGGCTCCGCCGCGGCCGCGCACGCCCTGGGCCGGCACTTCCGCGAGCGCGGCGACGAGCCCGCAGCCGAGTACTGGCTGCGCCAGTCCGCCGAGCAGGGCCACGCGCTCGGCGCCTACGCCCTCGCCGACCTCCTGGAGCACCGCAGCGACGTCGGCGCCGAGCGCTGGCTGCGCGCCGCCGCCGAACAGGGCCACCGCGAGGCCGCCTACCGGCTGGCGCGCCTCCTGGAGCGCAACGCCGCCGACGCCGCCCACGAGGTGTTCGGCCGCCCCGGCCTGGGCCCGCGCACCGGCGCGGAGCCCGCCGCGCCCCGCCGCACCGCCGAGGCCGACGGCCCGGTCGCAGGCCCCGACCGCGCGCGCGGCGGCGAGGCCGAGCAGTGGTACCGGCAGGCCGCCGCGCGCGGTCACCGGCGCGCCGCCCTGCACCTCGGCGCGATCCTCGAACAGCGCGGCGAGCTCAAGGAGGCCGGGCGCTGGTACCTGATGTCGGCCAAGGCGGGCGAGGCCCGGGCCGCTTGCGCGCTCGGCTTCCTGCTGCGCGACGCGGGCGACCGGGAGAGCGCCGCCGTGTGGTGGCTGCGCGCCGCCCAGGACGGCGACGGCAACGCCGCGAACGCCCTCGGCGCGCTCCACGCGGCCCGGGGCGAGCAGCAGACCGCCGAACGCTGGTACCGGGCGGCGATGGACGCGGGCGACGTCAACGGCGCGTACAACCTCGGGCTGCTCTGCGCCGCCCAGGACCGCACCGCCCAGGCCGAGCAGTGGTACCGCCGCGCCGCCTACGCGGGCCACCGCGAGGCCGCCAACGCGCTCGCCGTGCTCCTGCTCCAGGCCGGCGACCCGGCCGGCGCCGAGCCCTGGTTCTCCAAGGCGGCCGAGGCGGGCAGCGTCGACGCCGCCTTCAACCTCGGCATCCTCTACGCCGGGCGCGACGAGGACCGCACCGCCCTCCTCTGGTACGAGCGGGCCGCCGCGGCCGGGCACACCGAGGCGGCGCTCCAGGTCGGCATGGCGCTCCTGCACCACGGCGAGGAGCAGGAGGCCGAGCGCCATCTGCGCTGCGCGGCCGGCGGGGGCAGCGCGGAGGCGGCCTTCCGGCTGGCCGGGCTGCTCGACGCGCGGCAGCCGCCGCCCGGGCCGCCCGCGCTGGGCGAGCCGCTGCCCGAGAAGACCGAGTGCGAGGAGTGGTACGAGCGGGCCGCCGAGCAGGGGCACCGCCGCGCCCAGGTCCGCGTCGGCATGCTTGCCGCCTCCCGGGGCGATGTGGAGAGCGCCGGCCACTGGTACCGGGAGGCGGCCGAGTCCGGCAGCCGCAACGGGGCGTTCAACCTCGGCCTCCTCCTCGCCCGCGAGGGCAGTGAGCGCGAGGCCGCCCTGTGGTGGACCCGGGCCGCCGCCGACGGCCACGGACGGGCCGCGCTGCGCCTCGCCCTGCTCGCCGCGCGCCGCGGTGAGCTGGCGGAGGGGCAGCGCTGGTGCGCCCGGGCGGTCGAGCTCGGGCCCGCGGAGGTCGCGGAGCGCGCGGCCCGTCTGCGCGAGGCCCTGCACCAGGAACTGACGGCGTGAGCCCGGGGGCGGCCGGGCCGCCCCGCGTCGGGCGGCCGCACAACGAAGCCGCACAAACGAAGCCGCACAAACGAAGCCGCACAAACGAAGCCGCACAAACGAATTTGCACTGGTCCGAGCCGTCCCGTAGGGTTGTGAACACAACGACGCGGGGTGGAGCAGCTCGGTAGCTCGCTGGGCTCATAACCCAGAGGTCGCAGGTTCAAATCCTGTCCCCGCTACTGAAGACAGAGGGTCGGATCTTTTCGAAGATCCGGCCCTCTGTCGTATGCGCGCGCACGCGAAAACCGCCCCCGGCGGGGGCGGTCCGGCGCTCGGTGTTCAGGCCGCCGCGGCGCAGTCCGGGCAGATGCCCCGGTAGGTCAGTTCGACGCCCGAGATGGTGAAGCCGAAGCGCTCGCCGGCCGGCAGGTCCGCCAGCGGGTCGCCCGACGGGTGCACATCGCGGATGGCACCGCACTGCGCGCACACCAGGTGGTGGTGCGCGCGGTGCGCGTTGGGGTCGTAGCGCTTGGCGCGGCGGTCGGTGGAGACCTCGATGACCTCGCCGAGGCTCACCATCTCGCCCAGCGTGTTGTAGACGGTGGCGCGGGAGATCTCGGGCAGCTTGGCCACCGCACGGGCATGGACCTCGTCGGCGGTCAGGTGCACATGGTCCCCGTCGAGGACCTCGGCCACGACGCGCCGCTGCGCGGTCATGCGCCAGCCGCGTCCTCGAAGTCGTTCCAGCAGGTCACTCATGGGCGCCATTCTAGCAGCGCGAGGGCCATGTCTTGAATAGGTGCGACTTTGGATGCTCAGTTGACTTGGACTTTGTCCAATGTAGGATCGGCTACGGCGTCGGCCGGAGGACAGGAAGGCCGGACGCGGGCACGGCATGAAGGCATGACGTGCGGAAACGACGCAGGAGGCGCACGTGACGCAGGGACCGCTCACCACGGAGGCAGGCGCACCGGTCGCCGACAACCAGAACAGCGAGACCGCCGGAGTCGGCGGCCCGGTCCTGGTGCAGGACCAGCTGCTGATGGAGAAGCTCGCGCACTTCAACCGCGAGCGCATTCCGGAGCGCGTGGTGCACGCCCGCGGCGCCGGCGCGTACGGGACGTTCACGCTGACCCGCGACGTGTCGCGGTGGACGCGGGCGAAGTTCCTCTCGGAGGTCGGCAAGCAGACCGAGACGTTCCTGCGCTTCTCCACCGTCGCCGGAAACCTCGGCTCGGCCGACGCAGCCCGCGACCCGCGCGGCTTCGCGCTGAAGTTCTACACCGAGGACGGCAACTACGACCTCGTCGGCAACAACACCCCGGTGTTCTTCATCCGGGACGCCATCAAGTTCCCCGACTTCATCCACACCCAGAAGCGCGACCCGTACACCGGCTCCCAGGAGGCGGACAACGTCTGGGACTTCTGGGGCCTGTCGCCGGAGTCCACCCACCAGGTGACCTGGCTCTTCGGCGACCGCGGCATCCCCGCTTCGTACCGGCACATGGACGGCTTCGGCTCGCACACCTACCAGTGGCAGAACGAGGCGGGCGAGGTCTTCTGGGTCAAGTACCACTTCAAGACCGACCAGGGCATCAAGACCCTCACCACCGAGGAGGCCGTCCGCCTCTCCGGCGTGGACCCCGACAGCCACCAGCGGGACCTGCGCGAGTCCATCGAGCGCGGCGACTTCCCGTCCTGGTCGGTGCAGGTGCAGATCATGCCGGCGGCCGAGGCGGCGACGTACCGCTTCAATCCGTTCGACCTGACCAAGGTGTGGCCGCACGCGGACTACCCGCCGGTCGAGATCGGCAAGCTGGAGCTCAACCGCAACCCGGAGAACATCTTCGCCGAGGTCGAGCAGTCGATCTTCAGCCCGGCGCACTTCGTGCCCGGCATCGGCCCGTCCCCGGACAAGATGCTCCAGGGCCGGCTCTTCGCATACGGCGACGCGCACCGCTACCGCGTCGGCATCAACGCCGACCACCTCCCGGTGAACCGCCCGCACGCCACCGAGGCGCGGACCAACAGCCGGGACGGCTACCTGTACGACGGCCGCCACAAGGGCGCGAAGAACTACGAGCCCAACAGCTTCGGCGGCCCCGCCGAGACGGGCCGGCCGCTCTCGGGCGCCACCCCGGTCGCGGGCGCCACGGGCAACCACGAGGCCCCTCGCCACACCGAGGACGACGACTTCGTGCAGGCCGGGAACCTCTACCGGCTCATGACCGAGGACGAGAAGGCCCGGCTGGTCGACAACCTGTCCGGCTTCATCGCGAAGGTCTCGCGCGACGACATCGCCGAGCGCGCGATCGGCAACTTCCGCCGTGCCGACGAGGACTTCGGCAAGCGGCTGGAGGCGGCCGTGCAGGCGCTGCGCGCCTGAGTCCGCTCGGTCGTACGACCGGCCCCGCACCCGGGGGCCGGGCCGGTCGCATGTGCGGGTGCGGTCAGCCGACCAGTTCGGCCGGGCGGGGGCGGGACGGGGACCAGCAGCGGATGATGTCGCGGACCGAGACGACACCGACCGGGCCGCCCTCGTCGAGGACGATCAGGTGGCGGAAGCCGCCGTGCGTCATGGCCGCCGCGGCCTCTTCGAGTGTCCAGCCGGGGGCGGCGAAGACCACGTCGGTGGTGGTGTGGGCGGAGGCCGTCTCGGTGTCGGGGTCCTGGCCCGCGCCGACGGCGTTGAGGATGTCGCGCTCGGTGAGGATACCGAGCCCGCAGGTATCGGGGTCGTGGACGACGGCCGCCCCGATCCGGCGGGCCGACATCAGCCGGGCGGCCTGGCGCAGCGTATGGGCCGGACCGATGGTGAGGACCATCGTGCTCATGGCGTCACGGACGAGCATGAAGAGTGCCACCTCCTCGGTGAAGCGACTGCGTGAGCCGATTCACAAGTTCACAAGTGGGGGAATGCTCAGAGTTGCACCGATGCGGGAGGACGACAAGGGGTCGCGAAGATCGCAAAAGGGGCGCGCGGCCTCGCCGCACGCCCCTCACATGCTCGTTACGCCGCCCTGCGGGCGGAGCGCGCTCAGTAACGCTGGTTCAGGTACCCCAGCAGCTCGCGGTGGAGCGCCCCGTTCGACGCCGCGCCGTTCCCGCCGCCCGGCCCGTCCACACCGTCCAGACTGGTGAACCGGCCGCCCGCCTCCTGGACGACGATCGCGTTCGCCGCCATGTCCCAGAGCGAGAGCTCCGGCTCAGCGCAGATGTCCACGGACCCCTCGGCGACCATCATGTACGGCCAGAAGTCCCCGTAACCCCGGGTGCGCCAGCAGGCCCGGGTCAGGTCCAGGAAGCCGTCGAGCCGGCCCTGCTCCTCCCAGCCGGTCAGCGAGGAGTACGCGAACGAGGCGTCCGCGATCCGCTCCACGCTGGAGACCTTGAGCCGGGTCGCGGAGGTCAGACTGCGGCCGGTGTACGCGCCCGAGCCCTTCGCCGCCCACCAGCGCCGGCTCAGCGCGGGCGCCGAGACCACGCCCACGACGGGCTGGAAACCGTTCTCGCCCGCTTCCATGAGCGAGATGAGCGTGGCCCAGACCGGCACGCCCCGTACGTAGTTCTTGGTGCCGTCGATCGGGTCGATCACCCAGCGCCGCGGGCCCGTGCCCTCGATGCCGTACTCCTCGCCCAGGATCGCGTCGCGCGGGCGCGCCCGGTGCAGATGGCCCCGGATCAACTCCTCGGCGGCCTTGTCGGCCTCGCTCACCGGCGTCATGTCCGGCTTGGTCTCGACCTTGAGGTCCAGAGCCTTGAACCGGTCCATCGTCACCGCGTCGGCGGCGTCCGCCAGTACGTGGGCCAGGCGCAGATCATCGTGGTAATCGGGCATGCCGTCACAGTATCGACCCGCCGGTGAGCCGGGCCACACGGGCCCTGTGGGGTCAGTGCGCGGAGCCGGAGAGCTGGAGGCCGATCACGCCGAGGATCACCAGCGAGATCGACACCAGCTTGAGCGTGGAGACGATGTCACCGAGGAAGATCATGCCGTAGATGGCCGTCCCCGCCGCGCCGATGCCGGTCCACACCGCGTACGCGGGCCCGACGTCGAGCTTCTTCAGCGACATGGTGAGCAGACCGAAGCTGCCGAGCGCGAAGACACAGAACGCGACGGTCGGCCACAGCCGGGTGAAGCCGTGCGAGAGCTTCAGGCAGACCGCGAACCCGGTCTCCAGAAGTCCCGCGACCACGACCAGCAGCCATGCCATCGTCCGCACCCTCCCGCATCGCCGACCGCCCCGCACCGGCCGGTGCCGCTGGGCGTGATTATGCACTTACCGGAAGCGAGTGATCGCAAACGTGCCCGGCCCGGTCGCCGCTCAGTCTCCCTCGCGCCTGTTCCGGGTCGAGAGCAGCCGGCGCAGCGAGTCCAGCCGCGCCGGGTCCGCGTGCCCCGCCGCCACCCAGGCGTCCAGCGCGCATTCCGGTTCGTGGCTGTCGTGGGTGCAGCCGCGCGGGCACTCCTCCGTGCCGGGCTGGAGGTCCGGGAAGGCGTTGATGACCCGCGAGGGGTCGATGTGGTTCAGGCCGAATGAGCGCACCCCGGGGGTGTCGATCACCCAGCCCCGGTAGCCCGGCAGCGGCAGCGCCAGGGCGGACGTGGTGGTGTGCCGGCCCCGGCCGGTCACCGCGTTCACGACCCCCGTGGTGCGCCGCCTCTCCTTCGGCACCAGCGCGTTGACCAGCGTGGTCTTGCCGACGCCCGAGTGCCCGACGAAGGCCGTCACCCGGTCGTTCAGCTGCTCGCGGACCCGGTCGGCCGCGTCCCCGTTCTCCAGCTCCTCGCGGCTGGTGACGACGAACGGCACGCCCAGCGGGGTGTACGCGCTGAGCAGCTGGTCCGGGGACGCCAGGTCGGACTTGGTCAGCACCAGGAGCGGGGAGAGCCCCCCGTCGTACGCGGCGACCAGGCACCGGTCGATCATGCGCGGACGCGGTTCCGGATCGGCCAGCGCGGTCACGATCGCCAGCTGGTCCGCGTTGGCCACGACCACCCGCTCGAACGGGTCGTCGTCGTCCGCCGTCCGGCGCAGCACCGAGCGCCGCTCACCGATCCGGACGATCCGGGCGAGGGTGTCCTTGTCGCCGGACAGGTCACCGACGAGCGAGACGGTGTCGCCGACCACCGCGGCCTTGCGGCCCAGCTCGCGGGCCTTCATCGCGACGATCGTGCGGTCGCCGACCAGGACGGTGAGGCGGCCCCGGTCCACGGTGAGGACCATGCCGTCCTCGGCGTCCTCGTGCTTGGGCCGGATATGGGTGCGCGGGCGGTTGCCCTTGCGGTTGGGGCGGACGCGGATGTCGTCCTCGTCGGGGTTCTTGCCGTAGCGGCGCATGTCTCAGGCCCCGAGCATTCCGGTCCACATCTGCGGGAAGTCCGGCAGGGTCTTGGCGGTCGTCGCCACGTTCTCGATCTCCACTCCGGGGACGGCAAGGCCGATGACGGACCCCGCGGTGGCCATCCGGTGGTCGTCGTACGTATGGAAGGTACCGCCGTGCAGCGGGCGCGGGCGGATGTGCAGGCCGTCGGCGGTCTCGGTGACGTCGCCGCCGAGCTCGTTGATCTCCTTGGTGAGCGCGGCCAGCCGGTCCGTCTCGTGCAGCCGCAGATGGGCGACGCCGCTCAGCGTGGAGGGGGAGTCGGCCAGGGCGGCGACGGCGGCGATGCCCGGGGTCAGCTCGCCGACCTCGGAGAGGTCCACGTCGATGCCGTGGACACGGCCGGAGCCGGTGAAGGTCAGCCCCTGTTCGGTGAGCTCGCAGCTGCCGCCCATCGCGGTGAAGATGTCGCGCAGGGCGTCACCGGGCTGCGTGGTGCGCAGCGGCCAGTCCGGGATGGTCACCCGGCCGCCCGTGACCAGCGCCGCCGCCAGGAACGGCTGGGCGTTGGACAGGTCCGGCTCGATGGTCAGGTCGCGGCCGAGGAGCGCGGAGGGGGAGACCCGCCAGACGTTCGGCTCGCCGCCGGTCTCCGGCTCGTCCACCTGCGCGCCGACGGCCCGGAGCATGTCCACGGTCATCCGGATGTGCGGCATGGAGGGGAGGCGGTCGCCGGTGTGCCGGACCTCCACGCCCTGGTTGAAGCGCGGCGCGGACAGCAGCAGCGCCGAGACGAACTGGGAGGACGAGGAGGCGTCGATCGCGACCGGGCCGCCGTCCAGCGCACCGCCGCCGTGCACGGTCATCGGCAGCGAGCCCCGGGAGTCGTCGTCGATCCGGGCGCCGAGGACCCGCAGCGCGTCGATCACCCCGGTCAGCGGGCGCTCGTAGGAGCGGGGGTCGCCGTCGAAGCGGACCGGGCCTTCGGCGAGCGTGGCCACCGGGGGCAGGAAGCGCATGACCGTACCGGCGTTGCCGACGTCCACGGTGACCGGGCCGTGCAGCGGGGCCGGGATGACCCGCCACGCCTCGCCCGCGGCCTCCGGACCGGCGGCCGCGCCGGTCGCCGCGGAGCTGGACGACACCGTCTCCTCGATGCGTACGCCCATCGCGCGGAGCGCGTCCGCCATCAGCAGGGTGTCCCGGGAACGCAGCGGGCGGCGCAGCCAGCCCGGCTCCGAGGAGAGCGCGGCGAGCACCAGCGCGCGGTTGGTGACCGACTTGGAACCGGGCACCGTCACGGTCGCGTCGACGGCTCCGCTCGCGAGGGGGGCGGGCCAGAGGGCGGGGTGCACGGCGCTTTCGGTCATGCGCTCACTTTAGAGGTTTGAACCGGGGTGAGCCCGGTCACAGCCGTCACAGCCCCAGCAGCCAGCGCCCGCCGCCGATCAGGGAGCACAGCGACACCGCGTGGAAGAGGAACAGCCACAGCGCCGCCGGGACGTCCGTCAGCCGGGACAGCTGGTCCGCGTCCGAGTCCGGCGCCCCGCCGTGCCGCCGCTTCGACTGGAGCTCGAAGACCGGGCGTACGCCGCCCAGCAGCAGGAACCACACCACGCTGTACGCGAACAGCGACTGCCAGGCGGGCGAGGCCAGCCACGAGACCAGCAGGAACACCGAGCCGGTGAGGATCACCGTCAGCGCCCCGTACACATTGCGGATCATCACCAGCATCACCGCGAGCAGGGCCGTCGCCAGCCACAGCAGCAGTGTGATCCTGCCGTCCACCAGAAGCCAGGCGCCGCCCAGGCCGAGCAGCGAGGGCGCGGTGTAGCCCGCCGCCGCGGTCAGCACCATGCCGATCCCGGTCGGCTTGCCCCGGCTCACGGTCAGCCCGCTGGTGTCCGAGTGCAGCCGGATGCCCGAGAGCTGCCGGCCGGAGAGCAGGGCGACCAGTCCGTGGCCGCCCTCGTGCGCGATGGTGATCGCGTTCCGGGACATCCGCCACAGGATGTTCGGCACGACCGCGATGAGCGCCGCCGTCGCGGTCACCACCACCAGCCACTGCTCCGGGGCGGGCTGGGTGCCGGTGACGCGGTCCCACAGGTTGCCGAGATCGGTGCTGTCCATGGGGCGGGCGGCTCCTTACCGGATCGGGGTCCGTTCGGGATGGCGGTCGTGGCAGTCTGGCACTTATGTGCGGACGGTATGCAGCGAGTCGGCGGCCCGAGGATCTGACCGGACTCTTCCAGGTGGAGAAGTGGGAACCGGCCGAGACGCTGGAGCCCGATTACAACGTGGCGCCGACCAAAGAGGTCTACGCCGTACTGGAACGTCCTGTGAAAGACGCGGACGACCAGCGCCCGGTTCGCCAGATGAGGGCACTGAAATGGGGGCTCGTCCCGTCCTGGGCCAAGAACCCGGAGGGCGCCGCCCGGATGATCAACGCCCGGGCCGAGACCGTCCACGAGAAGCCGTCCTTCCGCCGCCCCTTCGTCTCCCGGCGCTGCATCCTGCCCGCCGACGGCTATTACGAGTGGGTGACCGGCGCCGAGGAACGGCAGCTGGAGGAGAAGGGGCGCCGCAAGCGCCCCCGCAAGCAGCCCTACTTCGTGACCCCGGCGGACGGCTCGGTCTTCGCGATGGCCGGTCTGTACGAGTTCTGGCGCGACCGCACGCTGCCCGACGACCACCCGCAGGCGTGGTGGGTCACCTGCTCGGTGATCACCACCGAGGCGGAGACCGATCCGCTCGCCGTCGCCCCCGCCGACGGACCGGCCTCGCTCTCCGACATCCACCCCCGGATGCCGCTGATGCTCACCCCGGACCGCTGGGACGACTGGCTGGACCCCTCGCGCACCGACATCGAGGAACTGCGCGCCCTGCTCGCACCGCCACCGCCCGGCCTGATGCGCGCCTACCCGGTCGCGACCGCCGTCAGCAACGTCCGCAACAACGGCCCCGAGCTGAAGGACGAGCTGGCCGAGCCCGAGGTCAGCACCCTCTTCTGAGCCGTACGCGACGGAGCCCCGCGCCATCCCCGCACCGCCCACCGGGTGTTGGTTGGATGGACGCCGTGAACACCGACGCCACCACCCCCCGTACCGAGACCGTCGAGACCGATACCGGCACCGCCCGGATCACCTGGCTGGACGCCCCCGCCCCCCGCCTCGTGCTCGCCCTCGGCCACGGCGCCGGCGGCGGCATCGAGGCCCGCGACCTCAAGGCCCTCGGCGCCGCCCTGCCCGCGCACGGCGTGACCGTCGCCCTGGTGGAGCAGCCCTGGCGGGTGGCAGGCAAGAAGCTCGCGCCCGCCCCGAAGACCCTGGACACCGGCTGGCGCGGAATCTGGCCGGCCCTCGCGGCGCCCGGGCTGCCGGTCGTCGCCGGGGGACGCAGCGCCGGGGCCCGTGTGGCCTGCCGCACCGCCGCGGAGCTGGGCGCCCGCGCGGTCCTGGCGCTCAGCTTCCCGCTGCACCCGCCGGGCCGCCCCGAGAAGACCCGCGCCGACGAGCTGCTGGGCTGCGGGGTGGACGCGCTCGTCGTCCAGGGCGGCAACGACCCGTTCGGGAAGCCCGCCGAATTCCCGCCCGGCGACTACCGGATCACCGAGGTGCCGTACGGCGACCACGGCTTCTCCGTACCGAAGAGGTCCGGGCTCACCGAGGAGCGGGCTATGGAGATCCTCACCGCGTCCGTCGCCGAATGGCTGGCGGAAATGTCGTGACGCGGGCCCCTCACACGCCCGGGAATGCCCGGCGGAGGGCCGCTGTTGTGAGGGACATCGGTACGCCAACGTCGTAAGTGGAGAGGGAGTCCGTCGCATGGGTTCGACCATCTGCCCGCGTCGCTCGAACGCTGCTGACCTGGAGTGGACGGTCCTGCACGCGGCCAAGACCACTCCCGAGCGGTCACTCGGCGGAACGGATCGACAGCCCGCGCCGGACCAAGGTCGACTATTCTCCGATTCGAGCGGGTCCGGTTTCGGCTCCGCCCCAGCGTTGGAGGAGGTGGGTCCGGTCACAGGGACCGACACAGGGACCGACGACGGCCGCCCGCAGGAGACGACGGCCGAGCGCAACGCGCGTTTCGAGCGCGACGCCCTCGGTTTCCTCGACCAGATGTACTCGGCGGCCCTGCGCATGACGCGCAATCCCGCGGACGCCGAGGACCTGGTCCAGGAGACGTATGCCAAGGCGTACGGCTCCTTCCACCAGTTCCGTGAGGGCACCAACCTCAAGGCGTGGATGTACCGCATCCTCACGAACACCTTCATCAACTCGTACCGCAAGAAGCAGCGCGAACCCCAGCGCAGTGCCGCCGAGGAGATCGAGGACTGGCAGCTGGCACGCGCCGAGTCGCACATGTCGACCGGACTGCGCTCCGCCGAGTCCCAGGCCCTGGACCACCTGCCCGACTCGGACGTGAAGTCCGCGCTGCAGGCGATCCCCGAGGAGTTCCGCATCGCGGTCTATCTCGCCGATGTCGAGGGCTTTGCCTACAAGGAGATCGCGGACATCATGGGGACTCCCATCGGTACGGTGATGTCCCGACTGCACCGGGGCCGCCGCCAACTGCGCGGCATGCTGGAGGACTACGCCCGTGACCGCGGGCTCGTCCCGGCCGGCGCCGGGGAGTCGGACGATCGGAAAGGCTCGGGCTCATGAGCTGCGGAGAGCCGCACGAGACGGAGTGCGCAGAGGTCCTCGATCACCTCTACGAGTTTCTCGACCGGGAGATGCCCGACAGCGACTGCACCAAGTTCGAGGAGCACTTCGTCGAGTGCTCTCCGTGTCTGGAGAAGTACGGCCTCGAACAGGCCGTCAAGAAGCTGGTGAAGCGCTGCTGCGGCCAGGACGACGTCCCGGCCGACCTGCGCTCCAAGGTGATGGGCCGCATCGACCTCATCCGCTCGGGCCAGGCGGTGCCGGAACAGGACGTCACGGTCTCCGGCCCCGAGGTGCCGAGCGCCGCCAAGGAGTGAAACTCCTCCGCTTCACCCGAACGTGCTAATCGCCCCCAACGGCACCCGCCCGGATCGCCCCGCTCGTTAGCGTGGCCCCTTCACGAGCGGAGCTGGGGGGCGAGCGAGGGTGAGAGCCACACGCGGGGCGGCGCGGGCCCATATCGGCGCCGTCGCCCTCGGCGCGGCCCTGTGTGCCGGGCCCGCCCTGCGCCCCGGCACCCCGTGGACCACCCTCGCCCTGCTCGCCGGCCTCTACCTCGCCTGCGAACTCCTCGGCCGCCGCCCCTTCCCGGTCGGCGCCGTGGGCGCGGGCTCCTTCTTCCCCTTACTGCTCGCCGCCGCCTTCCTGCTCCCGCCCCCGGCGGCGGCCCTCGTCGCCGTCCCCGGCTCCCTCGCGGGCCGGGCCGGCAAACCCCCCGTCGCCGCCCGCCGGATCTGGCGCGCCGCCGAGCTGGCCGTCGCCGTCTGGGCGGCCGCCCGCGTCCACGCGCTGCTCGGCGGGCCCGCCGCGCTCGGCAGCCCGCCCGACCTGCCCTACGCGCTGCTCCCCGTCTGCGCGGCGGCCCTCGCCTTCAGCGCCGTGCTCGCCGCCCTCGACGGCTCGATCCTGCTCGTCGCGGAACAGCTGCCGGTCCGCCGGGCCTGGCGCGGACTCCTGCCGCGCTCGCTCGCCCCCCACCTGGTGCACGGCCTCGCCGGGCTGCTGATGGCTGTCCTCTGGAACAGCCCGTACGGGCCGCTCGCCGCGCTCTTCGTACTGCTGCCCATGTACATCTCCTGCTGGGTCTACGCCCAGTACCACCGCGAGCACGCCGCCCACCGGGCCACCATCAGGGCGCTCGTCCAGGCCGTCGACATCAAGGACACCTACACCCGGGGCCACAGCGAACGCGTCGGCCGCGCCTCCGTCCTCATCGCGCATGAACTGGGCCTCGACCGGGAACGCGTCGAGGTCCTCCGGTTCGCCGGCATCCTCCACGACGTCGGCAAGCTGGGCGTCCCCACCCGCGTCCTGCGCAAGGACGGCCCGCTCACCCCTGAGGAGCGGCGCGTCATCGAGCTGCACCCGGAGTACGGGCACGAGATCGTCCGGGGCATCGGCTTCCTCGGCGAGGCCAGGGCCGCGATCCTGCACCACCACGAACGCCTCGACGGCAGCGGTTATCCGTACGGGCTCTCCGGCCGGGGCATCCCCGAATGCGCCCGCATCGTCGCCGTCGCCGACGCCTTCGACGCCATGACCTCGACCCGCTCCTACCGGCGGGGCCGGCCGGTCCCGGTCGCCGTGGAGGAGCTGAAGCGGTGCGCGGGCACGCAGTTCGACCCCCAGATGGTGCGGGCCCTGGCGCGCGGCCTGGAGCGTTACGGCTGGTTCGGGGCCGTCACGGCGGACGACGCGCAGCTGCCGCCCCCGCGCGAGGCGGACGGCGCCCGGGACGGCCAGGGCGCCGCGGCCGTCAAGGCACCGCTCACCCCCTCACCGCCCGAAAGCGGCACGGAGGGCCCCCGGTGACCCCGGGCCCCGTCACCCTCGGCGTGCGCGGCGCCGCCCTCGTCCTCGCCGCCGCCGGGCTCGGTCACACGCTGTGGCGCGGCGTCCACGATCCGGGGCACGCCCTCGTCTTCGGCGCCCTCATCACCATCGGGGAGCTGGCCCGCTGGGGCGCCCTGCCCGGGGAGCGGGAGCCCGCGCCCCTCGGGGCCGCCGGGGCCCTCGCGTACGCCCTGCTCGGGCGCAGCGGCGGGCAGCCCACCAGCCACGGGGTCCTCCAGGTCGTCGCGGTCCTCGCCGCCGCCCAGCTCGTCGCCTCGGTGCCGCAGCTGGCGCGGGGCGACGGGCCGGGCGCCGACCAGGTGGCCCGGCGGCTGCTCACCGTGACCTTCGCGGCGGTCTGCTTCCAGCCGCTGTACAACGCGGGCCTCAGCGAGACGTGGTTCGGCGACGGTCCGTACTACGCGGCCTTCCTGCTCCTGCTGCTCGGCCTGACCGCCCTCTGCGACGCCGTCCTCGCCGCGCTCCTGCTGCGCGCCCGCACCCTGCCGCGCGGCTCCCGGGCCGTCCCCGCCCCGTACGGGCCGCTGCTCCGCGACGAGCTGCGGGCGCTCACCGGTATCGGCTCGGCCGTCTGCGCGACCGGCGCGGTCATGGCGCTCGGGGTGGCCGCCGCCGGGCTGTGGGCGCTGCCCGTGCTCTGCGTACCGCTGCTGCTCACCCAGCTCTCGTACCGCAGGTTCGCCGCCGTGCGCACCACGTACCGGCAGACCATCGCCTCGCTCGCCCGGTCCACCGAGATCGCCGGCTACACCCCGCACGGCCACGCCCGCCGGGTCGCCGAGCTGTGCACCGCCGTCGGGCGCGAGATGGGCCTGACCGGGCCGGATCTCACCGTCCTGGAATACGCGGCGCTGATGCACGACATCGGCCAGCTCTCGCTGGTCGACCCGGTGCAGGACGGGGCGACGGCCCTGCTGCCGGTCGCCGAGCAGCGCCGGATCGCGCTGCTCGGGGGTGCGGTGGTCCGGCAGACCGGGGTGGACGCGAAGGTCGCCGTCGTGGTGGAGCGGCAGGCCGACCCCTACCGCGAGCAGCCGCTGTCCGCCAGGATCGTCCGGGCGGTGAACGCATACGACGACCTCAGCGGGGAAAGCCTCTCGGGGCCACTGGGTGCGCTGGAACAGCTCAGGCTCGGCACCGGGCACGACTACCAGCCGCAGGTGGTGGAGTCGCTGGCCCGGGTTCTGGCCCGGGGCGGTCTGACCCCCGTCCCGCCCGGGTAACCGATGGGTAATGAGCGGGCCTCCGGCCCGGCATGGTTGGATGCGAAGAGAGCGGTAGAACGAGGGTGTCCAGTCGGGACAGGCGGGAATCGTGAGGATCTTCGGGAAGGTACGGCATCGGCCGTCCGCCTCTTGGCGGCAGGCCACGGACCGCGCGTTCACGCTGATCGGCGACGGCCGGTACGAGGACGCGGGGGCGCTGCTGACACGCGCGGCGGACCTGGAGCCCTGGCTCTCCGAGTCGTGGTTCAACCTGGCGCTGCTGCACAAGTTCCGGCACGACTGGGAGCAGGCGAGGGCCGCCGGGCTGCGGGCCGTCGCCCTGCTCGACAAGGAGTCCGGAGCGCCGGACTGGTGGAACGTGGGCATCGCCGCGACCGCCCTCCAGGACTGGCCGCTGGCGCGCCGCGCCTGGCAGGCGTACGGGCTGAAGGTCCCCGGTGGCGGGCAGCAGACCCCGGCCGCGGGCAGCGAGCCGGTCGGCATGGAGCTGGGCAGCGCGGCGGTACGGCTGTCGCCGGAGGGCGAGGCCGAGGTCGTGTGGGGCCGGCGGCTCGACCCGGCCCGCATCGAGGTGCTGTCGATCCCGCTGCCGTCGTCCGGGCGGCGCTGGGGCGAGGTCGTGCTGCACGACGGGGTGCCGAACGGTGAGCGGATCACCGCGGCGGGCCCGTCCTATCCGGTGTTCGACGAGATCGAGCTGTGGGCCCCGTCGCCCGTGCCGACCTGGGTGGTGCTGCTCGAAGCGGCCACGGAGGCGGACCGGGACGCGCTGGAGCAGCTGGCCTCGGACGCGGGCTTCGCCGCCGAGGACTGGTCCTCGTCGGTGCGGCTGCTGTGCCGTTCCTGTTCGGAGAGCCGGATGGAGAGCGACGAGGGCGACGGCGAGCACCTGGACCCGCACGACCACAGCGAACCGGGCCACCCGGGCCCGCTGGGCCACCGCACGGCCGGTGAGCTGTGGGTGCCGGAGCGTGAGTGCGGCCTGGCGGCCCCGGCCGGACTGGTGCGCGGACTGCTGGACGGCTGGGTGGCGGACAGCCCGGACAGCCGCGAGTGGCGCGATCTCGAAGAAGTCTGCTGAGCGCTGCCCGTAGGCCCTGTCGTCACATTCCCGTCTGCCGGGCGACGCCATGCACGCACTCTCGCCGCACCGGCCCCAGACCCCAGTACATCCAGTACAGGGGTCTGGGGCCGGCACGCCGAGAGCACGCACCTGGCGCCGCCCGGCCCGCCCTCCGGGCGGACGACGGGAATGTGACGACAGGGCCTAGGCTGTACGCCTATCGATTCGGGTTTTGAGGAAGGCGTACGGCGGACATGGCGCAGCAGGAGACGGACGAGCAGGTCAGCGTCGACGAGGAGGGCTTCCTCATCGACACCGAGGACTGTGAGGCGCGCGAGACGGCACACCGCGAGCGCGGTACCTCCCGTCCGATCACGGTCGTGGGCAACCCGGTCCTGCACAAGGAGTGCAAGGACGTCACGGAGTTCGGCGACGAGCTCGCCGCGCTGATCGACGACATGTTCGCGAGCCAGCGGACGGCGGAGGGCGTCGGCCTGGCCGCCAACCAGATCGGCGTCGACCTCAAGGTCTTCGTCTACGACTGCCCCGACGACGAGGGCGTGCGGCACGTCGGCGCGATCTGCAACCCGGTCCTGGAGGAGCTGCCGCCCGAGGCGCGCGTCCTGGACGACTCCGGGGAGGGCTGCCTCTCCGTGCCGACCGCGTACGCCAAGCTGGCCCGCCCGGACTACGCGGTGGTGCGCGGCCAGGACGCGAAGGGCAACCCGGTGCGGGTGCGCGGCACGGGCTACTTCGCGCGCTGCCTCCAGCACGAGACGGACCACCTGTACGGCTACCTGTACATCGACCGGCTCTCCAAGCGCGAGCGCAAGGACGCGCTGCGGCAGATGGCGGAGAACACCCCGCGCTACGAGGTCGTCCCGAACGACTGAGCCCGTGCGGCGAACGCGGCGCGGGCCCGTCCCGCGCCGCGTTCGTTTCTCCGTCAACCCCCGTTTCTACACGCGTAGTTGACGGGCTCCCTCTCATCCGCCAGGCTCGTGCACCACATCTTCGACAGTGGTAGGGAGCCCCCGTGATCAGACGTTCCGCACGACTCCTGCTCAGCCTTGTCATGACCATGGCCTTTGCGCTGGGCGGTGCCGTGGTCACCGCCGGCACCGCGCACGCCGACGGCTGCTACACCTGGACCCGCACCCTGCAGTCCGGCGCCACCGGCAACGACGTGAAGCAGCTCCAGATCCGGGTCGCCGGTTACCCCGGCTACAACTCGGTCCTGGCCGTCGACGGCTCGTACGGCCCCGCCACCACCGCCGCCGTCAAGCGCTTCCAGGCCGCGTACGGGCTGGCCGCCGACGGTGTCGCGGGCCCCGCCACGCAGGCCAAGCTCTACGCCCTCCAGGACAACGACTGCACCCCGGCGCACTTCACGTACGCCGAGATGAACCGCTGCAACAGCACCTGGTCGGGCGGCGCGGTCTCGGCGGCCACGGCGAAGGCCAACGCGTTGAGCACCATGTGGAAGCTGGAGGCGCTGCGCCACGCGCTCGGCGACCGGCCCATCACCATCAACAGCGCATTCCGCTCGACGTCCTGCAACAGTGCCGTGGGCGGCGCCTCGAACAGCCGCCATCTGTACGGTGACGCGGCCGACCTGGGCGGGATCGCGTTCTGCACCCTCGCCAAGGAGGCCCGCAACCACGGGTTCAACGGCATCCTCGGCCCGGGCTACCCGGACCACAACGACCACGTCCACGTGAACCAGGGCCCCAGCCACTACTGGTCCGCGCCCAACTGCGGTATCTGAAACGTGCGATGGGGCCTGCCGGTCACCGGCGGGCCCCATCCGCGTGCTTACGCCCCGGCCCGCAGCGGTGTGCCGCCGGTCGTCTGCACCGCCGCGCCGTCCGCCCGGCGCTCGGTCAGCCGCAGCTGCGAGATCGCGTTGCGCAGGACGAACGCCCCGTGGCCCGCGTCCAGCTGCCAGCGCTGGGTGCGCGCGTCCGCCGAGCAGGCCCCGAGCGAGAGTTCGGCGCCCACCTCCAGCGGTGCGCCCAGGTACTTCTTGCCGCGTACCTCGTCCAGGCACAGCCCGTCCGCCGAGCGGACCGTGTAGTAGCCGTCGGCGGTCGCGGTGAGCGTCCAGGCAGCCTTCGCGCCCTTGACCAGGGCGACCCCCGAGTCCGCTGCCGGGGCCAGCGCCTTCGCGCCGGACGTCAGCCGGTAGGTGCCGTCGGGCAGCGGGGCGCGGTCGGTGTCCGCCCAGCCGGGGGCGTGCCCGATGCGGCGGGCCATGGCCTCGAAACCGGCGTACGTCGCACTGGGCTTGGGCCCGCCCCAGGTGGCCTGGGCGAGGAAGCGCAGCGGCATGAAGACCTTCGCCTCGACCTCGTTCTCGGTCTCGGCCGCCGCGCTGTCCGGCCACAGGCTGATCTTCGCGCCGGTCAGGTTCGCCGCCGTGGCGGGCAGCGTCTCGCCCTCGAAGCGCAGGGGCGTCCAGTCGCTCTCGTACAGCTCCTTCGTCTTGGTGGTGTAGCCGCCGCGCACCAGGTACAGCGCGTAGGCGGAGTTCATCACGGGGCGGCCCTCGGCGAGCAGGGCGGACGGCTGCTGGATGGCGCCGCCGCCGAGCCAGTGCTCGACGGTGATGTCACGGTCCAGCGGGACGAGCGTGTTGCGGCCCAGCAGCCCGTCGTTCCAGATGCGCAGCGAGCGCCCCTGCTTCTTCACATGGGCGTTCACCTGGTTGATGAAGTCCACGAACAGGTCGTCCGGGGTGGCCGACGCGCCGAACTTCGCGACGGCCGCCGCCTGGAGCTGCGGATAGTCCGGGTAGGAGGAGCCGAGCATGTACTCGTCGGCGCCCATGTGCCAGGTGTCGGTGCCCCAGGCGTCCAGGGCCTCGTCGACCAGTGAGGTGTAGTACGTCAGCGCCTCGGGCCGCGAGATGTCCAGCCGGGGCGCGGAGGCCGTGCCGGCCTTGTCCTTGAGCTGGAGCTCGGGGTGGTTCTCCAGGTAGGGGTCCATATGGCCGGGGGAGTTGATCTCCGGCACCAGATCGATGTGGTACTTCTTCGCCATCACGGCCAGCGAGCGGATCTGCGGCTTGGTGTAGTACCCCCAGAACGCCGACTCCGGGTCGGTGTCGCTGCGGACCTTCGCCTCGATCCAGAGCTGGTTGAGCTTCTGGGACGCCATGTCCTTCATCAGCCGCTCGAACCAGGGCAGCGACACGTTGATGTAGCACGCGCAGACCCCGACCCCGCGCTCCCGGTACGCGGGCACGTCGGTCGCCGAGCCGCGCGCGGCCCGCCCGTCGTCGTTCAGCAGCTGGAGCACCGTGCGCGAGCCGTAGAACACGCCCGCCGAGGTGGCCGCCGTCACCGTGACCCGGTCGCCGACCTCCAGCCGGTAGCCCTCCGCCCCGAGCGAGCCCTTCAGCGAGGCGTCCTGGCGCAGCACGACGTCACCGGCGCGCGCCCGGCCCCGGGACACCTGCTGCCTGCCCTCCAGCTCACCGGCGAACCGGGCCGCGTCCTGTGCCGTACGCCGCTCGCGGACCCCGTCCAGCACGATCCTGGCCCGGTCGGTGAGGACGAACTCGCCGTTGCCCGGCCGCCATTGGCGCAGCGTGGGCAGCACCTCCGGCGGGGGAGCCGCAGCCTGGGCCTCCCGGGCCTCCTGCGCCTCCTGGGCCGAGGCGGTCTGCCAGGGGAGCAGGGCGGCGGCGAGCGCGGCCACCACGGCTCCGATGGTCCTTCGTCTTGCCTTCAGCATGTCCATGGCACCGACCCTGACGCGCGCGAGAAGGCCCGGTCCATGGACAGGTCGCGCGATCGGTTGGACGAATGATCGGATGTACCTCGCTCGCCTCAGGCCGCCTCGGTAATGGCGGACGGCCCCCGGAAGGTGCGCCGGTACGCCTGTGGCGTGGTGTCCAGCGCCCGTACGAACTGGTGGCGCAGCGCCGCCGCCGTCCCGAAGCCGGTCCGGTCGGCAATGGTGTCGACGGTTTCGTCGGATGTCTCCAGGAGATGCTGGGCGAGCAGGACGCGCTGGCGCAGCAGCCAGCGGTACGGAGTGGTCCCGGTCTCCTGCTGGAAGCGGCGGGCGAAGGTGCGCGGCGACATGTGGGCCCGGTCCGCGAGCTGTTCGACGGTCATCTCGCGGTCGAGGTGGCGCTCCATCCAGGCCAGCGTGTCTCCCACGGTGTCGCACCGGGTGCGCGGCAGCGGCCGCTGGATGTACTGCGCCTGCCCGCCGTCCCGGTGCGGCGGCACCACCATCCGCCGGGCGATGGTGTTGGCGGTGGCCGGCCCGTACGCCTGGCGGACCAGGTGCAGGCAGGCGTCGATCCCCGCCGCCGTCCCCGCCGACGTGGTGACCGGCCCGTCCTCCACGTACAGCACGTCCGGCTCGACGGCGGCCTCGGGGAAGCGGCGGGCCAGGTCGTCGGCGTGCCGCCAGTGCGTGGTGCAGCGGCGGCCGTCCAGCAGCCCGGCCGCGCCCAGGAGGTAGGCCCCCGAGCAGACGCTGAGTACCCGGGCGCCCCGCTCCACGGCCCGGCGCAGGGCGGCCAGCACCTCCTCGGGGAACTCGCGCTCCCCGAAGCGGCTGCCGGCCGGTACGGCGACGAGGTCGGCCTCCTCCAGCCGGTCCAGGCCGTAAGGGGTGTTGATCGTGAAGCCGGCGTGGGTCCGCAGCTGGGGCCCCTCGCCGGAGACCACCGCGAAATCGTGCACCGGCAGGCCCTCGTCGCTGCGGTCGAGGCCGAACACCTCGCAGACCACGCCGAGTTCGAAAGGGTTGACGTCATCGAGCATCAGGGCGGCGACATTGTTCAGCATGGACCCAGTGTGGCAGTAATTCGATGCCCTATGACAGTCCTGCCACTGCCGCTTCTTCGCCGGAGCGAGGACAGTAGAGGCATGAACACATTCCAGAACTTCCTCGGCATTTCCGCACTTTTCGCCCTCGTCCTGCTGCCCGCCCTGGTCGGCATGGCCCGCGAGCGCCGCATCGACCGCGAGCTGCGCGCAGCGGAACAGGACCGGAGCACCCGCCCACCGCAAACGGCGGACGCCGCGCGGCCGGTGGGGGCCGCACGGCGTCCGTACGTCAGGAGCTGGGCCAGAATCTAGCCCTTCCGCCTAGAAGTCGTCGTCGAAGCCGACCGTGCCCTCGACGGCCACCTGGTACGCCGACGGGCGCCGCTCGAAGAAGTTCGTGAGCTCCTGGACCCCCTGGAGCTCCATGAACGAGAACGGGTTCTGCGATCCGTACACCGCAGGGAAGCCCAGCCGGGTGAGCCGCTGGTCGGCGACGCACTCCAGGTACTCGCGCATCGACTCGGTGTTCATGCCGGGCAGCCCGTCGCCGCACAGGTCGCGGCCGAACTGCAGCTCCGCCTCGACGGCCTCCTTCAGCATGTCGGTGACCTGCTGCTCCAGGGCGTCGTCGAAGAGCTCCGGCTCCTCCTTGCGGACCGTGTCCACGACCTCGAACGCGAAGTTCATGTGCATGGTCTCGTCGCGGAAGACCCAGTTGGTGCCCGTGGCGAGGCCGTGCAGCAGCCCGCGCGAGCGGAACCAGTACACGTACGCGAAGGCGCCGTAGAAGAACAGTCCCTCGATGCACGCCGCGAAGCAGATCAGGTTCAGCAGGAAGCGACGGCGGTCGGACTTCGATTCCAGCCGGTCGATCTTCTCCACCGAGTCCATCCAGCGGAAGCAGAACTGCGCCTTCTCGCGGATCGAGGGGATGTTCTCCACCGCCGCGAACGCCGCCGCGCGGTCGTCCGGGTCGGGCAGGTAGGTGTCGAGCAGCGTCAGATAGAACTGGACGTGCACGGCCTCCTCGAACAGCTGCCGCGACAGATACAGCCGCGCCTCGGGGGAGTTGATGTGCTTGTACAGCGTCAGCACCAGGTTGTTCGCGACGATCGAGTCACCCGTCGCGAAGAACGCCACGAGCCGCCCGATCAGGTGCTGCTCGGCGGGCGTCATCTTGGCGAGGTCCGCCACGTCCGAGTGGAGGTCGACCTCCTCCACGTGCCAGGTGTTCTTGATCGCGTCCCGGTAGCGCTCGTAGAAGTCCGGGTAGCGCATGGGGCGCAGGGTCAGTTCGAAGCCCGGGTCGAGCAGGTTCTTCTCGTGGTTGACAGCGGTCATTACTGGCAGGCCTCGCAGGACTCGGGGTTTTCCAGGGAGCAGGCGATGGCGTCCGCGTCGGGAGCCTGCGCCTGCTGTACGGGGATGGGGGCGGCGGCCGACGCGGCCCCGGACGCGGCACGGGCGATCCGGGTCGCCGGACGCGACCGCAGGTAGTACGTCGTCTTCAGGCCCTGCTTCCAGGCGTACGCGTACATCGAGGAGAGCTTGCCGATCGTCGGCGTCTCCAGGAACAGGTTGAGCGACTGGCTCTGGTCGAGGAACGGGGTACGGGCCGCCGCCATGTCGATCAGGCCGCGCTGCGGGATCTCCCACGCGGTGCGGTACAGCGCCCGCACGTCCGCCGGAATCCAGGCGAAGCCCTGCACCGAGCCGTTCGCCTCGCGCAGCGCCTCACGCGTCCGCGCGTCCCACACGCCGAGCCGCTTCAGCTCGTCCACCAGATAGCCGTTGACCTGGAGGAACTCGCCGCTCAGGGTCTCCCGCTTGAAGAGGTTCGAGACCTGGGGCTCGATGCACTCGTAGACACCCGCGATCGAGGCGATCGTCGCGGTCGGGGCGATGGCCAGGAGCAGCGAGTTGCGCATCCCGGTCTTCGCGATCCGGGCCCGCAGGGCGTCCCAGCGCTCCGGCCAGTTCACCTCGGTGTCGTAGTGGTCGGGGTGCAGCACCCCGCGCGCGGCCCGGGTCTCGGACCAGGCGGGCAGCGGACCGGACCGCTCCGCGAGGTCGCAGGACGCCTCGTACGCGGCGAGCATGATGCGCTCGGCGATCTTCGTGGAGAGCGCCCGGGCCTCGGGGGAGTCGAAGGGCAGCCGCAGCTGGAAGAAGACGTCCTGGAGCCCCATCGCGCCCAGGCCCACCGGCCGCCAGCGGGCGTTGGACCGGCCGGCCTGCTCGGTCGGGTAGAAGTTGATGTCCACGACCCGGTCGAGGAAGGTCACCGCCGTCCGCACGGTGGCGTCAAGACGCTCCCAGTCGATCGAGCCGCCGTCCACGAACGCGCCGAGGTTGACCGAGCCGAGGTTGCAGACGGCCGTCTCGCCGTCGTCGGTGACCTCCAGGATCTCGGTGCACAGGTTCGACGAGTGCACGACCCTGCCCGGCTCGGCGGTCTGGTTCGCGGTGCGGTTGGAGGCGTCCTTGAACGTCATCCAGCCCTGCCCGGTCTGCGCCAGGGTCCGCATCATCCGGCCGTACAGCTCGCGGGCCGGCATGGTCTTGCGGGCCAGGCCCTTCGCCTCGGCCGCCCGGTACGCGGCGTCGAAGTCGTCGCCCCACAGGTCGGTCAGCTCGGGCACGTCCGCCGGGGAGAACAGCGACCAGGCTCCGTCCGCGTCGACGCGGCGCATGAACTCGTCCGGGATCCAGTGCGCCAGGTTCAGGTTGTGCGTGCGCCGCTGGTCCTCGCCCGTGTTGTCGCGGAGCTCCAGGAACTCCTCGATGTCCGCGTGCCAGGTCTCCAGGTAGACCGCGGCGGCGCCCTTGCGGCGGCCGCCCTGGTTCACGGCGGCGACGGAGGCGTCCAGCGTCTTGAGGAACGGCACGATGCCGTTGGAGTGGCCGTTGGTGCCCCGGATCAGCGAACCGCGGGCGCGGATGCGGGAGTACGAGAGGCCGATGCCGCCCGCGTGCTTCGACAGCCGGGCCACCTGGTGGTAGCGGTCGTAGATCGAGTCCAGCTCGTCCAGCGGCGAGTCCAGCAGGTAGCAGGAGGACATCTGCGGGTGGCGGGTGCCGGAGTTGAAGAGCGTCGGCGAGGAGGGCAGGTAGTCCAGCCGGCTCATCAGCCCGTACAGCGCCGCGACCTCGTCCAGCGCCCGCACGGAGTCGTCCTCGGCGAGCCCGGCGGCGACCCGGAGCATGAAGTGCTGGGGGGTCTCGATGACCTGGCGGGTGAGCGGGTGGCGCAGCAGGTAGCGGCTGTGCAGGGTGCGCAGCCCGAAGTACCCGAAGCGGTCGTCGGCCCCGTCCGCGAGGGACCGTTCGACCAGGGCGTCCAGGGCGGCCGCGTGCAGCGTGACGAACGCGGCGGTGCGGTCCGCGATCAGGCCCTCGCGGTGGCCCACGGCGACCGAGGCGGAGAACGAGGTGGCGCCCTGCCCGGCGGCCTCGTCCGCGATGGTGCGGGTGAGCAGCCGGGCGGCGAGCCGGGAGTAGGCGGGGTCCTCGGAGATGAGGCCCGCCGCGGCCTCGGTGGCCAGCGAGCGCAGCTCCGCCTCGTCCGACCGGGCGTTGCGGCCGCGCAGGGCGGCGGCGGCGACGCGACCGGGGTCGGTGTCGGGCAGGTCGGCGGTGAGGTCGGTCAGGGTCCGCAGCAGTGCGGTACCCGGTCCGTCGCTCGCGGTCCCCGTTGCTTCGGCCGCTGAAACCGGATCGGCTGGCGCGATGGTCACGTGGTGCTCTCCCTCGCTCGGCTCTGGGCCGGCGGAGAGCGGGGGCAGCCGGGCAGGAGCGGGCCCGGGCGGGGCGGCACTCCGTGCGGCGTCCACCGGCCCATCCACGAGGCCCGGACGTCTGGGCATCCGGTTCGGTCGAGCCGGATGCGCTGTCGGCAGGTCCTCGGACTCCACGGGTGCGCGAAAGCGCACCGAATACACCGTTGCGGGACAGTTCCGGATTCACACCGGATTCCCCTGCGGCGACAGCGAGCACGAGCATACATGTGGGGGCCGCCCTGTCGGGCAGCCCCCACATCTTGTGTCGCGTGGCGTAAAGGTGTGCGGTCAGTGACCGCCCGGCGCTCCCGCCGTGGCCGGCGGCAGCTTCTCCTGGACGCCCGGGTCGCCCGCGTCCGCGGTGTAGTCGCCCGGGGAGGTCTCGTCGATCCCGGCAGGCGCCTTCACGGCGTTCAGGACGAAGGTGAGGACGACGACGACCACGACGTTCAGCACGAACGCGGTGAGGCCGATGTAGCCGATCTCACCGAGGCCCGGGATCTCCTTGGAGGACCCGCCGAAGTGCTTCTGCGTCGGGCTCGCGACCCCGTACGCGGCAGCCGTACCGTAGATCATGCCGACCGCCCAGCCGGCGAGTAGCGCCCAGCGGTGGAACCACCGGGTGAACAGGCCGCCGACCAGGGCCGGCATCGTCTGGAGGATCCAGATCCCGCCGAGCAGCTGGAAGTTGATCGCGACGGTCTTGTCCATGGTGAGGACGAAGGCGAGGGCGCCGACCTTGACCAGCAGCGACACCAGCTTGGAGACCTTGGTCTCCTGCTCGGGCGTCGCGTCCGGCTTCAGGAAGTCCTTGTAGATGTTGCGCGTGAACAGGTTCGCCGCGGCGATGGACATGATCGCGGCCGGTACCAGGGCGCCGATGCCGATCGCGGCGAAGGCCACGCCCGCGAACCAGTCGGGGAACATGTTCTCGAACAGCTGCGGGATGGCCAGCTGGCCGTTGTCCACCTTGACGCCGGCGGCGATCGCCATGAAGCCGAGCAGCGCGAGCAGGCCCAGCATCAGCGAGTAGAGCGGCAGGATCGTGGTGTTGCGGCGGATCACCTCACGGCTGCGGCTGGAGAGCGTCGCCGTGATCGAGTGCGGGTACATGAACAGCGCCAGCGCGGACCCGAGCGCCAGGGTCGCGTAACCCCACTGGCCGGCCGCGGCCGGTGCGAGGCCGCCCGCGCCCGCCTTGGTGAACTTGTCCTGGGCGGAGGCGAAGATGTCGTCGAAGCCGCCGAGCTTGATCGGGATGTAGATGATCGCGACGGCGATGACCAGGTAGATCAGCCCGTCCTTGACGAACGCGATCAGCGCGGGCGCCCGCAGCCCCGAGGAGTAGGTGTACGCGGCGAGCACCGCGAACGCGATCAGCAGCGGCAGGTCCTTGACGAACCAGTTGGTGTTCTCGCCGCCGCCGACGCCCATCACGTCCAGCACCGCCTGGATGCCGACGAGCTGGAGCGCGATGTACGGCATGGTGGCGAGGATGCCGGTGACCGCGACGGCCAGCGACAGACCCTTCGAGCCGAACCGGCCGCGGACGAAGTCCGAGGTGGTGACGTACCCGTGCTTGTGCGAGACCGACCACAGGCGCGGCAGGAAGGTGAAGATCAGCGGGTAGACCAGGATGGTGTACGGCACCGCGAAGAAGCCGGAG
The DNA here is from genome assembly GCF_044761525.1 of Streptomyces sp. NPDC097595. Taxonomy (NCBI): domain Bacteria; kingdom Bacillati; phylum Actinomycetota; class Actinomycetes; order Kitasatosporales; family Streptomycetaceae; genus Streptomyces; species Streptomyces sp. NPDC097595. Next base: position 38,244 of record NZ_JBIWCN010000018.1, on the reverse strand, counting down.
GCGCCGGCCGCGTAGATCGCCGCGGGCACCGCGACGAAGGTGTACGCGGTGTAGAGGTCGCCGCCGAGCAGGAACCAGGTGACCCAGGTGCCGAACGACCGTCCGCCCAGGCCCCATTCGTCGAGGGTGGCCTCGTTCTCGGCCCTGCGCCAGCGGGCGGCCAGGAAGCCCATGACCGTGACGGCCAGGAAGAAGAAGATGAAGACGCCGAGCGCGACGCCGTTCACGCCGTCCTTCATGCCGACGCACCCCCCTTGCGGGCGCGCTGGTCACGCTGCCACAGCTTGTAAGCGATCATGGTGAGCGCGGTGGAGATCAGCACCCAGAGCATCTGGTACCAGTAGAAGAACGGGATGCCGATGAAGGTCGGGTCGATCTTCGCGTACGAACTCACCCAGAGCATCGCCACGAACGGCGCGATGAGACACAGGGCGATGACCACCCGCAACGGCGTGACCGTCGGTGGCTTTCCTTCTGGTTCTTCCGCCATGGCGGCGACTCCGTCCCCTCGCTGATCACCTGTAATGCGCAGGAAATCTAGGCGAGGGATCCGGCCACCGTCACCCCCTGTCCGCATTGCGGTCCGGCAACGGTCGCCATGGACCGGCCGGATGGCCCCAATGGCGGCAAACGTCCGGGGGTTGGTCCAGGCCAAGCCGGGCCACGGGAACGCCGAACGGCCCCCGGGGGCGGGTCCGGGGGCCGTTCGGAAGCACATGCGTACGACGGGTCAGTCCAGCGGCCGCTTCAGGCGGGCCACGAACTTGTAGCGGTCGCCGCGGTAGACCGAGCGCACCCACTCGACCGGTTCGCCCTGCTCGTCCAGCGAGTGCCGGGAGAGCATCAGCATCGGCAGGCCCACGTCGGTGCCGAGCAGCCCGGCCTCGCGCGGGGTGGCGAGGGAGGTCTCGATGGTCTCCTCGGCCTCGGCCAGCCGGACGTCGTACACCTCGGAGAGCGCGGTGTAGAGCGAGGTGTACTTGACCAGTGAACGGCGCAGCGCGGGAAAGCGCTTGGCCGAGAGGTGCGTGGTCTCGATGGCCATCGGTTCGCCGCTCGCCAGGCGCAGGCGCTCGATCCGCAGGACCCGGCCGCCGGCGCTGATGTCGAGCAGCCCGGCGAGGGTGTCGTCGGCGGTGACGTAGCCGATGTCCAGGAGCTGCGAGGTCGGTTCGAGGCCCTGGGCGCGCATGTCCTCGGTGTACGAGGTGAGTTGCAGGGCCTGGGAGACCTTCGGCTTGGCGACGAAGGTGCCCTTGCCCTGGATGCGTTCCAGCCGGCCCTCGACGACCAGCTCCTGGAGCGCCTGGCGCACGGTGGTGCGCGAGGTGTCGAACTCGGCTGCCAGGGTCCGTTCCGGGGGGACGGGGGTGCCCGGCGGCATGGTGTCCGTCATGTCGAGGAGATGTCGCTTCAGCCGGTAGTACTTCGGTACGCGCGCGGTGCGCGTCCCGGCGCCCGCACCCGTCTCGTTCTCCGAACTGCCCCCGTCGGCGCCCATGGCCCGCCTTCCCGACTGCTGCGTTGCTGCCGTCACCGGCTCCTCCGTCTGTCGCGGCTCACATGGTGGCACGGTCCGGTCACGGCTCGTCGCCCTCCCTCAGGTGTCGGTCCTATAACGGACGCGAGTGCACTTCTTATACACCCTTGACACCCCTAAAGGTCTAGGCCAAGCTCCCGGTACTGGTCTAAACCATTAAAGACCAGGTCCCAGCCCCGGAAGTACTCGGCGACGTTTTCGCGCGGTGGGGAGGGGGGTTGCAGCATCCCTGAGGAGGGTGGCGTGAAGCGCAAGCTCATCGCGGCGATCGGCGTCGCGGGCATGTTGGTTTCCATCGCGGCGTGTGGTTCGGACGACAAGACGTCCTCGAAGGACCCGAAGGACCGCAAGGAAGACCTGACTGTCTGGCTCATGGGCGAGGCCCAGTCGACCTGGCCCGAACTGGTCAAGGACGTCAACGCCCAGTTCAAGAAGAAGTACCCGAACGTCAACGTCAAGATCCAGTACCAGGGCTGGGCTGACAAGGTCAAGAAGCTCGACACCTCCCTCGGTGGCGACAAGTTCCCGGACGTTGTCGAACTCGGCAACACCGAGACCATGCAGTACATCCTCAACGGTGCGCTCGGCGAGATCGACACCTCGAAGTACGAGAACTCGGACACCTGGATCAAGGGCCTCAAGGACACCTGCTCCTACGAGGGCAAGATCTACTGCGTTCCTTACTACGCCTCCGCCCGCCTCGCGGTCTACAACAAGGACATGCTGAAGGCCGGTACCGGCAGCGACGTCCTCCCGCAGAACGAGGACGACTTCCTCAAGGCGATGGACAAGGTCCAGGCCGAGCTCGCGAAGAAGGACAAGCGCGCCTCGTCCCTGTACTACCCGGGCCGTTACTGGTACGCCGCGATGTCCTACGTCGCAGCCGAGGGCGGCCAGATCGCCAAGTACGACGAGGGCTCGAAGGAGTGGAAGGCCAGCCTCTCCACCCCCGAGGCGCAGAAGGGCATCCAGCACTTCATCGACCTGGTCAAGAAGTACAACAAGGCCGACCAGACGAAGGACGAGCAGGACCACGCCAACGTCATGGCCAACGAGAAGGCCGCGGTCATCTATGGCCAGGCCTGGGAGGCCGGCAGCGTCACCACGGGCGAGAACGGCAACCCGAAGCTCGACGGCAAGATCGCCACGGCCGGTATGCCCGGCCCGAACGGCAAGGCGCTCCCGTCCTTCATCGGCGGCTCCGACCTCGCCACCATCTCCAAGTCCAAGGTCCAGGACCTCGGCGAGGAGTGGATCTCCCTCTTCACCAACGCGAAGTCCATGGACGTCCTCGCGTCGAAGAACATCCTCCCGAACAACGAGAAGCAGCTTGAGCCGCTGAAGGCCAAGCCCGAGACGGCCGCCATCGCCAACGCGGTGCCGGACGCCTGGTTCACGCCGATCGCTCCGGGCTGGGCCTCCATCGAGAAGGAGGAGATTCTGGAGAACATGCTCCTGAAGATCCTCAAGGGCACGTCCGTCGCCGACGCCACCAAGAAGGCCGACAGCGAGATCGACGCACTGATCAACAAGAAGGCGTAAGTCTTCCGATCGCCAGGCGGGGGCCCGGCATTGCGCCGCGGCCCCCGCTCCCTTTAGCTCAAGTAGCTCAAGAACGCCGTGTTTTCCGGGGGGCTGCCTCGGACCCGCGATGGAAGGTCAGCCACGTGACTGCCGCCGATACCAAGGCCGCCGGGCCACCGGTCCCCGTACCACGTGATCCCAAGGCGGACGGGATCCCTCTGTCCGACGAGGGCGGCAACGCTCCCCTGAAGCAGAAGAGGAAGCGGAAGAAGGGCGAACTGCTGCCCTACTTCCTGATCCTCCCGGCGATCGTGGCGATCGCCGCCGTCTACCTCTACCCGCTCGCCAAGACCGTCATCATGTCCTTCCAGGACATGGGCCGGCGCGAGCTGTGGACCGGTGATCCCGCACCCTGGGTCGGCTTCGACCAGTTCACCAACATCCTCGGCGACTCCGAGTTCTGGTGGGTGACCTTCCGCACCGTCGTCTTCATGGCCGTCTGCGTGACGCTGACCATGGGCATCGGCCTGCTGATCTCCCTGCTGATGCGCCGGCTGTCCAACTGGGTGCGGCTCATCCTGACCTTCTGCCTCATCGCCGCCTGGGCGATGCCGCTGATGGTCGCCGCCTCCATCTTCCGCTTCATGGCCGACTCCGACTACGGCCTCATCAACACCCTCATCGCGAAGGTCGTGGGCGAGGACTGGCTCGGCCACAACTGGTACCTCGACCCGGTCCAGGGCTTCGCGATCATCACGCTGCTGGTCGTCTGGGGCGCCATCCCCTTCGTCGTCGTCACGCTGTACGCGGCCCTCACCCAGGTCCCCCAGGAACTGGAGGAGGCCGCCTCGCTCGACGGCGCCACCAGCCTCGGCGTCTACCGCTACGTGACCTGGCCGGTCATCAAGCCGGTCTTCAGCATGGTCGCCACGCTGTCGGTGATCTGGGACTTCAACGTCTTCGGCCAGATCTGGCTGCTGCGCGGCAGCAAGCCCGAGCCCGAGTACGAGACCCTCGGCCTCTACTCGTACTCCAAGGCGTTCGAGTCCACCTCCTTCAGCCAGGGTTCCGCCATCGCCCTGATCACGGTGATCCTGCTGTCCGCGGTGGCCGTGTACTACCTGCGCCAGCTCATGAAGACGGGAGAGGTCGAATGAGCACCACGACCGACACACCTCAGGTCCTGCGCCCGGACCGCAAGAAGACCCGGGTCGGCCTGAACATCCTCGGCCTCGGCATCGCCCTGGTCATGGTCTTCCCGGTCTACTGGCTGGTCGTCAGCGCCCTGCGGCCCAGCCGCGAGATCCGCTCGTACGACCAGACCCTGTGGCCCTCGTCGATCACCTTCGACAACTTCGTCAAGGCCGTCGACCAGCCGAACTTCGGCACCGCGGTCCAGTCCAGTCTCATCGTCACGATCACCGCCGTCCTCGGCGGCATGGTCATCGCCACCCTGGCGGCCCTGGCCATCGGCCGGTTCCGCTTCTTCGGCCGCAAGCCCCTGGTCCTCATCCTCATCCTGGTCCAGATGCTCCCGCCCACGGCGATGCTCATCCCGATCTACGCCCAGCTCAACGCCATGGGCGGCATCGACGAGTACTGGAGCCTGATCGTCGTCTACCTGGTCTCCACGCTGCCGTTCGCGACGATCATGATCCGCGGCTTCGTGGTGAACATCCCGGTGGAGCTGGAGGAGTCCGCCATGGTGGACGGCTGCACCCGCTTCGGCGCCTTCCGCCGGGTGATCCTGCCGCTGCTCGCCCCCGGCCTCGCCGCCGCGTCGATCTTCGCGCTGGTGAACGCGTGGAACGAGTACCTCTTCGCCTACATCCTGATCAACGACAACTCCAAGTACACGCTCAACGTGTGGCTGATGACGTTCACCAGCGAGCGCGGTACGGACTACGGCGCCCTGATGGCGGCGTCCACCATGATCGCTCTTCCGGTCGTCATCTTCTTCATGTTCGTGCAGAAGAAGATGGCCGCGGGGCTCACCTCCGGCGCCGTGAAGGGATAACGCCGCCCCATGACCACCCTCACCTCCACCACGGACACCGTCACCCGTGACGCGCTCGCCGTGCTGCAGCCCGGCTTCACCGGCACCACGGCGCCCGAGTGGCTGCTGCGCCGGGTCGGCGAAGGGCTCTCCTCCGTCGGCCTGTTCGGCCGCAACATCGAGACGCCCGAGCAGCTCGCCGCGCTCACCGCCCAGCTCAGGGCCGAGCGGGACGACGTGCTCGTCGCCATCGACGAGGAGGGTGGCGACGTCACCCGCCTTGAGGTACGCCACGGCTCGTCCTTCCCCGGCAACCTGGCGCTCGGCGCGGTGGACGACACCGAGCTGACCCGGGCCGTCGCCCACGAGCTGGGCCGCCGGCTCGCCGCGTGCGGGGTCAACCTCAACTGGGCCCCGTCCGCGGACGTCAACTCCAACCCGGGCAACCCCGTCATCGGCGTCCGCTCCTTCGGCGCCGACCCGCACCTGGTCGCCCGGCACACCGCCGCGTACGTCCAGGGCCTCCAGGCCGCCGGCGTCGCCGCCTGCACCAAGCACTTCCCCGGGCACGGCGACACCGCGGTCGACTCGCACCACGCGCTGCCCCGCATCGACGTCGACCTGGAAACGCTGCACGCACGGGAGCTCGTCCCGTTCCGGGCGGCCATCGCGGCCGGCTCCAAGTCCGTGATGAGCGCGCACATCCTGCTGCCCGCGCTCGACCCGCACCGCCCGGCCACCCTCAGCCCCCAGATCCTCACCGGTCTGCTGCGCGAGGAGCTGGGGTACCAGGGGCTCATCGTGACCGACGCCGTGGAGATGCAGGCCATCGCCTCGACGTACGGGATCGAACGCGGCTCCGTCCTCGCCGTCGCGGCCGGTGCCGACGCGCTCTGCGTCGGCGGCGGGCTCGACGACGACAGCACCGTCCTGCGGCTGCGCGACGCGCTGGTCGCGGCGGTGCGCTCCGGTGAACTTCCCGAGGAGCGGCTCGCCGATGCCGCTGCCCGGGTACGGGCCCTCGCGTCCTGGACGCGGGAGGCCAGGGGGGCTGCACGGGAGCCGGGCGCGGCAGCACAGGAGGGGACCGCGCCCGGCACCGCGCAGAGCACCGGCATCGCCTCGGACATCGGTCTGGTCGCCGCCCGCCGCGCGGTGAAGGTGACCGGCGAGGCCGCACCGCTCACCGGTCCGGCGTACGTGGCCGCCCTCACCCCGGTCGCGAACATCGCGGTCGGCGACGAGACCCCCTGGGGCCTCGCGGCCGAGCTGGCCCGGCTCGTCCCCGGCACGGAGACCGACACGTACAACGGGGACTCCGAGGCCCCGGCCGAGGCCGCGCTCCGGGCGGCGGGGGACCGGCGCATCGTCGCCGTGGTCCGGGACGCGCACCGCCACGCGTGGATGACCGAGGCCCTTGACGCGCTGCTCGCGGCGCGCCCGGACACCATCGTGGTCGAGATGGGAGTCCCCCAGGCCGGGCCCCGGGGAGCGCTGCACATCGCGACGCACGGCGCCGCCCGCGTCTGCGGCCGGGCGGCGGCGGAGATCATCGCCGGGAGCTGACCCCGCGCATACGAGAGGGCCGGGACACCACCACGGTGTCCCGGCCCTCTCGCGTATGAACGTGCGGAGGAACTACAGCCCCTGCCAGGCCGGCTTCGCCGCGTACGTCGCGCGGAAGTAGTCCGCCAGCTTCAGCTTCGACGCCGCCGCCTCGTCCACGACCACGGTCGCGTGCGGGTGCAGCTGGAGCGCCGAGGCGGGCACGATCGAGGCGACCGGTCCCTCGACCGTCGCGGCCACCGCGTCCGCCTTGCCCTCGCCCGTCGCGAGCAGGATCGGGTGGCGGGCCTCCAGGATCGTGCCGATGCCCTGGGTGATGACGTGGTGCGGCACCTGGTCGATGTCGTTGTCGAAGAAGCGCGCGTTGTCGACCCGGGTCTGCTCGGTGAGCGTCTTGATCCGGGTGCGGGAGGCGAGCGAGGAGCAGGGCTCGTTGAAGCCGATGTGCCCGTCGGTGCCGATGCCCAGCAGCTGGAGGTCGACGCCGCCGGCCTCGGCCAGCGCCTTGTCATAGGCCTCGCAGGCCGCCTGGACGTCCTCGGCGGAGCCGTCGGGGCCCATGAACGCGGCCTCGGAGAGCCCGAGCGGCTCGACCACCTCGCGCAGCACCACGGAGCGGTAGGACTCCGGGTGGCCCGCCGGCAGTCCGACGTACTCGTCCAGCTGGCAGACGCGGGCGCGCGAGGCGTCCACGGCACCGGAGCGGACCAGGTCCGCGAGGGCCTGGTAGATGGGCAGCGGGGTAGAGCCGGTGGCAACGCCGAGAAGGGCGTCGGGCTTGCGGCCGAGCAGGGCGCCGATGGCCCCCGCGATCAGTTCGCCGCCTGCCTTGGCGTCCGGGACGATGACAACTTCCACGCGGGGCCTGCCGATCCGATCGAGAGTGACGTTATGTGGTATAGACCAATCAAGGTCCCAATCTAGCAGACTCGGACCGTCCCCAGGGGCCGTACCGGTACCCGGACGCGCCCCGCCGGCCGCCGCCCGCTGGCGGCCCCCGCGCACCCCGTGTTCGACTTGTCCGAGGCACCGCGACACCCGGGAGGCACCAGACATGTCCGCCCCATACCCGGCCGGTGAGGGCGAGTGGCCCGGCCGCATCATGTCCGGCGAGATGGCCGAGCAGCCCGCGATGCTCCGCCGCATCCTGGAGCGCGGCGCACCCGCCATCCGCGAGACCGCCGAACGGATCGCGGCCAGGAACCCGCGCTTCGTCCTGCTCACCGCCCGCGGCACCTCCGACAACGCCGCGCTCTACGCGAAGTACCTCCTGGAGATCACACTGGGGCTGCCCTGCGGACTGGCCTCCATGTCGACCACCACGGCGTACGGTGCGAAGCCGGACCTCCGCGACGTGCTCGTGATCACCGTCAGCCAGTCCGGCGGCTCGCCCGACCTGGTCGCGTCGACCAAGGCGGCCCGGGAGGCCGGGGCGGTGACCCTCGCGGTGACCAACAACCCGGACTCACCGCTCGCGGCCGTCTCCGAGTACCACATCGACATCCTGGCCGGGCCCGAGAAGGCGCTGCCGGCCACCAAGACGTACACCGCGTCCCTGCTCTCGCTCTATCTGTTCGTGGAGGGGCTGCGCGGCGGCGACGGGGCGGCGGCCGGCGTCCTGCCGGACCTGGCGGAGGAGGTGCTCGCCCGCAAGGACGAGGTGCGGGCCCTGGCCTCGCGCTACCGGTTCGCCGAGCGCATGGTCATCACCTCGCGGGGATACGGCTACCCCACGGCCAAGGAAGCCGCCCTGAAGCTCATGGAGACGAGCTACATCCCCGCCCTCTCGTACTCCGGCGCCGACCTGCTGCACGGCCCCCTCGCGATGGTCGACAACATCTCACCGGTGATCGCCGTGGTGACCGACGGCCGGGGCGGCGAGGCCCTTCAGCCCGTCCTGGACCGGCTGCGCGGCCGGGGCGCCGACCTCTTCGTCGTCGGGCCCGCGGCCCACGTGGCGGCGGCGTCCGCGGGGTTCGTGCTGCCGACTGCCGGGGTCGCGGAGGAGGTCCAGCCGGTCCTGGAGATCCTGCCGCTCCAGATGCTGGCGTACGAGGTGACGATCGCGCGGGGCCAGGACCCGGACGCGCCGCGCGCGCTCGCGAAGGTCACGGAGACCCGCTGAGGCGGGGGAGCCCCGGAAGAACCCGCGGGCCGCGGCGCCGGGCCGGGACCCTCAGCCCGACCAGCACCGCAGCCCGGAGTAGGGCCGCCCTTGCGGGCGGCCGGCTCGGCCGGCGGTGTGCGGTGCCCCCGGCCGGGGGAGAGGCACCGGCGCAGTCAGGGCAGAGAGCGCGGGTACCTCGGTCCGCTCTCCTGTGCGGGGAGAGCGGAGGCCCTACATCAAGCATTGTGGACTAGACCACTGGGCCGTGTCCATCCATGCGCGGTGCCAATGTAGGCCCCGGTTCACCGCACGTACGGGCGGCGCTTCCGGTTCGGACCGGCACGCATCCACGGGTACGCTCGCACACGTGCCCTCCATGAACGACCTCGTACGCCAGCACACCGCTCTGAGCGACACCGACCTCGAGTGGCTCCACCTGCTGGTCTCGGAGTGGCAGTTGCTCTCCGACCTCTCCTTCGCCGACCTCGTCCTGTGGGTGCCCACCCGCGACGGCACGCGGTACGTCTCCGTCGCGCAGATGCGGCCCAACACCGGCCCGACCTCCTACCAGGACGACATGGTCGGCCACCTGGTCCCGCGCGGCCGCCGCCCCCTCCTGGACGCCGCCCTGGACGAGGGCCGGATCGTGCGCGAGGGTGACCCGGAGTGGCGCGAGGAGGTGCCCGTACGGGTCGAGTCGATCCCCGTACGCAGGGAGGGCCGGGTGCTCGGCGTGATCGCGCGCAACACCAACCTTCTCACCGTCCGCACCCCGTCCCGGCTGGAGCTGACCTACCTCCAGTCCGCGTCGGACCTGGCCCAGATGATCGCCGCCGGGTCCTTCCCCTTCCCGGGCCAGCAGGTGGACATGGACGCGTCCCCGCGCGTCGGCGACGGCCTGGTCCGGCTGGACGCCGACGGGGTCGTGCAGTACGCCAGCCCCAACGGCCTCTCCGCCTACCACCGCCTCGGCCTCGCCTCCGACCTGGTCGGCCAGCACCTCGGCCAGATCACCGCCGAACTCGCCCCGTCCCGGGGCCCGGTGGACGAGGCCCTGGTCAAACTGGCCAGCGGTTACGCGCCCCGTGAGTTCGAGGTGGAGTGCGCGGGCGGGGTGATCCAGCTGCGCGCGATCCCGCTCAAGCCCAAGGGCGTCCGTATCGGCTCGCTGGTCCTGCTGCGCGATGTGACGGAACTGCGCCGCCGCGAGCGCGAGTTGATCACCAAGGACGCCACCATCCGGGAGATCCATCACCGGGTGAAGAACAACCTCCAGACGGTCGCCGCCCTGTTGCGCCTCCAGGCCCGCCGGATGGACTCCCCGCAGGGCCGCGAGGCGCTCAACGAGGCGGTGCGGCGCGTCGGTTCGATCGCCATCGTGCATGAGACGCTGTCCCAGAATCTGGACGAGCGGGTGGAGTTCGACGACATCGCGGACCGGGTGATCGCCATGGTCGCGGAGATCTCGCCGGGCAAGGTGACCTGCCGCCGCACGGGACGCTTCGGGATACTCGACGCCGAGGTCGCGACGCCGCTCTCGATGGTCCTCACCGAGGTCCTGCAGAACGCCCTGGAACACGCCTTCTCCGTCGCGGAGTCGGGCACCGTCGAGGTCTCGGCGGTCCGGGGCGGCTCGCCCGCCGAGGGGCGGCTGCTCATCACCGTCCAGGACGACGGCTGCGGTCTGCCCGAGGGGTTCGACCCGCAGAAGGCCGGCAACCTCGGCCTCCAGATCGTCCGCACGCTGGTCGAGGGCGAGCTCGGCGGCACGTTCGGCATGGTGCCGGCGCCGGAGCGCGGGACGCAGGTCGTCCTCGACCTCCCGGTCCGCAACGAGAAGTAGCCCGGACAGCCCGAACACGGCAGAGAGCCCGGACCGTTGGTGAACGGTCCGGGCTCTCTGGTCAAGCATGCGCTTCGGGGGTACTGCGCGCTGCGACTCGGGGGGCGGGGTGGTGCGTACGCGCTGTACGCGCCGCCTGCGCTGAGGTTCGTAGCGGTGGCGTCGGTCAGGCGCTGGCGTTGCGCGCCCGGTTGCGAGCGGCGCGGCGCTTCATTGCGCGGCGCTCGTCCTCGCTGAGGCCACCCCAGACGCCGGAGTCCTGGCCGGACTCGAGCGCCCACTGCAGGCACTGCTCCATGACGGGGCAGCGACGGCAGACGGCCTTGGCTTCCTCGATCTGCAGCAGCGCAGGACCGGTGTTGCCGATGGGGAAGAACAGCTCCGGGTCTTCCTCACGACAAACGGCGTTGTGACGCCAGTCCATGGCTGCTACCTCTCCTTGGTGATACGTACTGTGGCTTGTGAATGTGAACGCTTTCACGAATCCCCCCACAGGTGGAGGCCCGACGCCCAGATGAACTGGTTGTGGTCCTGTGCAGTGAGGAGGGGTTCTGGCTCTCAGTGGAGGCCGTTGTTGCGGGCCGTCCCGATCGCCATGTAGAGATTCGCAAACCTCGGCGGCGGATACAACCCCTTCAGGAAAGTTTTTTTTGATTCCTCGGTGTCGGCTAGGTCACAGCCGTACTTCTAGAGGGTGGAAGCCAGTCCAAACGTTCGAGTTAAAGGACTTTGGTCCCTTCCACTCACACAATCACACGCAGTGCACGGCGTACGCCTGTGAACGTCACACTGGTACGCACCCCGAGGTGGTCACCGTCCATCTGGAAGGGCAGTGGAACCTTTGAATGCAAGGTGAAGTCCGTGAGGTCGTGCCGTGAAACCGCGTGCTTCCCCCGCGGACCCTTCTCCGGGCTCGACGTGAGCAGCTGGGTGGCGTAGCGGCCGACCGCCGCCGTGGAGAGTTTCCGCAGGCCCAGCACGTCGAGGGCGGTGTCGAAGGATGCCTTGGGGGCCGCGTACATCGGCCGGTTCCCCAGGTACGTCCAGGGCGACGTGTTGCAGATTATGGAAAGCGCCAGATCGGTGACCGGCTCCTCGCCGGGCACATCGAGCGTTATCACGCCCTGCCTGCGGTGCGGCTCCTCCAGGAATTGCCGGAGCACCTGCCGCACGTACAGGGCATGGGTCGAACGTTTGCCGCGCTCCCGCTGCTGTTCGACCCGACCGATCACCCCGGCGTCGAATCCGAGGCCGGCGCAGAAGGTGAACCAGCGCTCCGGCACCGATTCGTCCTCCGTGCCCGGCGTCCCCGCCGCGAGACCGAGGCCGACCGTGCGTTCGGTCCGGTTCGCCAGTGCGTCCAGGATGGCGCCGGTCGCCTCCACCGCGTCGTTGGGCAGTCCGAGGGCCCGCGCGAAGACATTGGTGGAGCCGCCGGGCACCACGGCCAGCTTCGGCAGGTTGTCCAGATCGGGGCCCCGGTGCAGCAGCCCGTTGACGACCTCGTTGACCGTGCCGTCACCGCCGAGCGCCACCACGAGATCGATGTCGTCGCTGTCGGCGGCCCGCCGCCCCAGGTCGCGGGCGTGCCCGCGGTACTCCGTGGAGACGGCCTCCAGCTTCATCTCGCTCGCCAGCGCGTGGATCAGCACGTCACGGGTCCGCGCACTGGTGGTGGTGGCGGCTGGATTGACCACAAGAAGTGCGCGCATGACTGCCAGCCTACCTACCGCGAGGTACACCCCCGAAGTCCTGGCCGCAGGACCTCACGCTCCGTGACGGCCCGGGGGTGCGGCGGTGCCGCCCGCCACCCCGGCTTTCCTTCGCCGGGGCCGGGATGCCAACCTGCAAGGGTGAGTACTCAGCAGAACGTGCCCTCGCCCCTGGCCGAGCCCGCGAAGCCGGCCAGGATCACCCTGGTGGCCGCGCTCAGCGGCCTCGAAGGCGCGGCCCTGGTCATCGGCGGGATCTACATGCTGGTGATGGGCCTGCTGGGCAAGCCCGACAGCCCCGAGCAGGCCGAGATGGGCGGGCTGACCGTCATCGCGCTCGGCCTGATCCCGCTCTTCGCCGCCCGCGGCCTGCTGCGCCGCCGCAGCTGGAGCCGGGGCCCCGCGCTCATCACGCAGATCATCGCGCTCCCGGTCGCCTGGACCCTGCTGCGCTCCCACGGGGTGCTGATCCCGGCCGGGATCGTGCTCGCGGCGGTCGCCCTGACCGCGCTCTACCAGCTGGTCAGGCCCGCCACCATCGAGGCCCTGGGCATCCGCAGGCCGGGCGCGGAGCCCGAGACGGACACCGAGGACGCCTGACGGCTCCCGGACACACGAGGAGGCCGCCGGGACGACCCGGCGGCCTCCTCCGCGTAAAAGCGCGCCCGCTACTCCTCCACGAGCAGCCGCTCGCGCAGCTGCGCCAGCGTGCGGGCCAGCAGCCGCGAGACGTGCATCTGCGAGATGCCGACCTCCTGCGCGATCTGCGACTGGGTCATGTTGCCGAAGAACCGCAGCAGCAGGATCCGCTTCTCGCGCGGCGGCAGGTCCTCCAGGAGAGGCTTCAGCGACTCCCGGTACTCGACGCCCTCCAGCGCCTCGTCCTCGGAGCCCAGCGTGTCCGCCACGGCCGGCGACTCGTCGTCGGTGTCCGGCACGTCCAGCGAGAGCGTGCTGTACGCGTTGGCCGACTCCAGGCCCTCCAGGACCTCCTCCTCGGAGATCCCCAGCCGCTCCGCCAGCTCGTGCACCGTCGGCGAGCGGCCGTGCAGCTGGGAGAGCTCCGCCGTCGCCGAGGTCAGTGACAGCCGCAGCTCCTGGAGGCGGCGCGGCACCCGCACCGCCCAGCCCTTGTCGCGGAAGTGGCGCTTGATCTCCCCGACGACCGTCGGCGTCGCGTACGTCGAGAACTCGACGCCCCGCTCCGGGTCGAACCGGTCGACGGACTTGATCAGCCCGATCGTGGCGACCTGGGTCAGGTCGTCCAGCGGCTCCCCGCGGTTGCGGAAGCGGCGCGCCAGGTGCTCCACCAGCGGCAGGTGCATCCGCACCAGCCGGTTGCGCAGCTCGGCCCGCTCCGGCGAACCGTCGGCGAGCTTGCCCAGCTCGATGAACAACGCCCGCGCCTCGCTGCGGTCGTTTGGATCGTGGTGCCCGTGCTCGCTCATCTGGCCTGCCCGCTCCGCCTGCGACTGCTCCACCGCGACCGTAATGCCGGCGGGCCCGTCCGCCCCGTCCACCGCACGGGGCAGCTCCGCCCCGTCCACCGGATGAGGCAGGGCCTGCTGCTCCGGGATGCCTGACGCACGCACCACCCCTGGTCGGATCGTCTCGTCCCGCACAGGACCGTCCCCGTTCCCGTTGCTCACGCCGGCCCGGGTCCCGCGCCGCGCTGTTTGTACAGGCTGATGCTGACCGTACGGTCGTCGGCGACCGAGGAGTCGACCTTCCCGGCCAGTGCGGAGAGCACCGTCCAGGCGAAGGTGTCGCGCTCCGGGGCGCGGCCGTCCGTGGTCGGGGCCGCGACCGTCACCTCAAGAGAATCGTCGATGAGACGGAACACGCAGCTGAGGACCGAACCGGGCACGGCCTGCTGGAGCAGGATCGCGCACGCCTCGTCCACCGCGATGCGAAGGTCCTCGATCTCGTCGAGAGTGAAGTCCAAGCGTGCTGCGAGACCGGCCGTGGCCGTGCGCAGCACCGACAGGTAGGCACCCGCAGCGGGCAGCCGGACCTCTACGAAGTCCTGATTCCCGGGCTCGCCTGCGATCTGGGACACCCTCACCTCCAAGGTGGCACAAACTCATTCGAGGTTCCGGGAGAACGCCCGGAGCCATGCGGTACGTCTTCGGTTCTCGGTCCGGCGACGCTATCGCGATCCATGATGCCGTGTCGCCGGAACCCCCTCCGGCGGCTGTCACTCATGGTAGGTCCATGAGTACGCACAGTGCCTAGGGGTCTGCGTCGCTCAATTACGAACAACGCGCGCCGGTTTGACGTACCCGGACGTCAGACGATCGAACCGTCGACAAAGCACCAACGCCAGTTCTCGCCCGGTTCGAAGCTCCGCATGACCGGATGACCGGTCTGCTCGAAGTGCCCCGTCGCGTGCCGCCCCGGCGAGGAATCGCAGCAGCCGACATGGCCGCAGCTCAGGCACAGCCGCAGCTGCACGGGGTGGGTGCCGGCCGCCAGGCACTCGGGACAGGTTTCACCGAGGGGCGCGGGCTCGGGGCGCGGCAGGTCCGGTACATGCGGGCAACCACTCATGATGGCCAGGTTACGACGGATGCGAGGATCATGAGATGGACGCATTGCCCCTGGTGGCGCTGGTCGCGGGCAGTGCCGCGACAGCGGGCCTCGCACGCCGCACCCCGGTGCCGGCCCCGCTTCTCCTGGTCGCCGTCGGCCTGATCGCCTCGTATGTGCCGGGGGTGCCGTCGTACACCCTGGACGCGCACATCGTGCTCCCCCTGCTGCTGCCGCCGCTGCTCTACACGGCCGCCGTGGACAGCTCCTACCTGGATCTGCGGGCCAACCTGCGGCCCGTGGCGCTGCTCTCCGTGGGCTACGTGCTCTTCGCGACGGTCGCGGTGGGGTGGCTGGCCTATCTGCTGGTGCCCGATCTGCCGCTGACCGCCGCGCTGGTGCTCGGCGCCGTGATCGCCCCGCCGGACGCGGTCACCGCCGCGGCGATCGCCCGCCGGGTGGGGCTGCCCGCGCGTGTCACGACGATCCTCCAGGGCGAGTCCCTGGTGAACGACGCCACCGCGATCACCGCGTACAAGGTGGCGCTGGCCGCCGCGGTGGGGGAGGGGATCAGCTGGGGCGGCGGGGCGCGGGAATTCCTGCTGGCCTCGGTCGGGGGTGTCGGGGTCGGCCTGGTGCTCATGGTCCCGCTGCACTGGCTGCGCACCCACCTCAAGGAGCCGCTGCTCCAGAACACCCTGTCGCTCCTCATCCCGTTCGTGGCGTACGCGGCGGCCGAGCGCGTGCACGCCTCGGGGGTGCTCGCCGTGGTCGTCGTCGCGCTGTACCTGGGCCACCGTTCCTGGCAGGTCGACTTCGCCACCCGGCTCCAGGAGGCCGCCGTCTGGAAGATGGTCGCCTTCGTCCTGGAGTCGGCCGTGTTCGCGCTGATCGGCCTCCAGCTGCCCTTCGTCCTCAAGGGGCTCGGCACGTACTCCGTGGCGGACGCCTTCGGGTACGCGGTGCTGGTCTTCCTGGCCGTGGTGGTGGTCCGCTTCGTCTGGGTCTACCCGGCGACCTACCTGCCCCGGTGGCTGTCGCGGCGCATCCGGGAGCGGGAGACCGGTACGGACTGGACCTCGCCCCTGATCGTCGGCTGGGCCGGGATGCGCGGGGTCGTCTCGCTCGCCATCGCCTTCTCCGTCCCGCTCGTCACCGCCGACGGCGACGCCTTCCCGGCCCGCAACCTGGTGCTCTTCCTGACGTTCACCACCGTCATCGGCACGCTGGTGGTCCAGGGGCTCACGCTGCCGCTCCTGGTGCGTGTGCTGAAGCTCCCGGGCCGGGACCGGCAGGCCGACACGCTGGCCGAGGCGCAGGCCCAGAACGAGGCGTCCACGGCCGCCGAGGCCCGCCTGGACGAGCTGCTCACCGATGAGCGCAACCGGCTGCCCGAGCCCCTGGCGGACCGCCTCCGGACCGTCCTGGAACGCCGCCGCAACGCCGTGTGGGAACGCCTGGGCGCGGCCAACCCGGTCACCGGTGAGTCGGCGGACGAGACCTACCGGCGGCTGGCCGGCGAGATGATCGAGACCGAGCGGGAGGTCTTCGTACGGCTGCGGGACGCGCGCAGGATCGACGACGAGATGATGCGGACCCTGCTGCGCCGGCTGGACCTGGAGGAGGCGGCGGCCTACCGGGAGGAGGGCTGAGCCTCCTCGTCCGGGCGGCCGGTGATCACCGCCGCGAGCGTGGTCCCGGCGGGGAAGGCGCCCTCCTCGGCCAGCACGGTGAGCGCGTACAGCATTTTGGCCACATACAGTCGCTCCACGGGCAGCCCGTGCCGGTCCTCGAAATCCTTTGCGAAGGCGTGCAGGGCCGGTGTCGTACGGGCGTAGCCGCCGAAGTGGAACCGCTCGTCGAGCCACCAGTCGCCCACCGGACCGCCGAACGCGGCCTGCTGGAGCTCCCGCACCGCCTCGCCCAGGAAGCCGCCGCGCAGGACCGGGACGCCGAGCGCGCGCTGCCCCGGCGCGAGTCCGGCGGCGAGCCCGGCCAGGGTGCCGCCGGTCCCGCAGGCCACCGCCGCCGCGTCGGCCACGCCTCGCAGTTCGCGCCCGAGTTCGGCGCAGCCCCGGGCCGCGAGGGCGTTGCTGCCGCCCTCCGGGACGACCTCGCAGTCCCCGTACAGGTCCAGCAGCCCGGCCAGGACCGCCGGGTCGGCCTTGGCGCGGTACGTCGCCCGGTCCACGAAGTGCAGCCGCATGCCGTCGGCGGCGCACCGGGCGAGCGAGGGGTTGAGGGGGCGGTGGGCCAGCTCGTCACCGCGTACGACGCCGACGGTGCGGAATCCGAGGAGCCGGCCGGCGGCGGCGGTGGCCCGCAGATGGTTGGAGTACGCGCCGCCGAAGGTGAGCACGGGGCGCCCGGCGGCGGCCGCCAGATTGGGCGCGAGTTTCCGCCATTTGTTGCCCGGCAGATCCGGGTGGATCAGGTCGTCGCGCTTGAGCAGCAGCGTCACCCCGTGCCGGGCGAAGCGCTCGTCGTCGGCCGGCTGCACGGGCGAGGGCAGCAGCGGGCGCAGCCGGGACGCGGGGGACGGGGCGGACATGTGCTCCATTGTGGAGGTGGTCGCCCGTGGAGGCGGTCGCCGCCCGCCCGTCACTTGAGGCGGTCGTGGACGCGGTCGCGCAGGTCGCCCATCGAGAAGCCCTTCGGGTCCACCTTGCCGGGCTGCCACTCGCGGTGGCCGATGACCGAGCGGGCGGTCCAGCCGTGGTGGCGGCAGATGGCCGCCGAGACCTTCTCGATCGCGTCGAGCTGGGCGTCGGGCCAGGGGTCCTCGCCGTCGCCGAGGTTCTCGCACTCGAAGCCGTAGAAGTGCCGGTTCCCGTCGGTGTTGGCCTCGTTGTCGTGGGGAAGGCGCTTCTTCTCCGCGACGACCGCGCGCAGGACGTCGTCGTCGCCCATCCCCGCGTGGTTGGTCCTGCCGTAGCCGACCAGATGGACCCGGCCGTCCTTGGCGATGACGCCGTGGCACAGCGGCCCCGGCAGGTCGGGGTGGCCGTCGCGGCACATCTTCACGGTGGCGTCGGTCCCCTTGGTGACGGAGTGGTGGATCATCACCCCGTTGACAGGGCCCCAGGGGCCCTTGCGGTTGCGGTTGCGGCTGCGCCAGTCGCCGACCTCGACGACGGTGAGCCCTTCCTTCTTGAGGGCGGCGAGAAAAGCGCTCGCGGACATGGGTGAGGACATGGCCGGCTCCTTTTGTGCGTATAGGAGCGGTTCTACCCGGCCGGAAGGGCCCCGACCGGTCGCGGGGCGACGGCGGGGCCCTGTTCGGATCGTGTGCGAGCCGATCCGGCCATGCATGGGCTCAGGAGGCGAGCCACAGGTCGGGGCCGAACACCTCGTAGTGGATGTCGGAGGCCGGGACGCCCTTGGCGAGCAGCTGGGTGCGGACCGCGCGCATGAAAGGCAGCGGGCCGCAGAGGTAGGCGTGCGTGCCCCGGGGGACGTCGAGACCGCTCAGGTCCACGAGCCCGGTCCGGTCGGCGGGGTGGCTGTCCGCCGGGTTCTCGTACCAGAAGTGGGCGGCGGCGTCGTGCAGCTTGGCCGTGAGCGCGGTGTGGTCGGCGCGCAGCGCGTGGTCGGCGGGGGAGCGGTCGCCGTGCACGACGGTGACCGGGGCGCGGTGCTCCGACTCCGCGAGGTGCTCCAGCATCGACAGGATCGGGGTGCAGCCGATGCCCGCGGACGCGAGCAGCAGCGGGGCCTCGTCGGACTTCAGTACGAGGTCGCCGTACGGGGCGGAGACCCGGAGCCGGTCACCGGCGCGGACCTCGGCGTGCAGATGGCGGGAGACCTCGCCGTCCGGGGCGTCGTTGCCGTGCACCCGCTTGACCGTGATCGAGCGGAGGGCCGAGCCGGGGGCGCCGGAGAGGCTGTACTGGCGGATCTGGCGGGCGCCGTCCGGGAGTTCGATCTGGACGGAGACGTACTGGCCGGGGCGGAAGGCGGGGGCCGGCGAGCCGTCGGCGGGGCGGATGCGGAACCGGGCGACGTCGTCGGTCTCCTCGGTGCGCGAGACGACCTCCCACGCGCGCCAGACGTCGCCGGCGACGACGCCCTGCTCCGCGTACAGCCGCTCCTCGATGGCGATCAGGGCGTTGGCCATCAGCCAGTAGACCTCGTCCCAGGCGGCGGCGACCTCGGGGGTCACCGCGTCGCCCAGGACCTCGGCTATCGCGGCGAAGAGGTGGGTGTGGACGACGTCGTACTGGGCGGGGGTGACCCCGAGCGAGGCGTGCTTGTGCGCGATGCGGCCGAGCATCACGTCGGGGCGGGTGTCGGGCTGCTCGACCAGCTGGGTCGCGAAGGCGGCGATGGAGCCGGCGAGCGCCTGGCGCTGGGCGCCGGACGCCTGGTTGCCCCGGTTGAACAGGTCGCGCAGCAGCTCCGGGTGGGCGTCGAACAGCTTGCGGTAGAAGAGATCGGCGATGTCCCCGATGGCCGCGCCGACGGCGGGCAGGGTGGCGCGGACGGTGGCGGTGGACGACTCGGAGAGCATCGGTGACTCCTCGGATATTGAATTGGCATCTTGGATGCGTATTTAACGGCAGTGTAGGCAACCGGACCGGCGGCCCGGTGCGGCGGGGGTCAGTCCCCGGGCGGCGGCCCGGCGCCGAGGCCGATCAGCAGGGGGCCGGTGGGTGCGGCGGTCAACTCCGCGACGGTGAGCGGGTCCAGGGAGGCGTAGAAGGCTTCCTGTGCCTGGCGCAGGGCGCCGCGCAGCCGGCAGGCCGCACGCAGCGGACACGGGGTGGCGCCCTCGCAGTCGACCACGTCGCCGGGCTCCTCCAGCTCGCGGACGAGGGCGCCGACCGACGCATTCCGGCCCGCTTCGGTGAGGGTGAGCCCGCCGCCCCGGCCCCGTCGCGCCTCGACCAGGCCGAGGTGCTGGAGGCGGGCCACGACCTTCGCGGCGTGCGAGTACGGCACCTGCATGACCGCCGCCACCTCGCGGGTGGTCGGCGGCTCCTCGTGCTTCACGACGGCGAGGCGCATCAGGACGCGCAGCGCGACGTCGGTGAACTTGGTCAGCCGCATGGCTGCCAGATTAGGTAATTGGCATTCCGGATACAAATTTAAGCCGGCGGGGAGCATGGCGTGGGGCCCGCGTGGGCATCGCGCAGCGTTGTGCCCCGCCCAAAGCCCGATTAGTCACACTCTTTTGTGTAATGGCGTGCCCCGTCCTCGTGCTGGAAGTGTTCTTCCCGCAGGTCAGCCGATAGATCGAGAGGACGACAGATGTCCGTTGGTGAAGAGGTTCAGAACGTGCAGGTGCCGCCGCAGCAGAGTCTCGGCACGGCGGCCGCGCGGAACCTCGCGACGACCACCAAGTCCGCTCCGCAGATGCAGGAGATCACCTCACGGTGGCTGCTGAAGATGCTGCCGTGGGTCCAGGTGCAGGGCGGCACGTACCGGGTGAACCGCCGGCTGAGCTACTCGGTCGGGGACGGCCGGGTCACGTTCGTGCAGACCGGGGACCGGGTCACGGTCATCCCCGCCGAGCTGGGAGAGCTCCCGGCGCTGAGGGACTTCGGGGACGAGGAGGCGCTCGCCGAGCTGGCCAGGAGGTGCGAGCAGCGCGAGATCCCCGCCGGGCAGCTCCTGGCCACCGCGGGCGAAGCGGCGGACCGCGTCTACCTGCTGGCGCACGGCAAGGTCGAGAAGGTCGGCACCGGTCCGTACGGGGACGAGACGGTGCTCGGGGTCCATGCGGACGGGGCCTATTTCGGGGACCACTCCCTCATCGAGGGCGACGCCGTCTGGGAGTACACGGCCCGCGCCGTCACCGCGTGCACGGTGCTCACGCTCCGGCGGGCGGACGTGCTCAACCTCGCCGAACGCGCCGAATCGCTGCGCGACCACCTCGCCGGGCTGCTGTCCGTACCGCAGCAGCGCACCAACAAGTACGGCGAGGCGGAGATCGACCTCTCCGCGGGCCACGTCGGCGAGGCCGTCGTCCCGCACACCTACGTGGACTACGACGCCGCGCCCCGCGAGTACGAACTGAGCGTCGCCCAGACCGTCCTGAAGGTCCACAGCCGCGTCGCGGACCTCTACAACCAGCCGATGAACCAGACCGAGCAGCAGTTGCGGCTCACGGTCGAGGCGCTGCGCGAGCGCCAGGAGCACGAGCTCATCAACAACCGCGAGTTCGGCCTGCTCAACAACTGCGACTACGGCCAGCGGCTCCAGCCGCACGACGGGGTGCCGAGCCCCGACGACATGGACGAACTGCTCTCGCGCCGGCGCGGCTCCAAGCTCTTCCTCGCCCACCCGCGCGCCATCGCCGCCTTCGGCCGCGAGTGCAACAAGCGCGGACTGGTGCCGGAGAGCGTCGACATCGGCGGCCACCACGTGCCGGCCTGGCGCGGTGTCCCGATCTTCCCGTCCAACAAGATCCCGGTCAGCGACGCCCGCACCACGTCGATCATCTGCATGAGGACCGGCGAGGCCGAGCAGGGCGTCATCGGCCTCCAGCAGACCGGCATCCCGGACGAGATCGAGCCCAGCCTCTCGGTCCGCTTCATGGGCATCGACGAGCAGGCGATCATCTCCTACCTCGTGACCGCCTACTACTCCGCAGCGGTCCTCGTCCCGGACGCCCTCGGTGTCCTGGAGAACGTCGAGGTCAGCCGCTGGCGCTGAGCCACGGGGCCCGGACCCTCCGCGGTCCGGGCCCCCGGCCGCCCGCGCTCCCAGCAACCACCCACGTCCCCGGCCCCGCCGCGACAGCGGCCGGGCGGGGCGGCAACGACAGGGGTGACCGATTGACCATGACCCGAACAGACGCCGCGACCGAGGGCAACGAGGCCGCGGCGCTCCTTGAGTACACCCGGACCCTCGTGGACCCGCACCTGCGGGCGGCGGTCGCCTCCCTGCCCGGCTCGATCCGGCGGGTCGCGATGTACCACTTCGGCTGGCAGAACGCCGACGGCAGCCCGGCGGCGGGCGGCGCGGGCAAGGCGATCAGGCCGGCGCTCGTCCTGGCGGCCACCCGCGCCCTGGGCGGCGACCCCGAACAGGCCGTCCGGGCCGCCGTCGCCGTCGAGCTCGTCCACAACTTCACCCTGCTCCACGACGACGTCATCGACGAGGACCACACCCGCCGCCACCGGGCCACCGCCTGGACGGTGTTCGGGGTCCCAGACGCCGTCATCGCCGGCGACGCGATGCTGGCCCTCGCCCAGCGGCTGCTCGCCGAGGACGGCAGGGCGGTGTCGCCCGGCGCGTCGGCCCGGCTCTCCACCTGCGTGATCGAGCTGTGCGCGGGCCAGCAGGCCGACTGCGCCTTCGAGGACCGCGACCCGGACCAGGTGTCGCTGGACGAGTGCCTGACCATGGCGACGGCGAAGACCGGCGCGCTGCTCGGCTGCGCCTGCGCCCTGGGCGCGCTCTACGCGAGCGCCGACGACCGGGCCGTCCGCGCCATGGACGGCTTCGGCCGGGAGGCGGGGCTCGCCTTCCAGCTGATCGACGACCTGATCGGCATCTGGGGCGACCCGGCCCAGACCGGGAAGCCGGTCGGCGCGGATCTCAGCGCCCACAAGAAGTCGCTGCCCGTGGTGGCCGCGCTCACCGCGGGAGGCCCGGCCGCGGCGGAGCTCGCCGAGCTGTACCGGGGCGCGATGAACACCCGCGCCGAGGTGAGCCGGGCCGCGGAGGCGGTGGACCGGGCGGGCGGCCGGGACTGGGCGCAGAGCTGCGCGGGGGACCGCATGGCGCGGGCCGTGCACCACTTGTCCAGGGCGGTCCCGGACCTCTCGGCGGCGGGCGATCTGCTGGCCCTGGCCGAGTTCGTCACCCGCCGGAAGCACTGACGGTCCGGCGCCCGGAAGGAGGTGGTGAAGCGCGGCGCCGGACAAGCGGAGGGCGGCAGGGGCGGTGTCGGAGGCAGGGGCTACAGTCCCTGCTCATGACAGATGAGTCGTGGGCAGGGTGGTACCGGGACCGGCAGGGATCGGACGCCGTCATCCTCACCACCGACGGGCAGCAACTCCGCCTCCGCGTACGAGGCGTGGACTTCGAGGGCGGCAGCTTCGACGGCCTGCGCCCGGTGGCGGCCGGACCGGCGGAGCAGGGGCTGTTCGCGCTGACGGACGGCGCGCTGGGCGACTGCGTCCTGGAGTGGGACCTGCCGTTCCCCGTCATGGCCGAGGGGGAGGAGCGGCAGGCGACCCTGAGCTGCCTGCTCTCGCTGCGCAGGCCCGACCCGTATCTGTACCTGGAACTCCGGTTCGGCGGGGCGGCCTTCGGCTCCCAGCGGGCCGAGAGCGACTTCGGGTCCGCGCTGGCGACGATCCAGCGGGAGCTGCCGCCCGGGGTCCGCCTGCGGACCTGCATAGCCTGCGCGTTCTCCGATTATTTCCCGGCCCCGGACCCGGCGCCCGGCCGCGGCCTCTCCGGCGGGCTCGCCTGCTTCCGGGGTGCCAAGGAGGAGTACCGGGGCACGGCCGGTGAGCAGGACGTGCTCGGGCTGTGGGAGCGGCGGACCGGCTTCGTCCAGGAAGTCTGGAGCTGCCGGGAGTTCGAGCCCCGGCCGACCGAGGGCGCCGGCACGGGCCACCGGGGAGCGTTCCCGCTCGAAACGGCCTGACCGGGCGGGCGCCGGGCCGCCGCGTACCCCCTATGCCGTTGTTTTCCCTTCATTGTTCTACTAGCATGCGAACAAGGGAGGTTTTGATGAACCTGAAATCCGTCGGCCGCGTGGTGCTCACCGCCCTGCCGTTCCTGCTCGCGCTCGCCGTCGACCTGCTGCTCTACGCCACCCGACGCGACCGGCTGCCCGCACAGTTGGCCAGCCACTTCGTGGGCAACGGCCGGGTGGACGACTACGCCGGCCGGACCTCGTACCTGGTCGCCACCACGCTCGTACTGCTCGGGGTCGGGCTGCTGTGGGCGCTGATGACGGGCTTCGGGAAGTTCGCCGGCACGGCCTACCGCGTGATGGTCGCCCTCGGGTACGCCTTCGCCGCCTTCCTCGGCTACCTGATGGGGGCGGTCCTCCTCATCAACGTGGACGCCGTCGAGGACGCGCAGGGCCGGGGGCAGGACGTCCACTTCCCCATGTGGCACATCGCCGCGGCGGCCGGGGCGGGCGTCGTCGCCTTCGGGATCGGGTACCTCGCGGCGATGCTGACGCCCGTCCCCGAACCGCCCGCGGACGACCGGCCCGAGGGGGACGGCGCGCGCATCACGCTGGGCGCCGGGGAGGTCGCCGGCTGGGCCCGGGGCGCCGGGTCCTGGTGGCTGCCGCTCACCGCGCTCCTGGTCATCGGGGCCGGCATCACCGCGCTGTTCACGACCAGTTGGCCCGTAGCCCTGCCGACGCTCGTCATCGGCGTGCTGCTGACGACCTTCGCCCGCCCGTACGTCACCGTGGACCGGCGCGGGATCACCGTCTCCGGGCTGCTGCCCTGGCCGCGCGTCCGGGTCCCGCTGGACCGGATCGAGGCGGCGGCCAGCCGCGACATCAGCCCGTTCACCGAGTACGGCGGCTGGGGGTACCGCATCCGGCCGGGGCGCAGCGGTGTCATGATCCGGTCGGGGGAGGGCATCGTGGCCCGGCTGTCGAACGGCCGCGACTTCGCGGTGACCGTGGACGACTCGGCGACCGGGGCCGCCCTCCTCAACACCCTGATCGACCAGCGCCGAACGGACCACTGACCATGCTCTTCCGGGTCGACCCCACCTCCACCGTGCCGCTCGGCGACCAGATCGCCGCCTGTGTGCGCCGCGCCGTGGCCGACGGCGCGGCGGCCCCCGGCGAACGGCTGCCCGCCGCCCGCGTCCTGGCCGAATCGCTCGGCGTCAACGTGCACACGGTGCTGCGGGGCTACCAGCGGCTGCGCGAGGAGGGCCTGATCGAGCTGCGCCGGGGCCGGGGCGCGGCCATCGCGGACGGCGCGTCCCCGCACCGCGCCCGCCTCCTCGAACGGGTCCGCGAGACCGTCGGCGAGGCCCGGGGTCTGGGACTCACCGTGGACGAACTGCTGACCCTGGTCCGTACCGAATACGGCACCGGCTGACGACACACCGACAGGCCGCCCCGTCCTGCGGGGCGGCCCATCGGCGCTGGTGCGAGCGGAACAGGTCAGGAACGGGCGTCGGCGAGCGCGGCCGCGAAGCCGTTCTGCCAGAGGTAGTTCACCTGGTTGCGC
Source organism: Streptomyces sp. NPDC097595 (assembly GCF_044761525.1). Lineage (NCBI taxonomy): Bacteria > Bacillati > Actinomycetota > Actinomycetes > Kitasatosporales > Streptomycetaceae > Streptomyces > Streptomyces sp. NPDC097595. The sequence goes on along the minus strand of NZ_JBIWCN010000018.1, from coordinate 13,258 downwards.
TCATTGGCGTCCGGATACGGGTTGGTGCAGGACGGACCAGGACCGCCGCCGGACATCAGCTCGCTGCACGGCCCCGAGTAGTGGTCCGGCAGGCCGAGCACGTGCCCGGTCTCGTGGGTGGTGACCCGGGTCGAGTCGTACTGCTGGTTCTGGGCGTAGTCCAGGAAGACGTAGCCGTTGCCGTGCCCGTCGGTGCTGGCGTACGAGCCGCTGGGGTCGTTGCCCTCGTAGTACGAGAAGTCGGCGTTCGAGCCCTCCTGGAGCCGGACGTTGGAGACCGAGCCGTTCCAGATCGACGCGCTGTTGGCTATCTGGGTGCGGAAGCTCGGGGCGTTCGCGGTGCTGTAGACGATGGTGACGGACTGGGCGCCCGGGTTGGCGGCCCGCTTCTCGGCCACCGACTTCATGACCGCCTCGAAGAACGCCTTGTTGGCGGCGGCGCTCTCGTGCGAGTCGGACGGGCCGGTGAATGCCACGTGGGGGGCCGTGGCGGAGGCGTCCGGAGCGGCGACGGCGGGGGCGGTGCCGAACGCGGCGGCGAGCGAGAGGCCGAGTCCGAGCACGGCCGACATGACGGTCCTGGGGTGTCTCATGTGGGGGGTCTCCTACCAGTTACCTGTCAGAGGAACCCGTCCGATGATCGGACTCGGACGGGGGTGGTACGGAGAGAGTGTCGGGGAAGCGGAGCCCGCGCGGATGATGTCAGCCGGTGATAACGCGGCCCTATCGCCCTCGTGTGCACATCTCGTGCACGTATGCGCGCCACATGCCCAACCGCCGCTGAATTGCTCGCTTTTGACAGGATTACGGCCCATGGTGCGCCCGGACGGCCCGCCCTAATCTCGGCACCATGGAGCTTGAGGTGAGACACCTCAGGGCGCTCTGCGCCATCGCCGACAGCGGCAGCCTGCACCGGGCGGCCCGCACCCTGGGCGTGAGCCAGCCCGCGCTCACCACCCAGCTGCGCCGGATCGAGAACGCGCTCGGCGCCGAACTCTTCAGCCGCGAGCGCACCGGCTGCCGCCCCACCCTCCTCGGCCGCGCCGTCCTCAGCCGCGCCCGCCCCCTCGTCGACGGCCTGAGCGCCCTGGTCAGCGACGCGAAAGCGGAGGCCGCGGCCGTCGAAGGGCCCCGGCTCCGCATCGGCTGCACCGCCAGCCGGGTCATCGGCGGCTGGCTGCGCCGGCTGCGGATGAGGCTGCCCGGCACCGACATCTCGCTCCGGGTCGACGTCTCCGCCCGCGCCCTGCTCCGCGCGGTCGAGGCGGGCCGGCTCGACGTGGCCTTCGTGCACGAGGTGGAGGGCTGCCCGCTCACAGTGCCGGACGGGCTGGAGCAGCGGGTCCTGGTGGACCGCGAACCGCAGTTCGTCTCCATGGCCCGCGACCACCCGGCCGCCGCGCTGCCCGTGGTCGACCTGGCGGACCTGGCCGCCGACCGGTGGATGGTCGACCCCACGGTGGACGGCGAATGGGACGGCCTGCGCCGGATGTTCAGCGAAGCGGGGCTGTCGCCCGTGGTGCTGCACGGCGACTACCTCACCGCCGCCTCCCTCGTCGTCCTCGGCGAGGCGGTCGCCCCCTGCCAGCCGACCTCGGGCCCCCGCGACGACATGGCGATCCGCCCCCTGCGCGACGACCCGCTCGCGGTCCGGCTGCTCCTGGTCTCCCGGCCCGGCGCGGACATGACCGAGGTCTACGCGGAACTGGAGGCGGCCTACCGGGACGCGGCGCGACGGGTGGCCGGATACCACCAGTGGCTGCTGCGCAACCGCAGCCCGCTCGCCCACTCCTGAGGCCGGGGCGGTCAGGGCCGGGGAGTTCCCGCTTCCGGGTAATTCAGCCGAGAGCGTGGGCCGTTCCGGACCGGGCCGCGCCAGGGCAGAGTCGGTGACATGAGGCTTCTGATGCTGGGCGGTACGGAGTTCGTCGGACGGGCCGTGACCGAGGCGGCCCTCGCCCGCGGCTGGCAGGTCACGGTCTTCCACCGGGGCCACCACGCGCCCCCGCCCGGGACCGCCGAGCTCATCGGCGACCGCACCGCCGACAACGGCCTGGCCGCGCTCGCGGCGGCCGACGGCCCCGACTGGGACCTCGTGGTGGATACCTGGAGCGGCGCGCCCTCCGCCGTGCGCGACGCCGCCCGCCTGCTCTCCACCCGGGCCGCCCGCTACACGTACATATCCAGCCGTTCCGTCTACGACTACCCGGCCCCGGCGGGCCTCACCGAGGACGGACCCGTGGTCGCGGGCGCCTCGCCGGACGCCGGGGACGACCAGTCGTACGCCCTGGCCAAGCGCGGCGGCGAACTGGCGGCGCAGGACGCCTTCGGAGACCGCGCCCTCCTGGCCAGGGCGGGCCTGATCCTCGGCCCCTGGGAGAACATCGGCCGGCTGCCCTGGTGGCTGAACCGGATCGCCCGCGGCGGCCCGGTCCTGGCCCCCGGCACCCCGGACGCGGACATCCAGTACATCGACGCCCGCGACCTCGCCGCGTGGGTGCTCGACGCGGCGGAACGCGGGCTGCACGGCCCGTACAACCTGGTCAGCAGGCCGGGGCACACCACCATGGGCGGACTGCTCGACGCCTGTGTGCGCGCCACCGGTTCGGACGCCGAACTGCGCTGGACCCCGGCGGAGAGGATCCTCGCGGCGGGCGTCGAGCCCTGGACCGACCTGCCGGTGTGGCTGCCGCCGGGCGAGCTGTACGACACCCTCCACCAGGGCGACGTAGGCCGCGCCCACGCTGCGGGGCTGCGCTGCCGCCCGGTCGAGGAGACCGTCGCGGACACCTGGACCTGGCTGCGCGAGATCGGCGGCGTGTCACCCCAACGCCCCGACCGCCCCACCGTGGGCCTCGCCCCGGAGACGGAGGCGAAGCTCCTGGCGGGCTGAGAAGCGGGCCGCCGCGCCGACGCGGCGAGGGGTTATCCACAGGGTCCGCCCCGTGGCCCGTCCCGGAGTTAGCCTCGGGCCATGGCCGAACTGCTGCACCTCACCGAAGGACCGCTCTGGGAGGCGGCGCGCGGGATCGGGACGTACGAGATGTCCACCCGCGGCCGCACCCTGCACGAAGAGGGCTTCATCCACTGCTCGCTGCCCCATCAGCTCCCCGGTGTGGCCGAGATGCTGTACGGGGCGGAGAGCCGGGCCGGAGCCGCCGACCAGGAGCTCGTGGTGCTTGTCATCGACCCCGCACGGCTCACCGCACCCCTGCGGTACGAGGCCGCCGCACCCGGCGGCGAGGAGTTCCCGCACATCTACGGGCCGCTTCCCGTCGACGCGGTCGTCGAGGTGCGCCCCTGGCCGTCCGAGGAGGGCACCCCCGCATGAGCGCCGACCCCGCATCCGGGACCGTCACCAGCGGTCCGCCCACCGCCGTCACCGGGGCGAGCGGCGCGCTCGGCGGCCGCGTCGCCGCGCGGCTGGCCCGGGCCGGCGTCCCCGTCCGGCTGCTCGGCCGCGACCCCTCCCGGCTGCCCGCCCTCCCCGGCGCCGACCTCGCGCCGCCCGCGTCCTACGGCGACGGCGAGGCCATGCGGCGCGCCCTGGCCGGGGCGCACACCCTGTTCCTCGTCTCGGCGAGCGAGAGCGCCGACCGGGTCCGGGAGCACACGACGGCGGTGGACGCGGCGGTCGCGGCCGGCGTCGAACGCATCGTCTACGTCTCCTTCCTGGGCGCCGCCCCCGACGCCACGTTCACCTTCGCCCGGGACCACTGGCACACCGAGGCGCACATCCGGACCACCGACGTCCGGTACACCTTCCTGCGCGACAGCTGGTATCTCGCCGGGCTCCCCGCCATGACCGGCGCCGACGGCGTGCTGCGCGGCCCCGCCGGGGACGGCCGGGTCGCCGCCGTCGCCCACGAGGACATCGCCGACGCCGCGACTGCCGTGCTCCTCGCGGACACCGACGCGACCGGCCCCTCGCACGACGGCCGCACCTACGACCTGACCGGCCCCGAGGCGTTCACGCTCGCCGAGGCGGCGGAGGAGCTGAGCCGGGCCACCGGACGCACCGTCACCTACGTGCCGGAGACCCGCGAGGAGGCGTACGCCTCACGGGCGGGATACGGGGCCCAGGACTGGGAGGTGGCCGGCTGGGTCACCTCGTACGAGGCCATCGCGGCCGGGGAGATGGCCACCGTCTCGGACGCCGTCCCGACCCTGACCGGCCGCCCCGCCATGGACCTGGCTACTTATCTGCGGGAGCACCCCGACAGCTACCGCCACCTCCTGAAGCAGGGCTGACCGCCATGCGCACCGAGACCCCGTGGGGCCCCTGGGACCCGCCGCCGCTCGCCGAGGCCGTCCGCCTCCTCGCCCCGCTGCGCGCCCCGTGGTGGATCGCCGGGGGTTACGCGGTCGAGCTGGCGGTGGGCCGCGCCTACCGGGAGCACGGGGACATCGATGTGCTCCTGCTGAGCCGCGACCAGTTGGAGGCGCAGCGGGTCCTGGACGGCTGGGAGTGGTGGGCCGCCGATCCGCCCGGCACACTGCGGCCCTGGCGCCCCGGCGAGATCCTGCCCGCCGGTGTCCACGACATCTGGTGCCGGCCGGGGCCGGACGAGCCGTGGCGGTTGCAGTTCATGCTGGACGGCACGGACGGCGAGGACTGGGTGTTCCGCCGCGACGCCCGGGTCCGCCTGCCGCTGGAGCGGCTGGGGCGGGTCTCCCCGGACGGCGTTCCGTACCTCGCGCCCGAGATCCAGCTGCTCTACAAGTCCAAGTCCCGGAGGCCCAAGGACGAGCGGGACTTCGAGGAGGCGCTGCCGGTCCTGGACGACCACGCACGCGCCTGGCTGGCCGAGACGATCACGCTGGCCGAGGGCGCGGACCACCCGTGGGCGGTCCGGCTGCGGGGGCTGTTGGCGCACTGAGGGCGGGGGCGGGCCGGTCCGGGGCCCCGAGCCCATCTCCGTACAGGCGTGGGCACCCCGCCCTCACCTCGCATACGCCCCCGCCTTCGCCGCCAGGACCGCCGCGTCGGCGGCGCGGTCGGCGGCCGCTTCGTCCAGCGGGTCGCCGCTGGCCAGCAGGCGGTAGTAGAGCGGCGCGGAGACGGCGCGTACGACCTCGTCCGGGTCCGTGCCGGACGGCAGTTCGCCCCGCTCGACGGCCTCGGTGACACAGCCGGCCCACTCCTCGACCCGGATCGCGTAGAAGCGGTGCAGCGCCTGGGCCGTACGCGGATCGCAGGTCGCCGCCGCGATCACCGAGCGGAACAGCGCGCCCTGGCGCTCATCGGTGAGCGTCTTCAGTACCAGCCGGGCGTTCGCCCTGAGGTCCCCCTCCAGGGAGCCGGTCCGCGCGCGCGGCGAGGACTGCTCGGCCATGTCGTCCAGCAGGTCCGCGATCAGGCCCGTGGGCGAGGACCAGCGCCGGTAGACGGTCGTCTTGCCGACCTCCGCGCGGCGCGCCACATCGGCGAGGTCGAGGCGGTCGAAGCCGTGCTCGGCCAGCGCGTCTCCCGCCGCGCGCAGGACGGCCTCCCGCACCCGGGCGGTCCGTCCGCCGGGCCTCACGGTGCCCGGTTCCACGCTCTCGGATGCCATAACGGTTCTCCAGTTCCATTAACGAGCATTCCTCTGCTACGGTCACTCCATCTTAACGGAACCACGGGACCGTTTAGTTTCCGTTCGTTCAGCTTCCGTCCGTTCAGCTTCCGTCCGAGGAGGGACGACCATGTCCGCGCCCAGCCGCACCCCGTCACGCCCCGCATCCGCCGCCTCCGTACCGCCGCCGTCCGCCCGGATGACCGGGCGCCAGAAGCTCGTCCTGGCCCTGCTCCTCGGCGCCCAGTTCATGATCGCCGTGGACTTCTCGATCCTGAACGTCGCGCTGCCCGTCGTCGGGGAAGGGCTCGGCTTCGCGCTCCAGGACCTCCAGTGGATCGCCACCGCGTTCGCCCTCGCCGCCGCCGGGTTCACGCTGCTGTTCGGGCGCGTCGCCGACCTCGTCGGCCGTAAGCGCCTGTTCGTCGCGGGCATGGCGGTCCTGGGCCTCTCCTCGCTGCTGGGCGGCCTGGCCACCTCGCCGGAGGTCCTGCTCACCGCCCGCGTGCTCCAGGGCCTCGCCACCGCCGCCGTCACGCCCGCCGGGCTCGCCCTGCTGACCACCGCGTTCAAGGAGGGCCCGCTGCGCGAACGCGCCCTCGGCCTCAACGGCGCCCTGATGTCCGCCGGGTTCACCGCCGGCGCGATCCTCGGCGGGCTCCTCACCGACCTGCTCTCCTGGCGGTGGGCCTTCCTGGTCAACGTCCCCGTCGCCGCCCTCGTCGTCGCCCTGGCCCCGGCCGTCATCGCCGACTCCCGCCCGGCCGAGCGCCCCCGGCTCGACCTCCCCGGCGCCGCGGCCGTCACGGGCGGACTGCTGCTTCTCGTCTACGGGCTGACCCAGGCCGGGACGACCGGCTGGACCGCGCCCGCCACCCACGTAGCACTCCTCGCCGGGCTCGCCCTGCTCGTCGCCTTCTGGTTCGTGGAGAAGCGGGCGACCGCGCCGCTCGTCCCCGTACGCATCCTCAAGCGCCGCAGCGTCATCTGGGGCAACGCCACCGGGCTCATCGCCTTCGTCACCGAGACCTCGCTGGTCTTCCTGCTGACGCTCTACCTCCAGGAGGTCCTGGGCTACACCCCCCTCTCCACCGGTCTCGCCTTCGGTGTCCTGGGCATCGGCACCGTGATCGGCGGCACCCTCGGCGGCCGGGCGGTGGGCCGCTTCGGCAACCGCAGGACCATCGTCGCCGGGGGAGTCGTGCAGGCGCTCGCCACGCTCTCACTGGTGGCGCTCGGGACCTCGGGCGCCTGGATCTGGCTGCTGCTGGCCGCCACGTTCGTCGGGGGCGTCGGCAACATGCTGATGATCGTCGGCTTCATGGTCACCGCGACCTCGGGCCTCCCCGACGAGGAACAGGGCCTCGCGACCGGCCTCGCCACGATGACCCAGCAGGTCGGCATCACCCTCGGCATCCCGGTCATGAGTGCCATCGCCACCGCCCGGATGACCGCGCTCGGCGACACCGGCCCGAACGGCGTGCTGTCCGGGGTCTCCGTCGCCGTCCTGGTCAACTCGGCGCTCGTCCTGGCCGGAGCGCTGCTCGCGGGCACGTTCCTGCGGCCGCGCCGGGAGAGCTGAGCGCAAGGCCCCTAAAGCGTCAGCCAGCCACGCATAGCCGCCTGTACGCCGGCCTGGAAGCGGGTCTCCGCCTTCAGCTCCTGCATCAGGCGGCTTATGCGTCGGCGGACCGTGTGGACGTGCACCTCCAGGCGGCGGGCTATCGCCTCGTCCTTCAGGCCGGAGGAGAGCATGGTCAGGAGCTCCCGGTCCTCGTCCGTGACCTGGGCATTGTCGACCGACCCGATCGGCACGGCCCGCTCCCACACCGCCTCGAACAGCGGCACCAGCGCATTGCTCAGCAGCGCGTCGCTGACCACCAGGGCGGTGGCGGTGGGGTCGGCCGCGTCGGTCGGCGGCAGCAGCGTCATCCGGCGGTCGACGGTGATCAGCTTCGTCGGCAGGTCCATGCCGAGCCTGATCTGCACCCCCTGCGCGGACAGCTCGTTCAGCCCGCGCGCCCGCCCCTGGAAGCTCAGCCCCTCCCGGTCGACCACGGCCCGTACCCGCACCCCGCGCCGGACCGGCTCGGCCATGTTGATCGGCTCGGGCATGCCGTCCGGCTCGCTCGCGGCGTACGGGGGGCGGTCCAGGAGGGCCACCTCCTCGGTCGCGGACACCACCAGCGAGGTCACCCGCTCGGCGATCGCCGTACGCCCCCGCAGTGTCTCGATCCCGAGGGTGCGCGGGGTGTGCGAGGCGGACATGAGCTGGGCGGCGATCCGGTCCACGGAGCCGGTCAGCTCCTCCAACTCCGCCTCACGCCGCAGCAGTTCCGCCTGGTGCAGATGGATGAGGTTGCGCAGGGCGGTGGCCGGGGCGTCCGGGACCGGCAGCCCGGCGCCCCGGGCGGGGCGGGTGAAGCCGCGCTCGTCGAGGCGGTCCAGGGCGTTGCGGAGCTGCCGGGGCGAGAGGCCGAGGCCCTGGGCGAGGGCCGCCCGGGTGCGGTCTGCGGGGCTGTTCAGCAGCGCCTCGTACACCCGGAGTTCGTCCGCGCCGAGCCCGAGCGCCTGCCACTGTTCGTCCAGATCAGCCCATTTCACCAGGCGATTTTCGCCGTTCCGTGCAGGCCACACAAGTGTGCACGTACAGAAGTCTGCAGGTGGAACGCATTGTCCACATCCCGCTCCGGGTCTTCCATGACGGCATCCGATAACCGTTCACGCCTTTGTGGCAACCGGAGGAACACCGTGCGGACTTCAGTACGCAGACGAGCAGCTGGCTCCCAGGGGCGCCGCACCGGCGTCGTTGTCGGTCAGGGCATAGCCGCGCTGCTGGCCACGGCGGGCCTGATGGCCACCGCCATGCCGGCAGCACACGCCGACACCGCGGCGGCCGCCCCCGCCGCCTCCGACACCACGCCCGGCAGCGAGACCGACACCCCCTCGCTCGTCACCGGTCTGCACGAGGAGGTCGCCGCCTCCGGCAGCGCGGCCGACGCCGCCCGGGGCCACCTCAAGGCCAAGAAGGGCCGCTACCACATCGCGGACACCTCGGCGAAGGACCTGACCTCCGTCGGGACCACCACCGAGAAGGGCGGCAAGGAGACGGTCCGCCTCCAGCAGAAGTACAAGGGCGTCGCGGTTCTCGGCGGCCAGTACCTCGTCCGGATGACCAAGAAGGACGGCAAGCGCGCCGTCACCGGCACCTCCGGCAACTACTTCACCAAGCTGAAGCTGGACACGGTCGCCCCGAAGGTCTCCGAGAAGACCGCGATCGAGCGCGCGGTCGGCGCGGTCGCCGCGCAGTTCAGCGACGGCCTCCTGCGCGCCCCGGCCAAGGGCCAGAAGGCCGCCGAGACCGACTTCAAGGGCACGGCCGGCGACGTCACCATCCTTCCGCAGGGCACCGGCGTGCTGACCCGCCACATCACCGTCACGGGCACCAACCCGGCCGACGGTTCGGCGGTCCAGCAGGAGGTGTACATCGACGGGCACTCCGGCTTCCCCGTCATGCAGTACAGCGGCATCCAGACCTTCGGCGCGCAGAACACGGCCGCCGGCGGGACGCAGGGCGCGGCGGCCCCCTCCGACGCCTCCACCGATGCCGCCGACCAGCTCGTCGTCAAGGGCAGCGGCGTGCGTTACAACGGCCAGAAGGTCGACATCAATCTGTACAAGGACACCACCGGCGCCCTTCAGATGATCGACTACAGCAGGCGGGCCGCTGACTCGCCGTACGGCGGTCCCATGATCGCCACGTACGATGCGCGTGGCCGTGAGGCGTCGAGCGCGTCCGGCGTCTGGCCCAGCGGTATCAAGACGTTCCGCCCCGCCACCCCCGAGCTCGGCGAGGACTACACCAACTCCGGTGCGGTGGACGCCCACTGGGCGGCCGGCAAGGTGTACGACTACTACAAGAACCACTTCGGCCGGAAGAGCCTGGACGGCAAGGACGGCTTCATCTACTCCCTGGTCGGCGTCGTCAGCAACGGCCAGCCGTACAACAACGCCTTCTGGGACGGCGAGAAGATGGTGTACGGCCAGGGTGGCGGCGACTTCCGCACCTTCTCCGCCGACACCGATGTCGTCGGCCACGAGATGACCCACGGCGTCGTCACCCACACCGCGAACCTGGTCTACGCGGGCCAGTCCGGCGCGATGAACGAGGCTCTGGCCGACTACTTCGGCAACGCCATCGACCTGGAGGCCAACGGCCAGTCGATGGACGACCCGGACGCGGGCCTCCTCGGCGAGGACCTGTGCACCAGCGCGGGCCCCCGCGAGTGCGCCCTTCGCGACCTCAACGACGGCGCCACGACGTCGAAGAACTTCATCGGCGCCAGCTACCGTGCCGACAGCGGCGGCGTGCACCTCAACTCCACGATCTTCTCGGGCGCCCTGTGGGACATGCGCCAGGACCTCGGTGGCGAACTCGCCGACCAGATCGTCTACCGCGCGCTCTCCGCGTACATGACGCCGCTCGACGGCTTCACCGAGGGCCGCGCCGCCGTCATCGCCGCCGCGCAGGAACTGGGTGTCACCAAGGCGCAGCTCAAGATCGTGAAGCGCTCCTTCGACGCCCACGGCATCGCCCCCGGCTGGGAGAAGGCCCTCGGCGTCGACACCGACACCATCCTCTCCAAGGTCAACATCTCGGGCACCGGCCTCGGCGCCGGCGGCGGCAAGTACGCCGTCTCCCGCTCCAACGAGGACGGCAGCGAGCCGTACTCGGTCTGGGTCGGCAACACGACGGGCAAGGGCCAGCCGCAGCTGGTCAGCCCGAACAACGGCAACTACAACGTGTACGCCGACACGGACGGCAAGAACGTCGCGTGGGCGGAGTACGGCCCGTCGGCCGTCAGCTTCCACGTCCGTTCGGTCAAGGGCGGCGTCGACAAGGTCGTCGGCGGCATCGGCGCCAACGTCAACTCGCTGGCCATCGACGGCAACTACCTGGTCTACAGCTACGTCAACCCGCGCACGGGGCTGACAGCGGTGCGCTACATCGACATCCGCACGTCGGAGACCACGGAGGTGTTCACCAACCCCGTCGGCCAGACGGCGCTCCCCTCCGTCCACGACGGCAAGATCGCCTACGCCAAGCTGTGGCCCGAGCCCGACGGCTACAAGCTCGGCGTCGAGGTCCTGGACACCGCCACCGGCAAGAAGACGCTGATGCCGATCGACCCGACCAACGTGGGCGGCCTCGGCCAGACGGCCGTCACCGACGACGGCGTCTTCTGGATCGAGGACAACGACGTCACCGACTCCGGCGAGGCCGCGGTGCGCCGCGCGAACTTCGACGGTACGAACCCGATCACCGTCACCCCCGAGGCGGGCGCCGACGCCCTCCCCGCCTACCAGCTGACCGCCTCGGACGACGCGCTCACCATCACCTCGCTGCCCCTGGCCACCTCCTGGGACAACGAGACCCTGCCGAAGCTGTACCAGGTCGCGCCCGACGGCAAGGGCGGCGCCCAGCGCGTCTCCTGCAACCGCGGTGACCAGGTCTTCGCCTCGGCCGACGAGGGCGACCGCGTCCTGTGGCTGGACGGCACGACCGGCTACACCAACCTGGTCAAGCGCGACCGCCCGGCGGGCAAGTGCTGACCTGACCCCGTAACACCTGTGCGGCCGGGCTCCTTCGGGGGCCCGGCCGTCTGTGTGTTCACGCCAGATGCCGCGCGAGCCTCGCGCCGGGATCCCCGTCCACCCGGTGCCCGGACCGCCCGGCCGGCCAGGTGGTGATGCCGTCGCCCACCCAGCGCGGGACGACATGGAAGTGCAGATGCGGCACGGACTGCTCCGACCCAGGCCCGCTCGCGCTCAGCAGATTCACCCCGGTGGCGCCCAGGGCCTCCCGCATGGCCCCGGCCACCCGCTGCGCCAACGCGGTGGTGGCGGCGAGGACGTCTTCCGGCGTCCCGAAGACGTCCGCGTAATGCCCGGTCGGAACGACCAACGTGTGCCCGGGCGCCAACGGCTCCAACGGCAGAAACGCACACGCCACGTCCCCGCGCACCACCCAGCGCGTGGAGCCCTCACGAATAAGCCGGCAGAAGACACAGTCCATGCGACGGCACCCTGCCAGAGACGCCGGCGGCGGTCCGCTCCGCGCCGGGCGCCGGGCTGCCGTTCAGGATCGGCCGGAGGAGAATTCTGGTCCAGACCAGGCAATTGACGTGTCCCTGACCCGTCGATACGCTCCAGGAACTCTCGTGAGAGCGCTCTCAAAGCCGCCTTCGGGCGACTCGCACCGGCTACCTCCACAGCACGGCCTTCCGGATGAGGAGTAGAGCTTGTCTGCCAACCTTCCTTCCGCCCCCCGTACGCGCCGAGCCCGCCGCCCCAGGGCCGCCGCCCTGATCGCCGCGCTCGCGCTGGCGGGCGGGTGCCTCGTCGCCACCCAGGTCACCGCCGCCACCGAGGCCGCGGCCGTCCCCGCGACCATCCCGCTCACGCTCACCAACAACTCCGGGCGGGGCGAGCAGGTCTACGTCTACGTCATCGGCACCGAACTCTCGTCGGGGCGCCAGGGCTGGGCCGACGCGAACGGCACCTTCCATCCGTGGCCCGCCGGGGGCAACCCCCCGACGCCCGCTCCCGACGCGTCCATCGCCGGGCCGGCCAAGGGGCAGGCGAAGACGATCCGGATGCCGAAGTTCTCCGGCCGGGTCTACTTCTCCTACGGGCAGAAGTTGGTCTTCAAGCTCACCACCGGCGGTCTGGTGCAGCCCGCGGTGCAGAACCCGAGCGACCCGAACGCGAATATCCTCTTCAACTGGACCGAGTACACGCTCAACGACGCCGGCCTGTGGATCAACAGCACCCAGGTCGACATGTTCTCCGCCCCTTACGCGGTCGGGGTGAAGCGCCCGAACGGCACCACCCTGACCACCGGCCACCTCAAGCCCGGTGGCTACAAAGCGTTCTTCGACTCCCTGCGCAGCCAGCCCGGTGGCTGGGGCGGGCTCATCAGGACCCGCTCCGACGGGACGATCCTGCGGGCGCTCGCACCCGGCCATGGCATCGAGGCGGGGGCGCTGCCGGCCTCCGTCATGAACGACTACGTCAACCGGGTGTGGAGCAAGTACTCCTCGCAGACGCTGACCGTCCAGCCGTTCGCGGACCAGCCGAACACGAAGTACTTCGGACGGGTCCAGGGCAACACCATGAACTTCACCACCAGTTCGGGAGCGGTCGTCACCAGCTTCCAGAAGCCCGACTCGGACAGCATCTTCGGCTGCTACAAGCTCCTCGACGCGCCCAACGACCTGGTCCGGGGGCCCATCTCCCGCACGCTGTGCGCCGGTTACAACCGGTCGACGCTGCTGAGCAACCCCAACCAGCCCGACGCGAATGACGCGAACTTCTACAAGGACGCGGTCACCAATCACTACTCCGCCAAGATCCACGCCCAGATGGCCGACGGCAAGGCGTACGGCTTCGCCTTCGACGACGTCGGCGCGCACGAATCGCTCGTGCACGACGGCAACCCGCAGCAGGCGTACATCACGCTGGACCCCTTCAACTAGACCTTGCCTCCGCGGAGGGTGGTGACAGGTTTGCCTCCGCGCTCATCGCGCGCGGCACGAGGGGCAAGCCGGTGCGGATCGGCAGGGAGTCTGACCGCAGGGTCAGCCGGCCTAACCAGAGATCAGGCCTTCTTGGTCTCCTAGTAATGGGCCGGGTCGGCGACC